>DASSIL010000116.1:0-23240 GCA_035691925.1 Gemmatimonadales bacterium
AGCCACCAGTACTTCCAGCCTGCGAAGCCACCGCCGGCGATCAGCGCCATCACGAAGAACGCGACCAGGCCGCCGTGGCCATCCGAGCGACGCGGCGCCAACGCGGGGGCAAACGGCTTCGGCGTAATCGTGGGGCGGTGCCCGATGGCACTTCCGAGCGGTCGCAGCGGCGGCGGCGCGGGATGCTCCTCGCGTGAGCGCGGCCGCACCACCCCGGGCTCCGACGCCCGTGAATCGACGTCGCCGAGGTGATAGCCCCCCGCCTCGACGATCGGGAGATTGGAGAGGGCGTTGGGCGGCGACTTCATCTGCGTGTCACGGCGCGGCGCCGCCGGCTGCGCCGGCGCCGGAGGTTTTGGAGGCGACGGCGGCTGTGACGGTTGTGCAGGTTGCGGCCGGTCCCCGAGGGCGGGGCGCGCCATCGTTCCCGTCGGCGACGCTGCAGCCACCGGCGGGCGCGGCTGCGCCGTCGCCGCTGGCGCCACCGGCGCCGCCGGTGCAACGGGCTTCGCTGGTGCCGCCGGTGCCGGAGCGGCCGGATGTACGGGAACCTTCCCGGATGGCGTACTCGGAATCGCCGGCGCCGGCCGCGGCGTCGGGCTGGGCGGCTTCACGACCTGCAGCGCCGACGCCGTCGGCGGCGTCGCGGGCCGCGGCAGATCGCCGCTCGAGTATTTCGCCGCGCGGTCGTCGGTGAGGTAGTTGATCCACGGCAGCACCGATTGCTTCGTCGCGAGCGTGTCGCCTTCCTCGCCTTCTTCGATCAACTCGTAGAACGGCAGCGACGACGCCGACGACGTCTCCCCCGGCTTGGGGCGGAACAGCCCCGCCACCGGTCCCTCGTGCTCCGAGGCGAGCACCAGCGCGACGTGCCAGGGACGCTTGAAGTACTGCAAGTGCGTCTCGACGTCCCCCGGGGCCAGCTCGACGGTGATCGGCGGGTGGCTGTGGTACCAGCCGATGAGGTGGCCCTCGGTCTTGCGCAGCTCTTCCTGGATCCGGTCCCACAACCGGGACACGATCACGAGCGTCTTGTCGCCGTACACCGCCTGGTTCAGGCGGATGGTCGAGTCGATGACGACGAAGCGCTGGTGACTCTCCGGGCTCTCGAACAGATCACCCACCAGGAACCCCATCATCCCCTGGCGCCCCGCCGTCTCGTAGTGCCCGTTGACGGCGATGATCGCCTTCTGGTCGATGAACACGGGATACGGACCCGAGGGCGGCTTGCGCTGCACGATCGTCGGCGACGTGGGATGCCACAGGATCGACTGACCGAGCGGCGGCTCGCGCAACAGGTGGACCCCGGCGCCGCCGGTTCCCTGGATCTCGGAGGGACGATGCTCGGAGCCGGGCGGGACGGAGGTCATGCGAGCACCGAACGGACGATGTCGGCGGCGCGCTCGATCTGGGCGCGATCGACGTCGCGGTGCATCACGGCGCGCAAGCGCCGGGGCCCGTATTGCGAGATGAGCAGCCCGGCCGCCTGAATGCGGCCGTTCACCGCCTGAATGTCATCCCGTTCCCGCACCAGATCGATCATGACGATGTTGCTCTCCGGCGCTTCTACGCGCACGCCCGCGCACGAGCCCAGCCGCTCCGCGAACAGGCGGGCGTGCTCGTGGTCGCGCGGGATGTCGGGGAGATGGTGGTCCAAGGCGTACAGTCCGGCGGCTGCAAGCATACCGGACTGCCGCATCCCCCCGCCCAGTCGCTTGCGGATCTCCCAGGCTGCCGCCCGCCGCTTGCCCGCAAACCCCAAACACGATCCGACGGGGCAGCCCAGGCCCTTGGAAAAACTAACCATAACTGTGTCAAAACCACGCACGAGTCGTGCCGGAGCCACGCCCAGGGCCGCGGCGGCGTTCCAAAGTCGCGCGCCGTCCAAGTGTAGCGCCAGACCGGCTTCCCGCCCCACCGCCGCGATGCCGGCGAGCCGCTCGAGATCGGTCACTCGGCCCCCGGCGAGGTTGTGGGTGTTCTCGACGGTGATGGCGGACACACGCGGGAGGTGCGGAGAGACCGGACGCAGCGCCCCGCGGACGAGGTCGGCAGTGAGGCGGCCGTCCGGGGTCTGGACCGGCCGGATCTGGACGCCCAGGATCCCCGCGATTCCCGCCATCTCGTAATGCAGGATGTGCGCGTTCGCCTCGAGGATCAGCTCGGTGCCGCGCTCGGTGCCGAGGGCGATCCCGGTGAGGTTGGCCTGCGATCCCGACGGGAAAAACAGCGCATCTTCGACTCCGAGGATTGCGGCGACGCGCTGCTCGAGCCTGCGCGTCGTGGGATCGCCGTCCAGCACGTCGTCGCCGACCTCCGCCTCGGCCATCGCGCGGCGCATCGCCTGCGACGGGCGGGTGACGGTGTCGGAGCGCAGGTCGATCGGCACCGCGGCGCTCATCCGAGCTGCACCCGCTGGACGCGCCGCATGCGCGCGAGGTCGAACACCTCGGCGATCTCGGCGCCGATGAGAAAGACGCAGTTCGTGTAGTAGATCCAGAGAATCAAGAGGAAGGCCGCGCCGGCATTGGCGTTGGAGGCGAGCCGGTCGAGCGTCACGAAGTGGGCGACGTAGAGGGCATAGAGCCGCTTCGCCAGCTCGAAGGCGAGCGCACAGAAGACCGCGGCGACGAGCGCGGTGCGCCAGGCGATGCGGCGAGCGGGGAGGATCTTGAACACGCACAGAAACAGCACCGTGCTGAACGAAAACGCCACGATCTCGAGGCTCAGCCGGTACACCCATTCGATGAAGAAGCCGTCACTCAGCTCCGCCGTGGTGCGCGCCTCGAGCGCGGGGAGCAGCGCCGAAGAGAGCAGCAGGACGCCGGTGATCAGCACCAGCCCCAGGTCGTACAGCTTGGCGAGCGGCCAGGGGCGCTTCTCGTCGGTGTCGAAGACGTCGTTCAACGCTTCGCGCAACCCGCCGAAGAGGCGCGTCGAGAAGTACAGGAAGAGCGGCAGGCCGATGAGCGTCATCTGCCCGCGGCTGCGTACCACCCCCGCAAGCACGTCCTCGACGTGTCGCACCGCGTCCCCCCCCACGCCGCCGGCCACCGGCATGAAGCGGCGCAACAGCTCCGCCAGATCGAGCTGCTGCGTGGTGAGCTGGTGCTGCACCAGCGAGCCGACGACGGCGAGCAACAACACGAGGAACGGGATCGAGGTGAGGATGACGTCGAACGACAGGGCGCTCGCGAGGAACGGGATGTTGTCCTCGTAGGCGAGCTCGAGGGTGCGCTTGACGACCCCCCAGACGGATTGGTGCCAGCCTTCGACGACTCTCGTCCTCATGAAGGGCCAGAATCTACGGCGGCGCCGGGCGGAGGCGACAGTCGGCCAACCGTTTCTTCGCTAGACATCCACCACCATCCCATCGAATCCCGGCTCAATCCCGGCGGGCAGCGCCGCGATCAGCTCGGCATGCGTGCTCTCGTGCGTCAGATGCGTGAAGATCGTGCGCTGGGCACCGATGGCGCGCGCGGTGGCGATCGCTTCGGGGATCGAGAGGTGCAGCGGGTGCGGACGCGGCAACAGCGCGTTCAGCACCAGCACCTGGAGTCCCGTGAGCTGCGCGCGCACGTCTTCGGGGACGGATTTGGCGTCGGTGAGGTAGGCGACCGGACCGATGCGGTAGCCGTAGACGACGGTGTCGCCGTGCGGCAGCAGCAGCGGCAGGACCGACACGCCGGCGATGTCGACCGGGGTGCCGGAGGGAATCGGGACGGGCGCGAGCCGCGGGATACTCGTACCCTCGGGCGGCTGCACGGCGGCGTCGAAGATGTAGTCGAACCGGCGGGCCAGCTCCTCGATCGCGGCGGGGGGGCCGAAGGCGGGGAGTCCGTGCTTGTGCTTCATCGAGATGGGGCGCAGGTCGTCGATGCCGTGCACGTGGTCGGCGTGCGCATGGGTGAAGAGCACGGCGTCGAGATCGTCGACGCCGTGCTGCACCAGCTGCAGGCGCAGCTCGGGGGGCGTGTCGATGAGGAGACGCCGGCCGTCCGCTGCGATGAGCGCCGCGCTGCGGGTACGCCGGTCCCGGGGATCGGCGGAGGTACAGGTGCGGCAGCGGCAACCGATCTGCGGGACGCCGAACGACGTCCCGGTGCCGAGCAGCACGAGTCGCGTCAGACTTCCTCGACCTTGATGAGGTTCGTCCCCCCCGACACTTCCCACGGGACGCCGGCGGTCATCACGATGTGCTCCCCGGTCTGCGCCAGCCCGCGCTTCAGGATCAGGTCGCGCACGAGCTCGAGCATCGCGTCGTAGTCAGGGACGCGCGTGACGTGAACCGGGAGCACGCCCCAGACCAGGGCGAGCTGGCGGTAGGTCTGCGGGATCGGAGTGACGGCGAGAATCGGGACCGGGGGGCGGAAGGCAGCGACCTTGCGGGCGGTGAAGCCACCCTGTGTGAGCGTCACGATGAGCGGGGTCGACAGCATGCGCGCCACCGCAGCGGTGCCGAGCGCGATCGCGTCCTCGACCGCTACGCTTCCTCTCATCCCGGGGCGCGCGTCCGAGCTGCGCCGCTCCTCCCGTCCGCGTCCGGGGCTGCGCTCCATCTCGCGGATGATGCGGTCCATTGCCGCGACCGCTTCTTCGGGATAGTCGCCCGTCGCCGTTTCGGCGGAGAGCATCACGGCGTCGGTGCCGTCGAGGATCGCGTTGGCCACGTCGGAGGCTTCGGCGCGGGTGGGGCGCGGCGCGTGCACCATCGATTCGAGCATCTGCGTCGCCGTGATCACCGGTTTGCCGTGGCGGTTCGACTCCTTGATGAGCCGCTTCTGCACCAGCGGCACCGTCTCGAACGGCAGCTCGACGCCCAGGTCGCCGCGCGCCACCATCAGGGCGTCCGAGGCGACGAGGATGCGCTCGAGGTCGTCCAGGGCGGCGGCCTTCTCGATCTTCGCCACGAGCTTCATCGACGGCGGCACCAGCGCACGCAGCGCATGCATGTCCTCGGCGCGCCGCACGAAGGACAGGGCGAGGTAGTCGGCACCCTGGGCGACGGCCGCCTGGACGTCCTCCTTGTCCTTGGACGTGAGTGCCGGCGCGCTTACCGTCAGGCCGGGGAGGTTCATCCCCTTGTGCGACGTCAGCTCGCCGCCGTCGATCACGCGGGCCGTGACGCGGGGGCCCGCGATCTTCGTCACCTCGAGGGAGAAGAGACCGTCGTTGAGGAGGATCTTCGCGCCGACGCGCGCGTCGGTGGCGAGGTCGTCGTAGGTGGTCGGGATGTCGTCCCTCTGCGCCACCCCCTCGGGGGCGAGCACGACTTCCTTGCCGGGGACGAGCTGCCGCGGCTCGGGCAGCTCGCCGACGCGGATGCGCGGTCCCTGGAGGTCGACCAGGATCGCCACCGGCTGGTCGCGCCCATCGACCACCTGACGGACCATCTTGAACCACTGGTCCCGCAGCTCGGGCGTGCCGTGCGAGGCGTTGATGCGAATCACGTTGGCCCCGGCGTCGAGCAGCCGGGTGATGCGCTCCGGGGAGGCGGTGGCCGGCCCGAGCGTGGCGACGATTTTGGTGCGTCGGATCATGGGGCGCAAAGATACGGCGGAGACGCACGGAGTAAGACGGTTCTCCGCCGATTGTCAGGGATCTCGCACTTATCCACAGGATATCAAGGAAAGAACAATGTGGAAAAGTCGACTCCGCCCTCTTTCCTTGTTATTGCGGCCTTCAGCGTGCTGCGGGCTGCCATGGGCGATGTGCTAAACTCCTGTGGAAACTATGAGTAGAACTGCTCACCTCCAGCAGCGTACCAAGCTTTTCCACAGTACATAGACAAGTTGCTAAGACGGCGAAGTGGCAAGTGGTCACCAGAATCCAGCCCTCGGGAGGGGCCCCTTGAGGCTTGGATCTGAGAGCCACGTGAAGCCTGCCGTCTGCGCAACTTCTCTCTGGCCTGTTACCGCATCACTTCCAGCTGTCGACCCTCGAGCCGTCGTCTGTACTCCTCGAGGAGATGGACCGTCCGCTGCAGCGCTGAAGCGGGCATCCCTTCGATCGACCGCGCAGCGAGGCGCCGCTCCAGCTGCCCGACCCGCAGCAGCACCTCGATCCCCCGGCGGGTGAGGGTCACGCGCACGCCGCGGTCGTCTGCGGGATCGGGGGTGGTCTCGATGACCCCCTTCACCTCGAGGCGCTGGATGAACGTGGTGGCGGCGGCACGGGAGACGCCAAGTCGCTGGGCGATGTCGGAGGGGCGAGCGCCGTCAGGCCCCGCTTCGTCCACCGCCGCAAGGGCGGCGTGGGCGCGGTGCGAGAGACCGTAGGCGCGGTAGGCGCGGTCGCCCGAGCGCTCCAGGGCCGTGGCGGCCGCGGCGAGGGCGTCGGCGAGCTGCAGCGCCAATTCCGATCGATCAGCCACGGCGTCTGGTTAACATATTGATAGTTAATATGCTAATTTTACACCTGCCGCCGCAAGTGCCCTTCTGGCCTAGATTCTTCGCCCATGATCGAAGTCGAGAACCTGACCAAGCAATACGGCGAGCTGGCCGCCGTCGCCGATCTCTCCTTCGGCGTTGCGCGCAGTGAGGTGTTGGGGCTCGTCGGCCCCAACGGCGCCGGCAAGACGACCACGCTGCGGAGCCTCGTTGGGATCGTGCGCCCCACTCGGGGCCGCATCCGCATCGGGGGGCACGACCTCGAGCGCGAGCCGGTCGCCGCCAAACGACTCCTCGCCTTCATGCCCGACGAGCCGCACCTGTTCGACTACCTCACCGTCGAGGAGCACCTGCGCTTCATCGCCCGGCTCTACCAGGTGAGCGATGTGGATAGCCGCATCCCTCCCCTGCTCCAGGAGCTCGAGCTGTCGGACAAGGCCCGTGCGTTGCCGGGAGAGCTGTCGCGCGGAATGCGCCAGAAGCTGGTGATTGCGTGCGGGCTGCTGCACGACCCCCAAGTGCTGCTGTTCGACGAGCCGCTCACCGGCCTCGACCCCGCCGGCATCCGGCGCATGAAGCAGACGATCGTGGAGCGGGCGCGCGCCGGGGCCGCCGTGCTGCTCTCCTCCCACTTGCTGCACCTCGTGGAGGAGATCTGCACCCGGGTTCTCATCATGCAGCACGGCCGCATGGTGGCGATCGGAACGCTCCGCGAGATCCTCGCCTCGCGACCCGACCTCGCCGGCAAGAGCCTGGAGGACGTGTTCCTCGCCCTGACAGCCTCACCCCCTGCTCCAGGAGATGGAGGGAGTGGCGGGTGATCGAGGCCGCCCTGTACCTCTCGCAGCGCTCGTTCGTCAACACGCTGCGACGTCGGTTCCAGCGGCTGCGCCAGCCGCAGTACCTCGTCGGCTTCCTGATCGGGCTCGGATATTTCTACTGGTTCTTCATTCGCCCGGGGGCCAGCCGGGCCTCGCTCGTGCCGAACCCCGAGCTCCGCTGGGCTATCGCCGCGCTCGGCGTCGGCGCTACGGTCATCCTGACCTGGGTATTCGGCTCCGCCGAGTCGCCGTTCGCTTTTCAGCTCGCCGAAACCGACTTCGTCTTCACCGCGCCGCTCACGCGCCGCGCGGTGATCCAGTTCCGCATGCTGCGCGGCCAGCTGCCGATCCTCCTGTCGGCGGTGCTCTCGGTCCTGATCTTTTCACACGCTGATCTCGCCACCCGGGTGCTCATCCGCCTCCCCTCCCTCTGGCTGCTGTACTTCACGCTGCAGCTGCACGCCGCCAGCGCGGCGCTGGTGCGCGCCAGCCTGACGGAGCAGGGGGTGACCGGGGTGCGGCGCCGGCTCATGACCCTGCTCGTCCTCGGTGTGGCGCTGGGCGGGCTGTGGTGGGGGGTGCGCGCGGCACTCCCCGACGTCGTCGCGGCGCTTAACGTCGATCCGGGGAGCGCCCTCCTGGTACTCGAGCGGGTGTTGCGCCACGGCGTGCTGGGCGCCGTCACCTGGCCCTTCTTCGCCGTCACCGGTCCCCTCGTCGCCTCCAGCGCCCGGGAGTTTCTGCTGCGCATCCCCCTGGCGCTCGGCGTAGCGGCGGTGTTCTACGTTTGGGTGGTGCGCTCGACGCTCGCCTTCGAGGAGGCGGCGGTGGAGCACGCCAACAAGGTCGCCCGCCGCAACGAGTCGATGCGGCGCGGCAGGAGCGAGGCGCCGCGCGCGCGGCCCGGCGGCACTGCCCCGATTTTCCGGCTCAGCCCCCACGGCGTCCCCGCAGCGGCGTTCGTGTGGAAGAACGTCACCGGGGCGCTGCGCGAATTCCGCGTGCGGACCGTGTTCCTCATCCTCGTGGTCGTGGTCGCGATAGGGATCGTGCTGGGGCAACCGGGGGCGAAGGGGCCGGACCTCGTGGCCCTGCTCGCGATCGCGCTGTCAGGCGTCGCGCTGCTGTTCGGGCCCCTCAACCTGCGCTACGACCTGCGGCGTGACCTCGAGCTGCTCGACATCCTGAAGGCGCTGCCGCTCGGCGGCGCCGCGGTCGTGGGGGCGGAGGTGCTGGGTCCCGTTCTCGTGATCTCCGGAATCGCGATGCTCGGGTGGACGACGGCGTTCGTCGCCTCGCTCGCCAGCGACACGATGCGGATCGGGTTGGGCGACCGGCTCGCTCTGCTCTGCGGCGCTGCGATCGTGACGCCGCCCGTCGTCACCGTCCTCTTCCTGGTGCAGAACACGGCGGCGCTGCTCTTCCCCGCCTGGAGCGCGATCGGCCCCGAGCGCGCCACCGGCTTCGAGGCAACGGGGCAGCGCATCGTCACCTTCCTCGGCACCGGCATCGCGCTCGTCGTCGCCGTCCTCCCGGCGGGGATCGTCGGCGGGGTGGCGGCGATCGTCGCCCACACCCTGGGGGCCGGCCCGATCGCGACGGGACTGACGTGGGCGATCGTGGGAGCGCCGGTGCTGGGAGTGGAGTGCTACGTCGCTGTCCGAATGTTAGGGCCGGTGCTGGAGAGACTGGAGCCGGCGGGGGTGAGATAATCGTTATCGGCTATCGGCTATCAGCTATCGGCAGAATCAACGGCGGAATCAAAAGCCCCCTGCGAGGGGGTTCTCGCTGATAGCTGATAACTGATAGCTGGTAGCTAACACGTCACCGACCAATCCACCGATGCCTCCCCTTTACAGCGCGTGCACTTCAACAAGGTCGGCTTGCCGTTGAACTCCTGGCGCTCGTTGCAGGAGGGGCAGACGGCGTAGGTCTGGGTGACCGAGTCCTTCGTGCCACCGAGGGTGGGGCGCATTACGCCGGTGCGGACGACGATGCTCCAGTGGTCGGGCGGGGTGAGGCGCACCTGCAGGTCGGCGCGGGAGAGCCGCACCCGCCTCTCGTGGACGTCGAGGACGACGTGGTCGGCGCTCTCTTCGACGATGGGGTACCAGGCGCCGCGGCGGAGGACGTCCGCTACGGAATCGAGACAGCGGGCCCAACCCTTGGACGCCATGGACCACCAAGATAGCCCGAGGCGCTATTTTGCGGTATGCGCGAGCTCGGTCGCCTCATCCGTCTGCAGGTCCAACGCACGACGCTGAAAACCGGCGTGAAGCCGGAGCGGCGCTACGATCCCGCACCGATCCTCGCCGTGGAGCGCCTCGCCCTCTCCCCCGACGGCGTGATGGGTGCCGCGGATGGCGCCTGGATCGTCGACGTGCACCATCGCGCCCATCCCGCCACGAAGAACGACGACGGCCTGCACGGCATCTCGGTCGGCTTCACCGGCCACTACGCCGCGATGCGCGACAAGTTCGGGCCGCACCTCGTCACCGGCTGCGCCGGCGAGAACCTCATCGCCGAGACGCCGGGCCGGCTCAGCTTCGACGACGTCGCACAGGGTCTCGCCATCGTCGGAGCCGACGGCCAGGAGCGCGCCCGCCTCAAGGTGCTCCAGGTCGCGCACCCCTGCCGTCCCTTCACCGGCTGGGCGCTGGGCGGTACGGTCGAGAGCGCGGTGCTGAAGGAGCACCTGCAGTTTCTCGACGACGGGATGAGAGGCTTCTACTGCACGGCGGAGGGGGCGGGGGTGGTTGAAGTTGGCGACGTTCTTTGCGCACTCTAAAAGCGCTATCGGCTATCTGCTATCAGCTGTCGGCAAAGCAACAACGAAAAACCCCCAGCGCGCTGAGCTGAGGGTTTTTGATTGGACCGATAGCCGATAGCTGAGAGCCGATAGCGTTTTGATCAGCTCAGCTCATCCCACGCCAAGATCGCCGAATTATGACACCGATCGCACGTCAGCCGCTTGGAATCCGCGCCGAACGCCTGGCGGTGGCGGCAGGCGGGGCAGACGGCGTAGGTGAGCGGGAAGATGCGGCCGATGCGCTCGATGAGGCGCGGCTCGCAACGGACGATGGTCCAGCGCTCGGGGGGCTGGTAGCGGATCTCGAGCAGCCGGCGGTCGACGGGGACGTTGCGGCGGTTGACGTCGAGCACCACGATGTTGCTCGAGGACATCCGCACCACAGGATACCAGGCGCCGCGCCGCAGGGTATGGGCACCGGCGGGACCCACGCGCGCCCAACCCTTGGGTTGGAGGCGGGTCGGTGTGACTCGGCGGGCTTCCATCGCGCTCGTCATCTCCCCTGATGCTACACCGGGGGGGCGAACGGCGGCGTGACTGTAATCACACCCCGGACGTGAGGTTCCGTCTCAGCCGCACTCGCTGAAGCCGCACACGTGACATTTGACACACCCCTCTGCGAACGCAAGCTGCGAGCCGCAGTCCGGGCAGGTTCCGATGAAATCCTGGCCCTGATCGGGGGCGGAAAGTGCCGCTTCTCCCAGCCCGCCCGTCACGATGTCGGCCGGACGCAACGCTTCCCGCGCAGGTGTGGCGGGAGCGCCGAGCAGGTCCTGCTGCACCCCCTGCTTCTCCTGCAGCCATTTCTCGATCGCGATACCGATCGCATCGGGCACCGACAGCACCTTGTTCGGCCCCAGCCCGACGACGCGGTCGGAGGAGATGCCGCGCACCTGGCGGTGGATTTCCGGCAGCGGAATCCCGGAGCGCAGCGCGAGCGAGATGAGCCGGCCGATCGCCTCGACGTCGGCCATCAGCGCGCCGCCCGCCTTGCCGAGCGACATGAAGATCTCGAACGGCTGGCCCTTGTCGTCCTCGGTGATCGTGACGTAGAGCGTGCCGAGCGGGGTGTCGAGGCGCCGGGTCGTGCCCTTTAGCAGATCTGGGCGCGAGCGCTTGACGCGGCGCTGCAGGTTTTCGCTCTCGACCTCGTGCAGCGCCACCTTGGTGCGCTCCAGCTCCGCTTCGAGCTCCGCGGCGTGGCCCAGCGCCTCGGCGAGCTGCCGGCCGGGATCGCCGCTCGGGGCGGCCGTGCCCGACTGCTCCTGCACCTTCTTTGCCGTCGACCCGGTCGACAGCACCTGCATCTCGCGCGCACCGTCGCGGTACACCGTGACGCCTTTGCAGTGCAGCTCGAAGGCCAGCCGGTAGATCTGCTCGACGTCCTCCTCGGTCGCCTCATGCGGGAAGTTGCACGTCTTGGAGATGGCCGAGTCGGTGAACGCCTGGAAGGCCGCCTGCATGCGGATATGCCACTCCGGCGTGACGTCGTGCGCCGTGACGAACACGCGCTGCCACTTCTCCGGCACCTCCGCGAAGTGGATGTGGCCGCTCTCGGCGATACGCTGCATCAGCGCTTCCGAGTACCACCCTTCCCGCTTCGCCAGGGCCACGAACGCCTCGTTCACGTCGGGCATCAGCACACCCGCCTGGTTGCGCATGAACGCGACGGCGAAGAGCGGCTCGATCCCCGAGCTGCAGCCCGCGATGATCGAAATCGTCCCGGTCGGGGCGACGGTCGTGAGGTTGCAGTTGCGCAAGCGCCGCTCGGGGCGGATGCGCGCACCCTGCGCGTCGCGCGCGCAGGTGGCGTCGGGCCCCCAGATGGAGCGTGCCCACTCCGCGAAGACGCCCCGCGTCTCGGCCAACTTTTCCGAGGCGACCTTCGACTCCTCGTCGACGAACTGCATCAGCTCGACGCCGAGCTTCACCCCCTCCTCGGAGTTGTAGGGGATGCCGAGCTGCACGAGGAGGTCGGCCCAGCCCATGATTCCGAGTCCGATGCGCCGGATCCGCTTGGCGAGATCGTCGATCTCGGTGAGCGGATACCTGTTCGCGTCGATCACGTTGTCGAGGAAGTGGGTGCAGAGGTGCACCGCGGTGCGCAGCCGTTCCCAGTCGACCTTGCCGTCCTTCACGAACAACCCGACGTTGATCGAGCCGAGGTTGCAGACGTCGTAGGGGAGCAGCGGCTGCTCGCCGCACGGATTCGTCGCCTCGTAGCTGCCCAGCGCCGGCACCGGGTTGTACTGGTTGGCACGATCGACGAAGAACACCCCGGGCTCACCCGTCTTCCAGGCGCCGTGCACGATCTTCTTGAACACCTGGCGGGCGTCGAGCTGGCCCACCACCTGCTTGGTGCGGGGGTGGATCAGGTCGTAGGAGCGACCCTGCGCCACCGCGTCCATGAACGCGTCGGTGACCGCCACCGAGATGTTGAAATTCGTGACCTGGGTGAGGTCGTCCTTGCAGGTGATGAAGTCGAGGATATCGGGGTGGTCGACGCGCAGGATGCCCATGTTGGCACCGCGCCGCGTGCCGCCCTGCTTCACCACGTCGGTTGAGGCATCGTACAGCTTCATGAACGACACGGGGCCCGAGGCGACCCCCATCGTCGAGCGTACGACGTCGTTCTTGGGGCGCAGCCGCGAGAACGCGAAGCCGGTGCCGCCGCCCGACTGGTGCACCAGCGCCATGGCGCGGAGCGTGTCGTAGATGCCGCTCTTGCCGTTGGACAGGGCGTCGTCCACCGGGAGCACGAAGCACGCCGACAGCTGGCCCAGCGGCCGGCCGGCATTCATCAGGGTGGGCGAGTTGGGCATCCAGACGCGCGTCGCCATCAGCTCGAAGAACGCTTCGGCGAGCGCTTCGACGGCCTTGTCGGAGGCGCCGTACGTCTTGTCGGGGGCGGCGATGGTGTGCGCCACGCGCCAGAACAGATCTTCGGCCCGTTCGACCGGCTTGCCCTGATCGTCCTTGACGAGATAGCGGCGCTCGAGGACGGTGAGCGCGTTCGCGCTGAGGTCGAGCGTTCCCTTGCGACGAGTTGTCATGACGGGCGGACCCTCATGGTTGCAATGGGCGTCGCGGGCTCGGCCAAAGTCCGATGTCCGATGCCTGACGTCAGACGGCTGACATCAGACCTCAGCGAAGAACCCACCCACCCAGTGTGCTCTGAACGAAACGACCGCAGGTCTGCTGAAGACGCGGAAGGGCAAGGTAGGGGTGTCAACTTGCCCGGGCAAGTTTTCCAATCAGGGCCGTCGCTTCGCCGATTCTCGTGTTTCCACATCACAAACCTGTCCGAGCAGCCGGAAAGTTCCCCGCGCGATGCCGGTCCGCCTCTGCAACATAGTGCTGCCACGTCTCGCGGATGCGAACCCGCAACGCTTCGTCCACCGGCCGGACGACGCGCGCCGGCACCCCCATCACGAGCGAGCCGGGCGGCACCACCATTCCCTCTCGCACCACCGCCCCCGCCGCCACGACGCTCCCCGTCCCGATACGTACCCCGTTCAGCAGAATGCTGCCCATCCCGATGAGGCATTCATCCTCCACGACGCAGCCGTGCACAATGGCACGGTGCCCCACCCCGACGCGCGCGCCGATCAGCGCGGGGAGGCCGGCGTCGACATGCACCACGCTGCCGTCCTGGATGTTGGTCTGGGCGCCGATCACGATGCGGTCCATGTCGCCGCGCACCACGCACCCGTACCAGATGCTCGCCTCGGCCTCGAGGGTGACGTCGCCCATCACCCACGCGCCGGGTGCGATGAACGCCCGGGGATCGATTCGCATTACTGGCGCAGCGGCAGGATCTGTTGCTGGGTCCAGGCGTCGACCGACTCGCCGTTCTTCTGGGCCGGTGACCATTTGAGCGTTTTGGCGAACTCGAGGGCCGCCTGTGTGAAGGCGCTGTCGTTGGAGGGGGTGAGCACCCGCGCATCGACGGTGGAGCCGTCCTGGGAGACATGCACCAGCACGATCACGAGGCGGGGCATGTCGGTCGCGCCGGCGGGGAGCGTCACGCGCGGCGCCATGAGCGGTGCGGGCCGGGTGTCGAAGCAGGAGCCGTCGCGGTTGTAGGTCGGGCCGTAGCTGTCGCAGGTGACCGGACCGCCCGCACCGGCCCCGCCGCCGGCGTTGGCGCCGCCCACGACCGTGGGCCGCTGCAGATCGAGCGTGATGGTGTTCGTGCTGCCGGGGTTGACCAGCACCGAGCGCTCGAGTGGCTTCCACCCCTCGGCCAGCACGGCCAGCTTGTGCGTCCCGGGCAGCAGCTCGAGCACCGTTCCCTTCACCGGCTGCCCGTCCATCGTCACCTTGGCGCCGTCGGGGATCGTGCCGAGCAGCACGACGCGCCCCGGCGTGCCGGGGGCGGCGGTGGAGCCGCCGCGCGTCGCCGAGTCGCCGCCCAGGCCTGCGCCCGAATCCACTCGCGCGGCGCTGTCGGCGAGCTGCGTGCTGTCGTGTCCGACCGCCACCGAATCGGGCGCGATGCCGTGACCGAAGATGAGTCCTTTCTTGTACGCGAAGAACCCGCCGCCCCCGAGGATCCCGCCCACCACGAGCACCCAGATGAGCAACGCGGCCACCGTCGAGCGCTCCTTGCGCGACCCCGGAACCGGCGGCAGGGCAGCGCTCGCGCTGACGCGCGGCAACGGCGTGGTCGGCGCGGTCGACAGCTTGGGGAAGGCGAGCGACGGGATGGCGCGGGTTTGGGCGGAGGAGATGCCGGTGGCGACGTACCCCGCCCCGCTCTCCAGCACTTCGGCCAGCTCGTCGGCGGTCTGAAAGCGCTCGGCGGGGAGCTTGGCCATCATCTTCTTCACGATCTCGAAGAGATCGATCTGATCCTGTGTCTCGAGCGGCGGGACCGGCAGCGGCTCCATGATGTGCTTGTAGCCGATCGAGAACGAATCCTCGCCGTCGAAGGGGACCATGCCGGTGAGACACTGATACGCGACGACGCCGAGGGAGTAGATATCGCTGCGTCCGTCGAGCTGCTGTGCGCGCGCCTGCTCCGGGCTCATGTAGTGCGGTGTGCCGATCGCCATCCCGGTGCCGGTGAGCTTCGAGCCCGACGCGGCTTTGGCGATCCCGAAGTCGGCCACCATCGCCTGCCCGTGCTCGTCGAACATGATGTTGTCGGGCTTGATGTCGCGGTGCACCGTGCCGTCGGTGCGATAGGCGTAGGCGAGGGCGCGGGCGACCTGCACGAGGATCTGGCGGATCTCGTTCGGCGGCAGGGCGCCGCGCGCGGCGAGCAGCGCCGACAGCGGCTTGCCGCGCAGATACTTCATCGTGAAGTAGATCACCCGCCCCGATTTTCCGACGCGGTAGATCGGCACGATGTTGGGGTGCTCGAGCTTCGCCGCCGTGCGCGCCTCCCGCATGAAGCGCTCCACGAACTCCTTGTCGAACGAGAGCGAGAACGGCAGGACCTTCAGCGCGACTTCGCGCTCGAGCAGGCGTTCCTTGGCGTGAAACACGATCGCCATGCCGCCCCGGCCCAGCTCTTTGAGGATCTCGTACTCGTCCTTCAGCTCGGCACGAACCAGGTCGACTTCGGAGGGCTCTTCGGGAGCGGCGCTCGCGAGCGGTACCGACGTGGAAAGGTCGGCGCCGCAAGTCTTACAGAACTTGAAGGCTTCGTCGTTTTGGGCGCCGCAGTGAGGGCAGTACAATCCCGATAACTTATGAACTCGCGCGCGAGGGTGTCAACTTACTGGCTGGAAACGACCTGCAGCGACTGTCGCTGGACGATGCGACGCGTCGACGCGGGATCGGTGAGTGTCACCGTGAGGACGTAATTCCCGGTGGGCACGTCCTTCAGACTGAGGCCGCGATGCACCCGCGTGACGGGGCCGTCGGCGCTCGCATCGAAGGCGAGCAGCGCCGGCGCGTGGTGCCCGCCGAACAATCCGCCCACCCAGCCGAACACCGAGCGGCCCCCCTGGCGCTCCACCCGCACCTCGGTGTGGTAGGTCTGGCCGGGGGCGAGCCCGTACACCTCGAAGTACAGCTCCACGGTGCTCCCCGCTGGGTAGCGGTCGAGCGGGTTGAGCAGCACGCTGTCCACGGCGGTCGAGTCCCCCGCCGGGCGGCGGGCGAGCCACACGAGACCGCCGCCCAACCGTCCCATCACCACGTCGCTCGCAGCGTAGGAGCGCCCGTCGAGCGCCGGTACGCGCACGGTATCGCGCACCACGAGCTGCCCGGCGAGCTGATCGGTCGTCGAGACGAGCAGGCGGTAGCGGAACGCGCCGACGGGGACCGGCAGGCTGAGCCGGCCGCTCAGGTAGCTCGGCGCGTGCAGCACCTGGTGCGCCGTGAAGACGCGCAGCGTATCGAGCCGGGCGACGAGGCTGTCGTGCAGGTCGGTGACGACCAGCCGGAAATGCAGCGGGTAGAGCACGCCCTCCCCACCCGGTTCGGACGAGAGGCGATCGGCGGGGATAGCGAACACGACATGGAGCGTCTGGCGGTCGGGCGGTCGGGCGGTCCCTAAAGGACTTCCTGTCGGTCGCGGGCGGTCGGTTGCGCCGTCCCCGCCCGGACCGACGGCGATGGATGCGGAATCCCCGCGCGCAGACGGTGAAACATTTCCGACGACGAAGTCGCTCACCACGACGTTGAGCGAGACGGGGAAGCGCTGCTGGTAGGAGTCGGTCGTCGTCCCGGAGACGATGTCGTGCCGTCCCGCGACGCGTTCGTCGGCGAGGGCCGCGCCGGCGAGGCTGCCGCCGCGCGCCACCCGGGCGTACGTGCCGCCGAACTGCTCGCGCGAGGCGTAGAGATCGATCACGCTGGGGTCGGGGTGGCCTGCCGCCTGGACGGCCGCGCGGAATCCCATCGCGTCGACCAGGCTTTCGACCAGCTTGTAGTCGGAGGCGTCGTCGCGCGCCACGAAATGGAAGACGATGTCGCCCGAGGGGCGGCGATACAACCAGCTCTGGTTCGGCTCGATCTTGTTGAGGTCGGACGGATAGGTGGCGCGCTGGTCGGGCTCGCCGTGGCGGAGATAGATGATGCCGCGATCGTCGAACTCCGCCTGCGACGAGCGGTACACCTCGGTGATGTCGTAGTGGCGGTGCCGGCTCACCAGCCGGAAGTTGCGATGCGCGTAGAGCCAACGGCGGTTGTGCTCGGCGAGCCGCTCGCCCGGCTCGCGCGCTTCGACGACATCGCGCTGATCCCAGAAGCGCGCCAGCCACGCCGCGCGGGCGCGCCCGTCGGGCTGCGCGTCATAGTCCCTGAGCTCCGCGGAATCGGCGAGCAGCGCCAGGTCGCCGCGGTACAGCGCGCGGGCCACCGCACTCGTGCCGATGCGGGCGCCGGTGTAATAGCTCGACTCCGCCGCACTGCGTTCATTCGCGAAGAACTGGGTGCGCGCCAGCTCGAACAGCCCGATACCGGAATCGCCGTCCACGGAGAGGAACGCGCGGAACGCGGCGAGCGCCGAATCGACCTCCCCCATTTCGCGCTCCATGCGCCCGCGCGCCAGCTGCACGGCGGGATTCGCTCCCGCCGGCGACGCCGCGGCGAGCCGGATCGACTGCAGTGCGACTTCGAGCCGCGGCCGGATGCGCTGGCTCAGGGCGGCGTTGGCGAGATCGACGGCGGCGAAGGCGAAGCTCGGATCGGCCTGGGTGGCGCGCGCAAAGGCCCGCGCCGCCTTGGACAGATAATCGAGACCGAGCTGCTGGCGCAGATTTTCGATCGCGATCGAGGAGTTTTCCCCCTGGGCCAGCTCCGCCAATCCGAGTCCGTACCACGGGTAGGGCCAGTCGGGTTTGAGGTCCGAGGCCCATTCGAATTCTCCCGCGGCGTCGTCGTAGTGGGGCTTCGATTTGGCGATTTCGCCGAGCCGATAGGCGATGAAGCCGAGCCGGAGGTGGATCAGGGGGTTGTCACGGTCGCGTTTGGCGACTTCGATCGTCGCCGCCTCCAGGCGCTTGAGGGGCACGCTGTCGACCACCCCGCCGAGCGAGTCCCGCAGCCGCTCCACGTCCACCCGTTCCGGCGGCGCCTGAGCGCGGCCGGGACCGGCCCCAATGCCGGAGAGCACCGCGGCGAGGGCGGCAGATCTAATGAAGGCGCGGAGCATGGATTCTTTCATTATACCGTGGGCCTGCGGGGGCGATTCATTACAGTCTCGTGAAGCGGCCTCGTTATCGGTTGCCGGTAAACCGCTTACCGACTGGAGCTGCCCCTTTGTCGCAGAAAATCCTCAATTCCCCGCACCAGAGCCTGCGCATAGCGCCACTGCCCCGCCTCGCTCGCCAGCAGCGCTTCCTGGTCGGGCAGCATCATGAACGCCCCCTCGGTGAGGGCCGCGGGCATCCACGTCGGCCGCACCAGGGCGTAGTCGCCCCGCCCCAGGCCGAGGTCGCGGAGTCCCAGTGCCCTCGAGATCTCGCCATCGAGGGCGCGCCCCAGGGCGGCGCTGCGCGGCTGGAAGTAGTAAACACTCGTCCCGTTGTTGATGAAGGGATTGACCCCGTCGGGAAGGGCGTTGGCGTGGATCGAGACGAGCACGTCGGCGTCGTGCAGCTCGGCGAGCTTGATCCGCGGGTAGAGATCGACGGGCGACATGTCGGTGCGCGTCAACAGCACCGTCGCTCCGGCCCGCTCCAGCAGCGTTTTTGCCTTGAGCGCGACGGCGAGGGTCACCACCGGCTCGTGCACCCCCGTGGGACCGGTGGCGCCGACCGGCGGGTGCCCGGGGTCGAGCACGATAGTGCGACCGCGCAGCGGAGCGTGCCGATCGATCGCGGGAGGACGCCGCACCTCGAGCAGCAGATCGCGACCGTCGAAGCGCGTGCGGTATCCCCACACGCGCTGCGACAGCTCGAGGGTGATGACGAGCTCGTCCGAGGTTTCCTGCAGGAAGCCCATGCGCTCGACCAGCGAGTCGGTCGCCCCGTACTGCATCCAGTTGACGTCCGAGCGCCCGCCGTAGATCCGCAGCGCCAGCGTGCGGTCGCCCTCTTCGACCCGGAACGGCAGCCGGTCGGGGAGCGGGACCCGCAGCGTTACGGAGTGCGAGCCGGAGGTGAGCCGCACCGAACCCACGACGCCGCCGGGCGGCGGCGTACCGGGAGGGAGCGGATGCACGTCGGCCGCGTTGACCCACACCTGTTGCGTCGCCGAAAGCGCGAGACGCACCTGGTCGTTCCAGATGGCAGTGCGCACCGCGCGCGTGCCGGTGGGAAAGAACCATTGGTACGTCCCGTAAGGCACCGCCTTGCCGACGGTCAGCGAGTCGGTCGTGCCGGTGCGCGCGGTGTCGTCGTCGAGCACCACGACGTCGGGATGACCGAGATCGGGTGTCGTGAGCACGAGCGGCCAGCGGGCGCGGACGGTGTCCGTGCCGTGCACCACCTCGAGCAGCGCGCTCGAGTCGATCGGCTCGGCGGCGAGCCAGCCGACATAGCGATCGCCGCGGGCCGGCAGGTGCAGCGCCTGCGTGTCCGTTCCGAAGGCCCGAATCCCCCACGACGGCTCCTCGGGGAGTGCGTCGGGCGCGAGCAGCACCGTCGTGCCGCTCACCAGGCGGAGGCGCACGCTGGACCCCGGCGCGGCGCGCACGGCAAGCCGGACCCCCTCCGCTGCCGGCCAGCGGAGTGTCCCCACCGGCTCGAAACTGCCGCTGTCGATCCAGGCCGCGGCGGCAGGTGAATGAAAGCGGGGGGCGATGTGCACGCGCCACGCGAGCACCTGGCTGTCGGCCGCGGTGCGGGCGACGATCGGAACGACAAAGGCTGTGTCGTCGGGGAGTGGAATCCAGGCGATCCATCCACCGCTCGGAGCGACGGGCACCGGCATCCCGGCGACGGTGAGCCGCGCGTCGGCCGTACCGGTGCTCCCCAGAATGAACTCGCTGTCGGTGGGCTGCACGGTGTCGCTGGCGGAGGGATAGGTGACCGCGACGTGGAGCGGTCCTTGCGCCCGCGCCAGAGGAACCCCGACACTAGGGGTGGGCGGCGCGATTCCGGCTTTGCTCCCGCCGCACGCCCAGAATACCAGGGTGACGACCGTCATCGCGCGTCGCATGCGGAGCGAAGGTACGCGCTCCCCTTTCGACCCGCCAAGTTGCGCAATAGATTGGCATGCCATAACTTCTGGCCCCGACGAGGAGATGCGTCGCCCGTGAACACCTGTGCCTACTGCGGACGCGCCAACGAGCCGGGGGCCCTGTTTTGTATGGACTGCGGCAAGCCCCTCTCGAAGGCCGCCGCAGTGAAAAGGGCCGTCCCGACTCCCGTCCCAGGCGACGCCTCTGCCCCCGCTCCCGCTAGTGTGACCCCAGTCCCCGACCTCGGCGGCGCCGCCCCGGCGCCCGGCCTGACCTGTCCGTTCTGCAACGGCCAGATCGATGGAACGCTGCCGTACTGCCCCCACTGCGGGCGGCGGCTCTCCGCCCCCGGATCGGGGCCTGCGTGTGCCCGCTGCGGCTCGCCGGTCCTGCCGGAGACCAAGTTCTGCGCCACCTGCGGCTCGCCGCTCGGGGAGGGGGCGGGCTTGTCCCGGCCCTCGCTGCGCCCGGCGCCACGCACCGAGTTCTTCATCCGCCTCGTGCTCATGAACGACACCGGCGACGATCTACAGACGTACGAGAGCCGCTCTGTGGACACCACGATCGGCCGCGGTGAAGGAGACATCCGCTTCCAGGACGACCCCTTCATGTCGCCGCTGCACGCCAAGCTGTCGTGGGAGGACTCGAAGCTCGTGGCGCGCGACCTGGGGAGCCGCAACGGTACGTGGGTGTTTCTCGAGGAGCCGCACCGCCTGACGGAAGGGGACGTGCTCCTGATCGGGTCGCAGATCATCCGCTTCCGGCGCCTGGGCTATCCCGGCCCCTACGCCCCCGAGGTCGACGCGACGAAGCGCATGGGGAGCCTCACGCCGGCGGCGGACATCGCCTCGCTGACGCAGCTGCGCGCCGACGGCAGCGCGCGCGACGTGATCCAGCTGTCCCCCGGGCGCGACCTCCTGATCGGCCGTGAGAAGGGCGACTGGATCTTCCCCTACGACCAGTCGATGAGCGCGCAACACGCGCTGGTGCGCTCGGAGGACGCCGACTTCGTAATGGTGGACGCGGGAAGCCGCAACGGGATTGCGGTCGCCGCGCGCGGGGCGATGCCGCTGAAGGACGGCTCGCGCATTCTCGTGGGCGACAAGCTGCTGCGCATCGAGATCCCGTGAAGATCTGCCCGGTCTGCTCCCGGCAATACCCGGACGACATTCGGTTCTGTCAGGACGACGGCACGACGCTGCGGGCCGCCGCCCCCGCGACGAGCCTCGTCGGACAGGTCGTCGCGGACCGCTACCACGTGATCAAGAAGCTGGGCGAGGGCGGGATGGGCCAGGTGTATCTCGCCGAGCACGTGAAGATGGGACGGCGCAGCGCCATCAAGGTGATGAGTCCCGCGATGGTGCACGATCCCGACGCGGTGGCACGGTTCAACCGCGAAGCCGCCAACGCCAGCCGCATCACCCACCCCAACGTCTGCGCCGTGTACGACTTCGGCGAAACGCCGGACGGGTTGATCTACCTGGCGATGGAGTTCGTCGAGGGCGAGCCGCTCACCGCCGTCATCGAGCGCGACGGCGCGCTGTCGCTCGCCCGCGCGACGGCGATCTTCAAGCAGACCGCCGACGCCCTCCAGGCCGCGCACGATCTGGGCATCGTGCACCGCGATCTCAAGCCCGACAACATCATGGTGGCGCGCACCCGCGACGGCGCCGACCTCGTCAAGGTGGTGGACTTCGGCATCGCCAAGGCGGTGGGGGGCGATGAGGCGGGCCAGAAGGTGACGAAGACGGGGCTCGTCGTCGGCACCCCCGAGTTCATGAGCCCGGAACAGCTCTCGGGCGACAAGGTGGACGGCCGCAGCGATCTCTACTCGCTCGCCCTCGTCTACTTCCGCATGCTCACGGGGACGCTGCCGTTCCAGGCCGACTCGGTGCAGGAAACGATGATCAAGCGGCTCACCGACGAGCCGGCGAAGCTCACCGAGGTCCGTCCCGATCTCGCGTTCCCCGACGGGCTGCAGCAGGTGCTCGACGCGGCCCTCGCCCGCACCCCCGCCGAGCGCTACCAGACGGTGGCCAAGTTCGCCGACGACGTGGTCGCGGTGGCGGGACCGGTGGGCGGCACCCGCGCCGTAGCGCCGGCGACGCGCGTTGACATCGAAGGCAAGACGCAGCTGTTGGACTCGCGCGAGACCAAGGCTCAAGCGGCGAAACGGGCCCCGGCGGGGAGGGCGCAGCAGGCGGTGCCGAAGCGGCGCTCGTCGCTCGTGCCGATCGTAATCGGCGTCGTCGCGGTGCTGGGGCTCGGCGGCGGTGGATACATGCTGCTGGGCCGTGGCGGAAATACGCCGCCGGCGCTGTCCGACACGACCAAGATGAGCAAACCGGATACGTCGAAAGTGTCGGCCCTGACGGTCGACACGACACACCGCGTGGAAAACCCGGGTGGCTCGACAAAATCGACGCAGCAACGCGCCAACAACACGGGCTCGACCGGATTGCCGCCGGATTCCGTCAAGCCAGCGCCGCTGTCGCATAAAGGTGGTTCGATCGACGTCGCTCGCGCCAACGACGTACTAGACGACCTTTTCAACAATCTCGCGGACCACAAGGTTGCGGCCTCTTTGGCTCGCGACTCTGCAGAACACGTTTTCAATGCCGCCGGGGTCAGCAAGAAGGATCAGGCCTTTGCCGCATACGTGATCGCGAATGCGTTCGCGCAGCTCGACGATCAAGAGCCGGGGCGTGGGCACAAGGCGAGCGCGATCACTTGGGCGCAGCGGGCTGCGGCACTCGATCCCTCACCGGCATACCAGCGGCTGGCTCACGATCTCAGCGGGGCGCCGTAGCTCAATGTTCGGACGCTCGAAACCGATCCTGATCCGCGTCTTCGGCAAGACGGACGTGGGCAAGGCGCGCGACCACAACGAGGACAACTACCTCGTCGCCGACCTGACGAAGCGGGATCCGTCGCTGCCGCAGGGCGAGCGGGCCTACGAGCTGGGCGAGCGCGGTGTGCTGCTCATGGTGGCCGACGGAATGGGGGGGGCCGCCGCCGGGGAGCTGGCGAGCGAGATGGCCACCGACACGATCTACAAGCAGCTCGTCTCGGGCTGGCTCTCCGACGAGGAGAAGTCGGGACAGCGTTTCGCCTACCGCCTCAAGGAGGCAGTCGAGAAG
>DASSIL010000117.1:0-27909 GCA_035691925.1 Gemmatimonadales bacterium
GTCGCCGGCAGGCTGTCGCGGCCGACGCCCGGCGTTGGTGGATGCGACGGTTGCGTGAACAGCTGATTCACCGCGTAAATCACCGCTGCGTAGAAATTGCCCTGGTACTTCCCGAACACCTGGAACGATTGGTTCCGGTCGCCCAGGAACGGCCGCAGGTTCCACGCGAGCTGCACCCCGACGAAGGCGAACAACACCGCCCACGCGCGCATGATCGTCAGCGCCTTCTTGGGATAGACACCGCGCCGGTCGCACACCACCGCCAGCCCCTCGTGCAGCGCGTACATCCCGAAGAGCCCGGCGACGCCGGCGATCGCGATGTTCAGGAGATGCTGGAAGTAGTAATTGGCGCCGCTGATCAGGAAGAATGCGATGATCGGCACGAAGGCCGCGAGGAGAATCGACGTCAGCGCGAGCGCGCCGAACACCAGCACGACGATCTGCGCCAGTCGTAACCGCGAACCCACCAGCACCTGTACGACGTAAAACGCCGGGAAACAGATCAGGAACGTCGCGAAGAAGAGCACCGGCAGCTTGATCGCGGCCGAGATCGCCTGAAACGCACCCGAATACGCCCCCGCGACCAGCCCGAAAAAGCCGGCGAGCCCAACGATCGTCAGCGTCGCATACAGGAGCTTCCTCCCGAGCGCGACGCCGTCGACGACCTCTTCAAAAAACAGCTCGCGATTGCTGAGCAGCGCGGAGAGGAACTCCTGATACGTCCCGATGCGGCCCGCGTTCGGGGCACGAGCGGTCATGCGGAATCGCTCCGGTCGGAGACGATCCCATAATGGCGCTGAAGTACTATTTGTGCAAGTTTATCAATGTTTGCTACTGTTTGTTACGCTACCTACTCCGCCCGCAGGGCCATCGCGGGGTCGGCACGGCTGGCGCGGGCCGCGGGCAGCCATGAGGCCGCGAGGGCGGTGAGGGCGAGCAGCACCAGCACCGCGAGAAAGGTCGGCGGGTCGCCCGGCGAAACCTGGTACAGCAGCGCGCGAATCGCCCGCGTCGCAGCCAGGGCTCCCGCAGCGCCGATGGTGAGGCCCGCCACGACGAGCCGCAGCCCGTGGCGGACGACCAGCCATTGCAACTCGCCCATCCGTGCGCCCAGCGCGATCCGGATCCCCATCTCGCGTGTGCGGCGCCGGCCAAGCTGCGCCATCACCGCGTAGACGCCCACCATGGCGAGCACGAACCCCGCCGCGGCAAAGACGACGAGCAAGAGCATGATGAACCGCTGGCTCGCGATCGAGCGCCGCTCCATGTGCTCGAGCGACTGCACCTGCGCCAGCGCCAGCGTCGGATCGAGGCGCGCCACCACGTTGCGGATCGCGGGCACGAGCGCCCGCACATCGCCGCTCCCGCCCGTGCGCACGAGCAGCGTCATGTAGCTGTTGCCGTTCTGCGCGAACGCCTCGTACGCTTCGATCAACGGCTCGACTGCGAGCCCCTGCTGCCGCACGTCACCCACGACGCCGACGATCGTGCGCCAGACCGAGGTCGAGTCGGGGACCTTGTCGAAGGTGATGCGTTGACCAACGGGGTCTTCCCCAGGGAAGTATTTGCGGGCGAGCGCCTGGTTGATCACGACGACCGGGACGGCGCCGGCGCGATCCGCAGGCGTCAGGAGCCGTCCCGCGAGCAATGGGATGCGCAACGTCGAGAAATACCCGGGCGTGACGTAGTCGTGTGCGATCTCCGTGCCGTATTCGTTCGCCGGACGCCCGGCGATGTGAAAGTCGCTCGTGTACCCGACCCCGCCGAAGGGGGGCACCAGCGCCAGGCCTGCGTCGGTCACGCCGGGGAGCGCGCGCACGTTCTCCCGCAGGGCGTCGAAGAACGAAATCTGCTGCGGCGTGCTGTCATAGCCCGAGGGTAGACTGATCCCCACCGCCAACACTCCGCGCGCGTCGACCCCGGGGTCGACCTGCTCCAGCCGCCGGACGCTTTGGAGCAACAGCCCGGCGCCCACGGTCAGCATCAGCGCGAAGGCGAGCTCACCCACGACGAGCATGTCCCCCCAACGGCGCACGCGCCGGCTCGTACCGCGCTCTCCCTCCCGCAGCACCTCGGCGGGGAGGCGGCGCGCGCTCCACAGCGCGGGCGCGATGCCGAACAGCAGTCCGGTCGCCGTCGTCAGGACGACCATGGCGACAAGCACCCGGACATCGAGCGGTACGTTCGCGACCGGCAGCATGCCGTTCGGCTGCAGCGCGGCGAAGAGGCGCGTCCCCCACCAGCCGAGCGTGACCCCGGCAATCCCTCCCAGCGCCGAGAGCACGAGACTCTCCGTGAGGGCCTGACGCACGAGACGCCCGCGGCCGGCGCCGAGCGTGAGCCGCAACGACGCTTCGCGCTCTCGCCCGACCGCTTGCACGAGGAGGATATTGCCGACATTGGCACAGGCGATGAGCAGCAGCAGGCCGACCGCGACCTGGAGCAGCAAGAGCGGTGTCCGCACGTCGCCGATCAGGAACTCGTGCAGCGGAACGAGATCGGCCCCCATGAAGCGGTTGGTCTCGGTGTACTCAGTCTGGAGCTGCCGCACCACCGTCTGGAACTCGGCATCGGCCGCCCGTGGGGTGACGCCGGCCTGGAGCCGGGCGATGACCCGCAGCCAGTGGGCCCGGCGGAAGAAGACCTGCCCCCGATTCTGCGGGTCCCACGCGACGGGCCGCCACACATCGACCGTATCGGCGGCGTAGCTGAAGCTCGCCGGCAGGACGCCGACGATTGCGGTGCGCGTACCGTTGATCGCGACGCTCTTGCCGACCGTCGTCGCGGCGGCGCCGAAGACGTCGCGCCACATCCGGTCGCTGATCACGGCGACTGGAGCCCCCGACTGCCACGTCTCCTGGGACGTGAACACCCGACCGAGCGCAGGCCGCACGCCGAGCACAGTGAAGTAGTTGCCGGTCACGCCGCGGAGGCTGATCCGCTGCGGCTCACCCTCCCCTGTCATGGTCGCTCCGCCGCCGGGCTCGTAGGCGGCGACGTCGGCGAAGGCGTGGACGCGCTCTTTCCAGTCGAGGTAGTTCGCCGGGGCGGCCGTCTGGCGCCGCCACCCTTTCTCGGGGTTGTCCTCGGAGAGCATCACGAGCTGGTCGGCGTGCGGAAACGGGAGCGGGCGGAGAATCACGGCGTTGACGACGGAGAAGATCGCGGTATTGGCGCCGATGCCGAGCGCGATGGTGAGCATCGCCGCGCCGCTCAACACGGGGTTCTTCGCCACGGTCCGCAGCGCGAAGCGCGCATCGGTGATGGTGTCCTCGATCCAGCGGATTCCGAGCGCGTCGCGGTGCGCTTCCTTCGCCATGTCGAGGCCGCCGAACGTGACCGCCGCCTGCCGGCGGGCCTCCGCGGGGTCCATCCCGCGGCGGCGGTTCGCCTCGGTTTCGAGCTCCAGGTGCAGCCGCATCTCTTCGTCCAGCTCCCGCCGGGCCACCTGCGGCCGCAGCAGGGCGCGGAGCCGGATGCGCAGGGCGCGCAGCACCGCGCTCATGCGCCCTCCAAGATCCAGTTCACGGCCGAGACGTAGCGCCGCCAGTTTTCGGTTTCGGCGCCGAGCGCGCGGCGGCCGGCGGCCGTGAGGCGGTAATAGCGGGCGCGGCGGTTATGGTCCGATGTGCGCCACTCGGCGTCGATCGCACCGCGCAGCTCGAGCCGCTGCAGTGCCGGATAGAGCGATCCCTGATTGACGTCGAGCACGCCGCGGGAAGTCTGTTGAATGCGCTGAGCGATGCCCCAGCCGTGCATCGGCTCGAGGGCGAGCGTCCGCAGGATCAAGAGGTCCAACGTGCCGCGCAGGACATCGGAGGCCGGGGGCCGCATCGGGTCTCCTGGAAGGAACGACCGACGATTGTCGAAACTCGACAGAAGTTAGCGATCTCCTGTCGAAATACAAGAGGAAGGAAGTGGGACGGACCTAAGTAGGAATCGGGCGCTCGGCCGTCGTCACCAGAGGAATGACCGTCTCCGCGAACCGCTCCATCTCCTCGAGCTGCGGGCTGAACTGCAGCAGCAGGAGGTCCGCCCCCGCTTCCGCGAAGCGGTCGATCTGCTCCGCGATCTGCTCCGGCGTCCCGACGAGCCCCGCCTTGAGACCGCGGTTCGAGACGGAGTAATCCTCGAGACTGACCCGCTGCTCGAGCTGCGTGTTGGCGAGCCACTCCTGATAGTTTGCGTAGCCCGCCGCGCTCTGCCGCACATCGGTGATGCGTTGCACCTCGTGACGGGCCGCCTCCACCGTGTCGCGACAGACGACGTAGCCGGCGACGCCGAACTGCAGCGGGGGGCCCCCGGCCCGCTCCCGGCGCTGTCGCATGTCGGCCACCTTGGCCGCGATGCGCTCAGGGGGATCGCCGTGCATCAGGTAGGCGTCGCAGGCCCCGGCGATCATCTGTTTCGCCGCCTCCGACTCTCCGCCGGCGTAGAGCGTGGGTCGCGGCCGCGCCTGGGGCTTCGGCTCGAGAATCGCGTTCTCGATGCGGTAATACTGGCCCGCATAACTGAAGCGCGGTTCGGACCACATCCCGCTCACCACGGCCAGCCACTCGGCGGTGCGCGCGTAGCGGGCGTCGTGGCGGTCGAACTCGACACCGTATTGCTTCGCCTCCTCCGCCCACCACGACGACACGACGTTGAGGGTGAGCCGGCCCCCGCTGATCTGGTCGATGTTGGCGGCCTGCTTTGCGGCGAGCGCCGGCGGATGAAACGTCGGGCGCACCGCCACCATCAACTCGAGACGCTCGGTCACCGCCGCGAGCGCGGCGGCCGTCGTCCAGGCGTCGAGCGCCGGGGCGTCGGGCCCCTTGATGTCATTGAGGTTCAGCTCGGCGATGAGGGTGAGGTCGAACCCGATCGCCTCGCTGCGCCGGGCGAGCCGGGAGACGTACTCCCAGCTCGCCTCCATCTGCTCGGCGGGGACGTTGCGGAGCCAGCCGCCGAACACCGGGAGCCAGTAGCCGAAGCGCATGCTCAGGCCCCCCGTTTCTCGAGATAGTCCACGAGCCGGGCGAACGGGTCGAAGCCGACGACGCGCGGGGCGTCCGCCACGAAATTCGACAGCGCGTTGACGTCGTAGTAATACCGCGACCCGTCACGCGCATCGATCAGATACTCGACGCCCCCGACATCGATGCGAGCTGCCGCCATGAGCCGCTCGACTTCGTCGACGATGTTGGGCGGCGGCGTGTAGCCCTCGACGCGCAGGTTGTTCTTCGGCGCATCCACCGGACACGCCGCCCGCACCAGCTCGGCGCCGCCCACCGTCTGGCAGACGTCGGCGGGACAGAGGTTGAAGCTGTCTCCCGGTGTATAGATCCGGATGGCGTAGAGAAAGCGTCCACCCAGCACCTCGACCCGCACGATGCGCTGCTCGTCGGCGGGAATGAACTCCTGCACCACCGCCGTCTGATCGACGCCCAGCTCGAGCGTCCCCGCTCGCGCGGCCGCGTCGAGGGCCTGCACCGTCTCGAAGCGCCGGACACCCGCGCCCGAGCCGCCGATGTTGGGCTTCACGACCACCGGGAACCGCAGCCCCTCCGACGCTGCCACCGCTTCGGCGGCGTGGTTGATGACACGCGCGCGCGGAGCCGGAAGGCCGAGCTCGCGCAGCAGCGTGAGCTGCAGCGCCTTCGACGTTTCGGTGACGTAGGAGTCGTAGCCGTTCACAACGGGCACGCCGTGGCGCTGCAGGTACGCGAGCCAGTGCAGCGTGTAGAAGATGGCGTTGCCGTGCCCGCGGGTGCCGGCGGAGGGGCTCATCCGGTTGAAGACGAGGCCGTAGGGCGGCCGGCCGTTGGTTGCGTCGAAGCGGTGCTGGGTGGCGTCGAGCCGCACGTACGGCACGCCGCGGCGGTCGAGCTCCGTGAAGAGCGGTTTGAACCAGTCGGGATGCTCGTAATAGATCGCGAGAGGGCGATCGGTCGAAAGCGTCATGTCCTCATCTCTCCGATTCGTTGTGCTTCACGCACGGCGCGCTCTACCGCCTGGCGCAGCTCCGGTCCCGGCACGCCGTCCTGGAACTGATCGGGCGTCGCATATACTCCGGCCGAGACCACCGTGGCGCCGAGACTCGCGAACAGCGGCCGCAGGCCGTGGTCGACCGCCAGGGCGTGCCCGCGCGATTGCCCGCTCACCAGCGGAACCCCGACCTTCCCCACGAGACTCTCGGGCGCCATGAGGTCGAAAAACACCTTCAGCAACCCGCTGTACGTCGCGCGATAGACCGGCGTCCCGACGACCACAATCCCCGCCCGTGCCACCGACTCCAATGCCGCGGCGACCTCGGGCACCGTGCCCCGGCCGAGCAGCGCGTCGGCCGGGAGCGCGGCCAGATCGATCAGCGTCGTTTCCGCGCCGCGACCAAATGCGGCGAGCGCCGTCTCTACGAGCACGCGCGACTTCGACACCGGGCTCGGGCTGCCGGAAATGCCGGCGACCACGAGCGTCCGCGATCCGGTCATCCAAGGCTCCTCGGAAAAAGCAAAACGGCCGCGACGCCTTGGGTGGGGTCGCGGCCGATCGGGTGCTGGTTGCGCGTCTCCCGCGCCGGAACTAACCCGCGATCGCCTGCCCCCTCTGCCGCATCTTCAGGGGCGAGCGACAACACGCGCAGGCCAGCATGGCGTACCGGATCACGACTGCAACGTAGTGCGCGTCGTTCCGCTCGGCAACCACTTCGTAAGTCTCGCCGTGCAACGGGATTGGTCGCACGCCGGTTGACGCGCGGCTGGGCCCTCGATTAGTGTGCGCGCATGACGTCTCACGTCGTGTCGGTTCCTGCGCGTCTGGCCGCAGCGCCATTCATGTGCCTGACCGGTCATTGCGCCAATCCGCTGGCGCACTCGGGGTCACCCGATCGAGCGAGTGGGACGTAGCCGTTACACGACAACCGGCATCGCGAAACGCCCCCACGCTACGATGCGGAAGCGCGGGGGCGTTTTTTTGACGGACGACAACCTGAGAGAGGACGATGAGTGACAAGCTGGTGAAACGCTATCTGCTCGCGAGCGACTTCGATCAGACGTTGAGCTTCGACGACTCGGGCTACGTCCTGGCCGAGATGCTCGGCATCGCCAAAGAGGAATTTGAGCGCAAGGCCGCCGGCATGGCCCGCCTCAACCTCGTGCAGCAGGGAGCCGAGCTCGCCTACCTGCTGCTGCACGACCCCGAGTTTCGCGCGAAGGTGCGCAAGGATCATCTGATCGAGGTGGGCAAGCGCACGCGCCTCAAGGAAAACATCGGCCTGTTGTACGACATTCTGGACCACGGGATCGACGGCTACCACTTCGATTTCTACGTCCTCTCGGCGGCGCCCGTCGAGGTGATCCGTTCGGCGCTCGAAGGCATGGTGCCGGCAGACCACATCGTCGGCACCGAGTTCCGCTACACCGCGGGCGGGGAGATCGACACGCTGGTGCGGGCGACTGCGGGATTCGGCAAGGTGGCCGTGCTCGACCAGCTGCAGGTGGAATTGCAGCTTGGTCCCGACCACATCGCCTACATCGGCGACGGCAGCTCGGACATCCACGTGATGCTGCACGTCAACGCCCGCGACGGGCTGTCGCTCGCGGCGTCGGAAAGCAAGCACGTCGCACGCCTGGCGCGCCGCACGATCCTGAGCGGCGATGCACTGGCGATCCTCGTCCCGATCCTCGAGTCGATCGCGCGGTGGCAGCGGCCCCAGATCCGCGAGTTCTTCGAGTCGTACGGATTTCTCATCCAGGAATGGGACAAGGTCCGGACCGACTGGCTTACGCTGCGCCCGGCCGAGGAGCTGAAGAGCGCGTGAGACATGGTTACGTGAGACTCGCGAGATCGATCACGAAGCGGTAGCGCACGTCGCCCCGCACAGTGCGATCGTAGGCCTCGTTGATGCGCTGAATCGGGATCAGTTCGATATCGGCCGCGACGCCGTGCTGCGCGCAGAAGTCGAGCATCTCCTGCGTCTCCCGGATCCCGCCGTTGTTGGACCCCGCCAGGCGCCGCCGGGCGTTGATCAGCGCGGGTGCGCCGAGCGGCGAGGAGGACTCGGGGAGGCCGACGAGCGCCATGACACTATCCCGTTTGAGCAGCTCGAGGTACGGGTCATAGGCGTGTGCGGCGGAGACGGTGTCCAGGATGAAGGTGAAGCGCTGGCGGTTGCGCTCGAACACGCTGCCATCAGCGGTCGCCAGGAAATCGTCGGCCCCGAGGCGTCGCGCATCGTCGCGCTTGCCAGGAGAGTGACTGAGCACGGTGACGTGCGCACCTATCGCCTTGGCGATGCGCACGGCGACGTGACCGAGGCCGCCCAGCCCCACGATGGCGATGGGGTCGCCGGCACGTACGCCGAAGTGCCGCAGCGGTGAGTAGGTCGTGATGCCGGCGCACAACAGCGGGGCGGCCCGCTCGAGTGGCAGCCCCGCCGGCATACGCACGACGTACGCTTCGTCGACGGTGATGCGCGTCGAGTATCCCCCATAGGTCGGGGTGCGTCCGTCCTGCTCGGTGCTGTTGTAGGTCCAGCTGACCGCTCGCTCGCAGTACTGCTCTTCCCCGGCGCGACACGCCTCGCAGCTCCGGCACGAGTCGACGAAAACACCGACCCCGACGAGGTCGCCGACCTTCCACCGCGTCACCGTCGAGCCGACCCGGGAAACCACCCCCGCGATCTCGTGCCCCGGCACCATCGGAAAGACAGCCTCGCCCCACTCGTCGCGCGCTTGATGGATGTCCGAGTGGCACACGCCGCAGAACCGGATGTCGATCAGGACATCGTGCGGCCCCGGCTCGCGCCGGTCGATCGTGAAGGGGGTAAGCGCAGCGCGCGCGGCGCGGGCGGCGTAGGCGGGGGTCCTCATGCCGGTGAATATGCCGACCCCGCGCCACCGCCGCCCGACCGGCGGGCTCGAACCGTCGGCTAGGGCACGGGCAGCCCGCTCGGCACGACGGCGGGCCGCAGCGCCGCGAGGTCACGCGCCGACGGATCGGTCAACGACTGCAGGAACGCCACGAGCTCCGCCTGCTCCGCCGCGCTGAGGAGCAACGGCTGCTGCAGGCGAAAATCGAGATGGTCGAGCACGTCCCCGACCGTCGCGGCGTCGCCGTGATACAACCCCTGCACGTTCGGCGGCAGGGTGGACGGATCGAACCCTGCGAGATCCGTTCGCACGTCGTTGTAGTGATGCACCACCTGGGCGAGCGTCTGGTACACGCCGTCATGGAAGTACGGCGCCGTCAGTTCCACGTTGCGCAACGGCGCGATCCGGAAGGCGAAGCGATAGAAGTCGTTTCCCGGCAGCTCGGCGCGCCCCAGGTCCAGCGGCAGCTGCCCTCCGATCCCGGGACCGAGCTGCGGCACGCCGACGTCCGCGAACCCCTGCCCGCCGAGGAAGGGACCGTTGTGACAGCCGGAACAGGTCGCTTTGCCGAAGAACAGCAACGCTCCGCGCTTCTGCTCGGGGGTCAGCGCCGCGTCGTCGCGCTTCAGGTAGCGATCGAACGGTGAGTCGGTCCGGGTGAGCTGCTGTGTTTCGAAGGCGGCGATGGCGCTGGCCGCGTGCTGGAAACCCAGCTGGCTCGTGGGGATGCCCGGGAACGCCGCGTGGAACGCGTCTACGTACGCCGGGATCGCCAGAAGGCGCTTGGTGACGGCCTGCCAGATGCCGGTCCAGTCGCTGTCACCGAGCAATGCCAGCTCGTTCGGCTTCCCGAACACATCGGTATCGCCGACCGCACCCCGCATTTCACGCCGGTTGGCGACCGGGAACATCGCCTGCGCGGCCATGATGTTGGGGACCGCCGGCAGCGCGGCACCGGCCGGCGTCGTAAACGAATTGTTGAAGCCCGAAATCCGCCCATCCAGAAATACGTAGGGCAACCCCAGGGCGATGTTGAGGAGCGAGGGGGCATTGCGTGGCACGAAGACGCGGCCGGGACCGGGCGTCCGCGACGGCCCGAGCCCCACACCGCCCGTCCCCACGGCGAGCGGCTGGGCGTCGCCCATCGAGGTCCGCGGCTCGTGGCAGGTGGCGCACGCGATGTCGCGGTTGCCGCTCAGCTCCTTGTCGAAGAACAGGTCTCTGCCGAGGGCCACGAGCGCGGAATCCTGCAGCGGTGTTGCGGCAATCGGAACCACGCCGTACCCGCCGATCGCCTGTCGCAACTCAGCGTCGACATTGGCCGGCTCGGTGAAGGTGTGGTCGGTCGCCACGCAGGCACCGAGGGCGAGGACCACAGCGGACGACGGCAGTCGCACGAATCGTTTCAGCATGACGGTCCTCCTCTCTCAGTCCAGTGGCAGGGAGAGCGACACCTGGTGCGTGATCGTCGACACGCCCATGAGGTGCAGCGTCGCATCTGGTGCGACGACGAACACCCCGGGCGCGACGTCGGCGGCGGGAAAGACACCGACGGGAGCGAAGGCTTGCGCCGGCCGCCCCATGCCGTTGGTCACCCGACCCCGGTAGCGCAGCTCGAATTCGGGGAATCGCAGGCTGAGACCCCACGTCGGCGTCCACTCCACCCAGCTCGAATGCGTGTGCTGCTGGGTCGTCGCGACGCGATCGGTCTGATTCAGCTGATAGCTCACCGAGCGCAGCGCGAGGCCGAGTTGCAGGCCCACGGCCTTTTCGAGCTGCACGAGCGTCATCTCCCGGTTCACGCCGAGGCGCAGCACCAGGTTCGAGAAGCGGAAACGGTTCGTGACGGTGCGTTCACCCGCCGCGAGGGTGTCGCCCCGGGCCGTTGCGATCGGCGCCTGCGCCACGCCCCAAGTCGAGCTCCAGATCGGCTCGTAGAGGAGGTCGATCGCGAAGGTCCCGGGCCCTCGTGTCTTGGAAAAGCCCACGCCGATGTCGGCGGCGGTGGCGCGCCCCTCGTCGCGCGGCAGGGTCACGATCTCGTTCTCGGAGATCCGCGGCTCGGAGACGAGGTTCAGCGTCCCGAGCCAGCCGATCCGCCACCCCGACGCCGCGAGCGGACGCTGATAGGCCACGTGCACGCCGGTGGTGACCGTACGATCGAGGGCGCGTTCGATGCGCTCGGTTTGAACGAACTGTTGTGTCCCCGGATCCCAGAAGGTGTCGAGATAGGTGACGTCTTCACTCATCCGGAAGCGGTCATGCAGCAGGAGCGCCTCGAACGAGCGGTTCCCGGACCAGTCCTTGAGGAGCCCGAGTCGCAGATCGAGACCGCGCCCGCTTTCGCTCATCTGTTGACGGCCGGGAAACAGCAGGTCCGAGCCGTCGAGCGCGCGGAGCCGCGACCACTGCACACTGCCGCCGATCGAGAGGCCGCCGCCGCTCAGGATCTTGCCGAGCGAGGCGAACGCATACTGGTTGCCGTGCGACCCGAAGTCCGGGGCCGGGCCTGATGGGATGAAGGGACCGCGGTTGATCGGCGGGTCGATCGCGATCCCGACGAACGGCGGCGCCCGGCTGCCGTCGACCTGCTGCACCACGAGCGAAATCCCTCCGAACCAACTCCGTGCGCGCCCGAACGCGGCGAGCGGGAGCGTCACGCCGTTGCCGGTTTGCTGGGTGGTACTGTACAGCGCCGGCGAGCCGAACAACCGGGCCTGTCCCAGCCGCGCGCCCATGGCGGGGTTCCGGAACGGGTCGAGCAGCGAATCTGGGAGCGCGACGGAGACGCCGCCCATGCCGAGGTTGTTGGAGGGATAGACGAGAAACTGGTCTCCCTCGCTCAGCGGGACGGTGCGGATCGGGATCACCTGGGCCGACCCGACGCCTGCCAGCGTCAGAAGGAAGAGGAGAACGAAGCTGCTGCGTTGGCCATCACGGCGCCGCGTCCGCTTGGGACGGAGGGCGACGAGGCCGAAGGGATGCATGGGTGCCTCGACGGAGGAGGTCGTTACTGGATACCCAGGCGAGCGCGCGGCGCGTCACACCACGCTGCATCGCGAGAGGCTGTGAGCGGATCAAGGGTCTGCGGGCACGCGTGGCGTAGGCTCGCCGGACCAGTCATGATGCTGTCCGGAGGCTATGAACCATGGGGCGGGTCGCGGCGACGCACACTACCTTGGTGCCCCGTGACCTTCCCCGTCGCGGTCGCGATCCACTTCGGGCTGCTCGCCCCGATCACCTACTCGGGGATCGCGGGGCAGACCAGTGTGCAGGTCCCCCGGCTCGACGATGCCGGCGTCACGATCGACGGCGATTTCAGTGAGCCGGTGTGGGCCCATGCCGCGACGCTGACGGGATTCTCCGAATACACCCCGGTCGACGGCCGTCCGGCAGACGATTCCACCGAAATCCTGGTGTGGTACTCGCCGACGGCGATCTACTTCGGGATTCGCGCCTTCGAGACGCACGGCGCCGTGCACGCGACGCTCGCCGACCGTGACCGCATCGCCACGGACGATTACGTGCAGATCCTGCTCGACACCTTCGACGACCATCGCCAGGCGCTCGTCTTCGGGGTGAACCCCCTCGGGGTGCAGTCGGACGGCACGTTGACGGAGACCCAGGGGGGCTCGCGCGACACGGTCGATCGATCCGCTGATTTCGTCTACCAGTCCAAAGGGCGCGTCACCGGCACCGGATACCAAGTCGAGATCCGCATCCCGTTCAAGAGCATCCGCTATCAACCGGCCGACGCGCAGCAATGGGGCCTCAACGTCGTGCGGGCGGTGCAGCACTCCGGGCATCAGCAGACGTGGACGGCGGCGCGGCGCGCCGCGGCGTCGTTCCTCGCGCAGTCGGGAACGCTCACCGGACTCTCCGACCTGCACCGCGACCTCGTGCTCGACCTGAATCCCGAGATGACGGCGCGGGTGGACGGCGCGCCCAGGGCGTCGCGGTGGGGGTACGGGCAGGTGAATTCGGTGCTCGGCGGGAACGTGCGCTGGGGCATCACGAACAACCTGACGCTGACGGGTACGGCGCGCCCGGACTTCTCTCAGGTCGAGTCCGATGCGAGCCAACTCGTCTTCGACCCGCGCCAAGCGTTGTTCTTCCCGGAGAAGCGGCCGTTCTTCCTCGAGGGGTTGGAGCAGTTTTCGACCCCCAACTCGCTCGTCTACACGCGGCGCATCGTGCAGCCGGTGGCGGCCGTGAAGCTGACCGGCAAGGCGGAGGGATTCGGGATCGGGTTTCTGTCCGCCGTGGACGACCGCGCGTACTCGGCGACCGGTCAGGACAATCCGGTTTACAACATCCTGCGGGCGCGCCGCGACCTGGGCGGGCAGTCGACGCTCGGCTTCGTGTACACCGACAAGATCGACGGCTCGAACTACAACCGCGTGGCCGCCGTCGATACCCGCCTCGTCTTCGGACAGGTCTACACGGCGCGGGCCCAGGTCGGGGAGAGTTTCACGCGGAGCGGCGGCACGACCAGGGACGCGCCGCTCTGGGCCTGGAGCCTCAACCGCTCCGGCCGCCAGTTCGGTTTCACCTACTCCCTGGGTGGCATCGCGCCCGACTTCCGGGCGGCGAGCGGGTTCATCTCACGTCCCGGCATCGCGACCTCCACGATCGACCACAGCTTCACGTTGTACGGGCGCCCCGGCGCCGCACTCGAGAGCTGGACGGGAGACATCTACCTGTATGGGCGGTGGGATTACCCGCATCTGACCGCGGGGCACATGCCCGATGATCAACTGTTTCATATCAACTCGACCTGGACCGTACGCGGCTGGTCGTTGTACGGTGGTGTGTTCTTTGAATCATTCCATTACGACTCGGCGCTGTACGCCGGCTATGCGCTGCAGCGCACGGCAGGCGGCGTCACGGATACCGTCCCGTTCATCGGCACACCGCGGATCCCGAACTTCGACCTGATGTTCCAGATCACCACGCCGCAGTTCCGCCGCCTCGACGCCAACCTGATGGTGCTCCCCGCCCTGCAGGACGAGAACTTCTTCGAATGGTCGCCGGCCCGGATCATCCTGATCCAGGCCGGGCTCGACTGGCGGCCGTCCGACCGGGTCCGCGTCGGCGCGACGTACCTCCATCAGCAGTACTGGCGCAAGACCGACGGCACGACGGTAGCGCGCGACCTGATCCCCCGCATCAAGGTGGAGTATCAGGTCACGCGGCCGCTGTTCGTGCGCGTGGTGGGGCAGTATCAGGCGTCGTGGCAGGATTCGCTGCGCGACGATTCGCGCACGAACGAACCGATTCTCATCCGCAATCCCGCGACGGGCGTCTACGAGCGCGCCGTGGCCCAGTCGAGCAATGCCGTTCGCGTCGACTGGCTCATGTCCTACACGCCGTCGCCCGGTACGGTGTTCTACCTCGGATACGGCTCGAGCCTCACCGAACCCGAGGCGTTCGCATTCCGCGGCCTGCACCGCACCAGCGACGGCTTCTTCGCAAAGGTGAGCTACCTGCTCCGGATGTAGCCCCTCACATCTTGGGCCACAGCCAGCCGAACGTTCCCGCCGTCAGCAACGCGTACAGCAATCCATCGACCATCGCCTTGACCGTCACACTCCACGGTTGGCCGCGCCAGATGGATTCGATGGGCGCTCCGCCCGCGTAAGCGAGCCAGGCAACGGTGCCGGCGACGCGAAACACCGGGAGATAACCGGCGCCCGCATTGAGCGTGCGGCTCGTGACATAGGCCACGAAGAGTCCGACCACCAGACTGTAAACGAACCACTGCACCAGATACTTCCCCATCCCCGGCGCGCCGCTGGCACGCAGAATCAGCATCCCGACCGGGCCTTTCTTGAACTTCTCGATCCCCTCGGGGCTGCGCATCTCGGCCATCGACATGTGCGGGATGAGGTACTGCCCCGGGGCCGCGTTCCCCGAGCGAATCGCGGCTGCGACTGCGTCCTCGTTGGGAATCTTGCCGTAGTCGCTGCGATGATACGTGAGCACCATGTGCAGCAGCGAACTCGCCACGAATACGATCACCGCCGACAGCAGCATCGGCAGCACTAACGCCGGGATGGCAACCATAGCGGGCTCCAGGTTGGAGGGACGAAACGCGGCTGGAGAATCTGGAGTCCAACCGCTCGCGTCGCCACCTGGGATGATGGCGTCGGAGGAAACAGTCGCCGCCTGGAGCGTCGTTCCCATTGTGTCCCCGGGAGTTAGCGGGTGGGCCGTTGACAGACGAGGGTCCGCTGGGCATGCTTCGCACAGCGGCGGCCGGTTGCCGCCGCGTCACACCAACACAGTGAGGAGTGGCACCAGATGGCACGCATCACCGGTACCGTGAAGTGGTTCAACGATGCGAAGGGGTTCGGCTTCATCACCCCGGAGAACGGGGACAAGGACTGCTTCGTCCACCACACGGCGATTCAGGCAGAGGGATTCAAGACGCTGGCGGAAGGTCAGCGTGTCGAATTCGAAGTCGTCCAGGGGCAGAAGGGCCCGGCGGCGCAGAACGTCGTCAAGCTCTAGCCCCGGCGGGGAATACAAACGGCGCCGTCCGCTGGTGACGGCGCCGTTTGCATTGCCGGATGGTCGCCCGAGGGGCTACGACCGCAGCTGAATGCGCATCGTGTGGCTGTCGAGATCGATCCCCCACATCGCGATGCGCGGGATGACGAAGTCCATGCAGTCCTCGACCGTCACCGAATCGGGGACGGCATCGAGGAACTCGAGCAGCCGCATCCGCACATCGAGATACTCCTTCCCTTCTCTCCCCGCGGACACCTTCAGCCCGACTTCATCGTCCAGCCGCCGGATCACGAACCCGCGCGCGACCTCGAGCAACCGGTTGATGATCACCCACTCGAGCTCTCCCCCATCGGGCCGGGCGAGCCGCCGGGTGAGCGACTTGATCTGCTGCGGATCGCACATATCGAGCATGATCTTGCGCACTTCCGCCGACGCCCGCCGCTGGCCGGGACGCTCGGCCGCGCGCTCGGCGCGCGCGCAGCTCGGCAGGTCGTCGCGGTGCAAGCCGAGGAACTTGCCCATGGTGACGTAGATGTCGCTCCCCGGCGCCGGCGCGCGGCGCCGCCCCGCCATGAGCTCGGTGATATAGCTTTCCGACACCCGGGCGGCGGCAGCCAATTCTCCCGGCGTCCGCTTGAGCTGGCGCAGGCGCCGGAGCACGAGCTCTCCGACGGGGATCGGTTCCTTCAGCGGCAGGGCTTGGGGCACGCACCTCTCCTGGATGGGGCGACATCCGGTCCCGGAACGGGACAGGTCACTGACATCTCGGACGCAGTAAATATCGCTAAATCCGCCTCATAAACACAGCGGCGAACCCCGCTTACCTTGCCCCGCGGGGGTATCCAGCCCACCTTTTTAGTTTCCCCAACGCCCCTTGGAGGAGCGTGCGCAAGCTCCGGATCGGAATCATCGACCTCGTGACGCGAGGCCCCACCCGCGCCCTGTATGCGCGGGTGATGAACGCCAACCTAGCAAGCATCATGCCTCAGGTCGTGGGCGTCTGGTGCGAAGCCGAAGGGCACGACGTCACGTTCATCTGCTATACCGGCCTCGAAGATCTCGTGCAGGAGCTGCCGGTCGACGTCGACCTGGTCTTCATCGGGGCGTTCAGTGAAGCCGCCCTGCTCGCCTACTCCCTCAGCAACCTGTTCCGCTCGCGCGGGGCGATCACCGTCCTGGGCGGCCCGCACGCGCGCTGCTACCCGGAGGACGCGGTCCGGTATTTCGACTACGTCCTGGGATTCACCGACCGGGAGATCATCCGTGACGTGCTGCAGGACTGCGCGCAGCATCGCCCGATCGGGGTCCAACTCGCCGCTGCGCGCCAGCCGGCAGTACTGCCGGGCGTGCGCGAGCGCTGGAAGTTCACCGCCGCCACGCTGCGCAAAGCGCCGGCGTTGAAGCTCGTCCCGATGCTCGGGAGCCTGGGGTGCCCCTACACCTGCAGCTTCTGCATCGATTCGGTCGTCCCGTACCAGCCGCTCGACTTCGGAGAGATCACCAAGGATCTCCAGTTCCTGCTGACCCAGCAGCGCCGGCCGCGCGTGGGGTGGCACGATCCCAACTTCGGCGTGCGGTTCGACGACTACATGGAGGCGATCGAGGCGGCGGCCCCGCCCGACAGCATCGATTTCGTGGCGGAGAGCAGCCTCTCGCTGCTGTCGGAGCCGCACCTCGAGCGGCTGCGACGCAACGGCTTCAAGGCCATGCTCCCGGGAATCGAATCGTGGTACGATCTCGGCAACAAGTCGAAGACCGGCAAGCGGCAGGGGATGGACAAGGTTCGGGAGGTCTCCGAGCACGTGAACATGATCCTGCGCTACCTGCCCTACATTCAAACCAACTTCGTGCTCGGGCTCGACGGCGATGCGGGGTCCGAGCCGTTCGAGCTCACCAAGCGCTTCATCGACCTGTCGCCCGGCGCCTTCCCGGGCTACTCACTGCTGTCGGCATTTGGCCGCGCGGCACCGCTCAACCTGACCTATCAGCGTGACGGCCGCGTCCTCGGCTTCCCGTTCCACTTTCTCGACAACAACCACGCGATGAACGTGCGGCCCAAGCACTATGCGTGGACGGAGTTCTACGATCAGGTCATCGCGCTCACCAAGTACAGCTTCTCGTGGCGCGCCATCGCGCGGCGCTTCCGCGCTACGCGCGCGATGATCCCGCGCTGGATGAACGTGGTGCGCGCCGTGTCATCCGAAGGCTTCGGCCGGATGAAGTACTACCAGGAGGTCCGGCGCCGGCTGGACGTCGACCGGCCGTTCCGGCGCTACTTCGAGCAGGAAACGACCGTGCTTCCGGAGTTCTTCGTCGAGCGGATCCGGCGCGAGCTGGGCGCGCTGTTCCAGTGGCTCCCGGAGGGGGCCATGCTGCACGACCCCCACGCGTACCTCAAAGCGGAGACGCAGCGCTCACGCGCTCTTGACGACCACGCCGCCGTTCTCCCCGCGCGCGCCCGTGATCTCCCGGGGGCGGTCGACGCCCGTGTCGCGCAATAGGGTCACGAGCGCCTCGGCCTGCTTGGCGTAGTACTCGAGCGTCCCGGCCTTCTCGATCACCTGATCGAGGAAGGCCTTCTGCCCGCGCAGCGAGTCGACGCTCGACTCCATGTCGGCGAGCAGCGCCTCGACGCGCGCCAGGCGCTCTTCCGCCTGCTCGACCTGCCGCTTGCGCTGCTCCAGGCCGCTGGCCGCGTCTCGCGCCTGGTGGACCATATCGAGGACGTTCACGAGCATCGCCTGCGTCTCCGACACCTGCTCCTTGGCACCGGCGATCGAGCGCACGTGGTCGACCGTCTGCTCGGCCACATCGAACAGCCGGTGCAGGTCTGTCTGGAGCGCATCCACCGTGGCCTGGCGGCTCGATGCCTGATCGAGCGCCCGGGTGAGCTGCTCCTCGAGCGCGTGCCACTTGGCAAGCCGCTCTTCGAACAGCGTCATTCGCTTCTGGATGAACCGCAGGTTGCCGGCGCGTCCCTCCAGCTCTTCGATCGTCGACCCCAGGGCGGCGGTACGGTCGGCGGCGCCGATCAGCGTTCCGTTGAGCTGCTTGGCGCGCTCCTCCAGCTGCTGCGCGATTTGTCCCGCCTCGGCACGCAGCTCCGACGCTCGCTCCAGGTGCTCCGTGGCCGACTGCAGCGCCACCCGGCGCTGATCGATCTCCCGCCCGAGCGCCGCGGTTTCCTCGGCCAACCGCTCGACGCTCTGCGACCGGATCTCGAGACCGCGCATGGTGCCGTCGATCTCCGCCAGACGCCGCTCCGCCTGCTCCACGCTGCCCAGCACGCTCGGAACCAGCTTCTCGATGCGCGCAGCTTCGTCGGCGTGCGCGGTGAGCGCCTGGAACTGCTCGTCGGTGGAATCCATCCGCAGGCCGATGCCGCGCGTGCGCTCCTCGAGCTGGGCCGCCGACACGGTGAGCTCGGACACCCGCTCGTGCAGCTGCTGCACCAGCTCGCGACGCGCTTCGATGTGGCTCACGGACTGCGATACCCGTTCCGCCTCGGTGCGCACGGAGGCGACCGTGGGCTTCAACGCTTCGACTTTCGCCAGCTCGTCGCGCAACCCGCTCACCGACTCGGTGACGCCGTCGAGCCAGGCTTTCGTCTCACTCTGCGCATCCCGCGCGCGTGCGATCTCGCCTTCGGTGACGCGCATCCGCTCCGCCGCGTCGCGCACCGCCTCGTGGGTTCCCTTCAGCGTCGCGAAGTCGGCCAGCGCCGCCTCGACCGTCGGCTGCGTCTTCTCGAGCCGCTGCGTACGCTCGGTGATCGCCGCAACCGCCTGCGCCAGCCGCTCGGCGTCCGCCCGCACCGCGGCGATGCCGGCCGCCTGCGGCTCGAGCTCGGCCACCTGGTCGGCGATATGCCCCACCTGGCCGGCCAACCCGTCGGCCCGGGAACGGACGTCGCCGATGACCCGCGCCGACTCGTCCAGCCCCTGGAATCGCGTCTCGAGGTCGGACAGCGCGCCGCGCAGCCCGATGATCCGCTGCTCGACGGCGTTCAGCCCCTCGTGCTCGAGCTCGAAGCGCTTCACGTTCCGCTGCACCTCGTCGCGCAGCGCGCTGAGCCGTCCGCGCAGCTCACGATCGCCGTTGGCAATCTCGTCGTGGCCGGTCGCGATGTCGCGCGTGCGCGCGATCAAGTCCGCGTGCTGCGCCTGCAGCTCGACGACCCTCGCGCCGACGTCCTGCAACGTACGGGCGTGGGTCTGATGCTGCGCGATCTTGTCGTCGATGTCGCGCAGCACGCCGCTCAGCTGGCCCGCTTGGCCCAATGCCCGATCCACGACATCCCGCTGCTCTTCCAGCGCAGCCACCTTCTGGCTGACGTAGTCGCCCAGCGCCTTGAGGGTGCCGAGCTGATGCCGGGTTTCGGCGGCGTCGGCCGCCGCCTGCGTGAGATGCGCGAACGCCTGGTCGAACCCCGTGAGGCGGGTCTGCGACGACGCGACGTTCGCCTGGAGCTGCTGCTGGCGCTCCTCGATTGACTGGAGACGGGAGACTGCGGCTTCGCCGGCCTTGTGCAGCTCGTCATGCCGCTGGCGGCTCCGCTCGAACCCCTGCGTCAGGTCGCGCAGCTGACCGGCCAAGACATCGGCGTCGCCCCGCAACGGCTTGAACCCTTTGCTGAGCTCGAGCAGCTCCTGCACGTCGCTTTTCAAGGCGAACGCCGTGTCGAGCGCACCGCGCAGCTGCTCGATTTCGGCGTGGATTCCCTTCGCCTCGTCCGCCATCTGCTCGAGCTTCTTTTCGGTGTGCCGCTGCGTGCGCGAGACGGTCTCGGTCTCCTGATCGAGCGTCGCGAGCACCGGCACGAGGCGCTCCAGAGCCTTGATCCGCGTCTGCAGCTCCTGCACCACCTTCTGGGCCTCGGCGATCGGCTGCTGTATGTGCGACAGCTGCTGGGCGGCATCCTGCGCCTTGACGGTGGCGGCTTCGAGGTTGGCCCGCTCGTGCCGCAGCTGCGTCAGCACCGCGCGGAGCTCGGCGGGAAGCTCTTCCATTTTCACGTCATGCCCTAGCAAGTTCTTGAGCGAGACCATGGTCATCCTCGTTGGCGACAGGCTGCGTGCGGGAAGGCGTCAGGACCGTCTGGAAGCAAGCGGCATACCGTATTGCGGCGGGTTGCCTACCCTCAGTGACACTTTGAGTTACGTGGCACGTAGGAAAAATCCGACGGCTTCCCACCGCGGTCTCCCGCGCCATCCGTTGCAGAATACGGCGTGTGAGCGGCGTCACGACGTCTCCGGCCGCGTGTCGACGCGCACATGACTCGGCTCTCCAAATCACGCTACGTCGCTGGAACACAGTGCCACAAGTTGTTGTGGTGGAAGGTGCACGAACCCGGCGCGGTGGAGCTGCAACCCGACAAGGTCCTGCAGGACCGGTTCGATCAGGGCCGCCAGGTGGAGGGCATCGCGCGCGGCCGCTTCGCAGGCGGTGTGCTGATCGACCTGCCGCACGACGCCGTCGAGCGCCGCCTGCAGGAGACGCAAGACGCGCTGCACGGCGCTGCGCCCACGATCTTCGAAGCGGGCTTCATCGCCGACGACACCTTCGTCGCCGCCGACGTACTGCAGCGCGACGCAGACGGGTTCCGTCTGATCGAGGTGAAATCCTCCTCATCGGTGAAGCAGGACCACATCGCCGACGCCGCCGTCCAGGTCCACGTCCTGCGCCGCAGCGGGGTCGATGTACGGCGCGCCGAGGTCATGCACCTCAACAAGGAATTCCACTTCCCCGATCAGGGTGATCTCTTCGTCCGCAGCGATGTCACCGAGCTCGTCGAGGCGACGCTGCCCGGCGTCCCCGCGGAAATCGCGGCCCAGATCGCGATGCTCGACGGCCCGCTCCCCGATGTCCCGATCGGCGTGCACTGTTTCGAGCCGCGCGACTGCCCCTTCCTGTCACGCTGTTGGCCTGACCGCCCCGATCACATCATGCGGCTCTACAACATCGGTCCCAAGCGCGGCTGTGATTACATGACGCTGGGGATCCATTCGATCGGCGACATCCCACCCACCCAGAAGCTGCCCCCCGCAGCGCAGCGGCAGGTTCGCTCCCTCAAGGAGCACCGATTGATCGTGGAACCAGGTCTCGCGCGCGCATTGACGCCGTTCACTGGGAAGCTCGGGTTTCTCGATTTCGAGACCATCTCCCGGGCGGTACCGGTGTGGCCGGGGATGGCCCCGTGGGAGCAGGCCGCGGCGCAATTCAGTTACCACGAGGCCGGAGCGGACGGCACCTACGCGCACGTCGGCTACCTCGCCGAGGGTCCCGGGGACGCCCGGCCGGGATTGGCGCGGGCCATGCTCGAGGCGACCGCCGGCGCCGAGCGTATCGTGACGTACACGCCGTTCGAGCGCACACGCATCCGGTCCCTGCAGCAGGCTATCCCCGAGCTGGAGGCGGATCTCAAGGGGTTGGAGGCGAAGCTGCTCGATTTGCACCCCGTGATTCGCGATCACGTCTACCATCCCGATTTCCTCGGCAGCTTCAGCCTCAAGTACGTACTGCATCCGTTGGTCCCTGAGCTCACCTACAGCGACCTGGTCATCGTGGACGGGCTCGTGGCGAGCGTGGAGATCGCGCGGTTGCTGTTCGTGGCGCACAAGATCCCGCCCGCCGAGCGCGATCGGGTCCGGCAGGATCTGCTGGATTACTGCGAGCGCGACACGTGGGCGATGGTGAAGCTGTTGGAGCGGCTGCGCGAGCTGGCGGGAGCAGCGGATGGTTGATGGCTGACAGCTGATAGCTGATAGCTGATAGCTGATAGCTGATAGCCGATAACTGATAGCTGATAGCTGATAGCTGATAGCTGGTAGCGTCTCTTACGACAGCCGCAGCCCCCGATGGCAGGAGTGACACGTCACCGGCTGCGGCACCTGCCAGCGCGCCGCCAACTCGAGCGTCTGCTCGGCGTGACAGTCGGGGCAGATGCCGCGGGCATCGATCGCGCGACTCGTCGTCCCGAGGCGCTGCGCGAACTGCCAGATACCGTAGAGCAGAAACGACGGCACCAGAATGAAGTGCGCGATGGGGATGAATACGGACCCGAGGGCGATGCCCCACCATTTCCCCAGTCCCCCGAGCGCGCGGCGCACCCGCTCGTCCTTGCTGAACTCCTGAACCGTCACCGTTCCCTGCGTTGGCGGTCCGCTGTAGCCAGTCAGCGTAAACGCCTGCACGCGGGAGGTCATGGCGAGCGCTCCCCACCGAACGTCGCCCCGAGGTTGCGGCGCAACGCGGTGAGCGGCGCCGAGAGCCATCCCGCCTCGCGCACCTGATCGTCGCGCCACGCCTGCTGCCACGCCGTGAGGATATTGGCGCGGCCGAGATACCCCAGGATCCGGCCGGGATCGTCGCGGCTGACGACCGGCAGGCCGCCGATGTCGTGCTGCAACATCAGCTCCATCGCCTGCTCCAGCAGCTCGTCGGGATGGGTGACGACGGGCTGCGTCGTGCCGGCATCGAGCACCTGACGCTCCGCTCCGTCGCTGTGATCGAGCTCGCGGATCAGGTCGCCGCGCGTAATGACGCCCGCGAGCCGTCCCGCGTCGTCCACGATCAGCCACGCATGCCGGCGCGCCAGCTGCGGATCAAGATCGGCGAGCTGCCGGAACAGCGTGTCGAAGGGCAGGCTCGCCAGCACGGTCGGTACGTGCCGCTCCATTACGTCCTCCACCCGGCGCTGATGCACCGGGCTCACCTGATACTCCCGCATGATGTGATGGCCGCGGCGCGCCACCTTCTCGGTGAGGATCGAGCGCTTCATCAGCAGCACCGTCACGGCGTCCGCCGCGACGCACCGGACGAACATGGCGGGGAGGATCCCCACGTCGTGGGTCAGCTCCAGCATGAAGACGGTCGCGGTGAACGGGGACCGCATCGTGCCGCCGAGCATCGCGCCCATGCTGATCGCTGCGGCGAGGCCGGGATCGCCGTGCGTCCACGAGGCCACGAGCGCTCCCAACGATCCTCCCATGATGAGCAGCGGCGCGAGAACGCCGCCCGACGTCCCCGAACCGAGCGAGATCGACCAGATCAGCGCTTTGGTGATCAACAGTCCGAGGAGCGCCGCCCCGACCAGCCGTCCCGTCAGGAGGTCGTGCGCGGTGTCGTAACCGACCCCGAGCGCACGCGGGTAGAGCAGCCCCCCGATCCCGATCGCGAGGCCACCGAGCGCGGGCCACCACATCCAGTGGAGGCGCAGTTTCGTGAACAGATCCTCGCAGGTGTAGACGAGCCAGGTAAGCCCGCCCGAGGCGAAGCCGGCGAGAAGCCCCAGCATCAGGGCGAGACCCATCGCCGCGGGGGACACGCTCGCGTGCAGCGTCACCGGGAAGAGGGGGCCCTGCCCCAGCAGCGGGATGCGCAGCGCCGCCGCGACCGCGGCGGCCGCGCTCACCGGAATGAAGCTGCGCGGCTTCCACTCGAAGAGCAGCAGCTCCACGGCGATCAGGACCGACGCGACCGGGGCAGCGAAGACCGCGGACATTCCGCCGGCCGCCCCAGCCACGAGCAACGTCTTCCGCTCCGCGGCCGACAGGTGAAATGCCTGGGCGAACAGTGAGCCGCAGGCGCCCCCCGTCATGATGATCGGTCCCTCGGCGCCGAAGGGGCCGCCGGTTCCGATCGACAACGCCGTCGAAAGCGGCTTCAGAATCGCGATCTTGAGCGACATCCGGCTCTTGCCGATGAGGATCGCCTCGAGCGCTTCAGGGATCCCGTGGCCGCGAATCTGCTCCGAGCCGTAACGCGCCATCAAACCCACGATCAATCCGCCGACGACCGGGATCGCCACCGCCCAGAGGCCGAGGTGATGGCTTGCGGGCGACACGAGTGACGTGCCGAAATCGTGGTAGTAGAAGAGGTGGGTGAAGAACCCGATCAGCCGCAGCAACGCCAGCGCCACGAACGCACTGACCACGCCGATCACCGCGGCCATCGCCGTGAGGACGAGCACCCTCGAGTCGGCGGTGAAGTCGCCGAGGCGGTCGGTCGGAGTCAGAGGATCACTCGTCGGAGAAGAAGAAGCGGGCGGTCGTGTCCTCCGCTTCCATTACCTGCACCAGCCGGTCGACCGCGCGGCGGATCTGGTGGACCTCGGTGCGGGACATCGCCTGCAGTCCGTGCAGCAGGCGTCCCTGAGCCGGGGCGGGCGCCGTCGTCGACATGGCCAGCCCGCGCCGGGTCAGCTCGATCAGCACGAAGCGGCCGTCGCCGTGCGAGCGCACGCGGGTCACGAGGCCGCGTTTCTCGAGGCGGTCGACGAGAATCGAGAGGCTGCTCTGATGCACGGCGAGCGCCTGGGCGAGCTGCCCCGCGGAGAGGCGCCCTTCACGGTGCAGCGTCTTCAGTGCCCAGAGCTGCGGCGCTGTGAGACCGTACTTTCGGTAGACATCCTGCGAGAAGGAATGCAGCGCCTTCACGATGCGGCGCAGGCCCTGGACGATCAGTGTGGCGTCCGCGGGCTCCGGACGGCCGGCGCGTGCAGGAGCGGCGGCGGAGCGGGCCTGGCGCGGCGAGGGGGGCATGGCCAAAATTACATTGATATCAATATTGATGTCAAACGACCCGAAGATCGGGCGAACATCGCGCCGCGCCCGGAGTACTAGGGACAGCAATCCCCCGTTTCATCTTGCTCCGGGACTTCCAGCCGTTGGAGGCGATATGTCGAGGATGCGTCTCGCGGGACTCTTGCTGATCGGCTTGGCGGCCTGCACGGCGTCGAGCCCCAAGCGGCAGTCTGCTGCACGCTCGTCATCTGCGTCGCGCGAGTCGACGGCCGCGACGCCGTCGACAACCAGGCCGGCGGTCCGCAACACGACCACGCGGTCTACGACGACGTCCACCCACCGGACCACTACGACCACGAAGCAACCGGTGCGCCGCGCCACGATCACGCACCCCGACACGGTGAAGAACGCCGTCAATCCGCTGACCAACCACTAATCCGGCCGCCGCGCGGAGGCCGCCCTTGCGGCGGCTTCCGCTCTCACTTCCCCACGTTGAAGGCGATGCTCAGCGCCGTCAGCGACGGCTGCACCGTCGTGGCCCGCAGCCGGAAGCCGGATCCGGTGCGATCGACGATCAGATTGGAGAACGTCGCGACCCCTGCCACGGCGTTGACGGTCGTGGTCCCGCCGAGGGTCGCGCCCGACAGATTCGGCGCCAGCGTCATCGTGATCGCGCCCGTGAAGGTGGTGCTCGTCCGGCCCAGAGAGTCCTGCACCGTGACCTGGACCGGCGGCGTCATCGGGACCGCCACTTTGGCATTCTTCGGCTGCGCCGTGAACACGAGTCTCGACGGCGGCAGCGACGGATACCCGAAATCGACGTCTGATTCCGGATTGGGCGGCGTGATCGGGAACGCCACCCACGCACTGATGTTGCCCGACGCATCGCGCGCTCGGGCCTGCCAGTGGTATCCCGTGTCCTGCGCGAATGGACCGACGGTGACGCGAGTCGTGGACCCGCCCGACACCAGCGCGCCCGAATAGTTCGGCTGATCGAGGAAGTTCTGGCCCACCGGCCGCACCTCGACGTCGAGCAGCACGTGTTGTCCCGCATCGGGGTCGGACACTGTTCCCTGAATCACGACGCTGCTCGAGAGCGGAATTCCGCCGACCGGTATCGGCGCGAGACTGCCGCTCTGCAGCTGCGCCAGCGCCGTCGGAGGATAGGGATCGTGCAGTTTCGCCACCGCGAAGTCGGTCGCCGTTTCCGCGTTGCCGCCATACGACACCCAGGGCCCGGCACTGCCGGTCTGATCGACGGCCCGCGCCTGCCAGTGATAGCTCGTGGAGCCGGGGAGCGGCCCCACGCCCACCTGCAGGGCGCCACCGTTCAGCACTGCGGGGCTGGAATCGGTCGGCGCGAAGAACGATGTCCCCACCGGACGGACTTCGACCTCCAGCCGCAGCGAATCACCGGGATCAGGGTCCGACACGACGGCGCCGAATATCACCACGTTGGTATCGATTGTCGCCCCGGTGATGATGCCGCTGCCGTCGGGACGCGCCTGCCCGAGCGCGGTCGGAGCGCGCGGCGGGTGCAGGATGTCGACGACGAAATCGGGGTTGCCCCCGAACACGGACCAGGGACCCGAGCGGCCGGTGTTGTCGGCGGCGCGCACACGCCAGTGATACGCGGTCTTGTCACTGAGGCCGCCGACCAGCACCCAGGCGATGCCGCCATTGGCGACCGCCGCACCGTCCGGCACGTTGGGGCCGCTGAACCCCGTGCCGAGCGACCGCACCTCGGCCTCGAGATGCAGCTGATCGGCACGATCGGGATCCAGCACCGTCGCCCGCAACAGAATGCTCGATTGCGGGACGGTGGCCCCTGTGCCGACACTCGTGACCGAGTCCGGGAGTCGCTGATCGAGAGCCTGGGGCGCGATCGGAAGCCGGGGATGAACGAGCCGCAGCGTGAACGTCCCCGAATCCGTGGCCGCGGCGCTCGTCACCTCGATGCCGTACGTGGTGTTACGCGGAAGTCGCTGGTAATAGAGGCACGGCTCGCCGGCAAACCCGAGACAGTCGTGCGTCTCGGCGAGCGGCGGTCGTGCGGCGTCGAGCGTGGTATCGAGGATCAGATAGGCGTCGTAGTCCGCCGCCAGCTCGATCGACGCCGAGTCGTTCAGCGTTCCCGGAAAACTGAAGACGCGCGCGACCCGGCCCAGACGATGAGGAGCCCCACAATCGGCGAACGTGAGCGCCGCGGTCGCGGAGTCGTCCAGCCGCAGTGGTGTCACGGCACAGGGCCGAATCACGAAGGACACGGGCACATCCGCGATTCCGCTCCCGTTCGTCGAGCGGACCACGATCGTGGCGTGGTAGGTGCCGGGCGTCAGCGTCTCCGCGTTGAGTACCACCCTGGGAGACGCGCCACGGCCGGCGATGCCTGAGTCCGGCAGGATCGCGATCCACCCGCTCCCCGGCTGCACCGTCGCATCCCAGCGCAGTTCACCACCGCCACAGTTCTTGATGCCGATCGGATCTTCGCGGGACGAGAGACTGCCACCCGCTGCGGAGTCGCGCAGTGTGTCCGGCACCGACGGCGTGACGCAGAGCAACGCGGCCGTCGGTTGCACGAACAGCCGGTCGAGACGGCACGTGGCGGCGAGGAGAAGCGTGGCCACGACGAGCAGTCCCCGCGCCTTCCGGCCGGGGACACGCCAACACCAGATCCGACTGGGCGACGAGGACCGGGGCACGCGATCATTGCTCTCGCGAAGTGGCAGGTCAAATTGCGGGCAAGGCCCGTGCCAGTATCATTCGGCCTCATGCCACGTTACGCCCCCTGGCTGGGCGCGGCCCTCATACTTGCCGGAATACCCTCGCAGCTTATGAGTCAGGCGCCGGTGGACTCATCCCTGGCACGCTACATTGCTACGATTCCGGCGATCGACAACCACGCCCACCCGATGCTGCCGCTTGGGCCGGGTGCGCCGCCCGATACCGAGTTCGACGCGCTGCCACTCGACGGCATCCCGCCGTTCCCGATCCCCTGGCGGTTGTCCCTGGACGCGCCCGTC
>DASSIL010000118.1:0-2324 GCA_035691925.1 Gemmatimonadales bacterium
ACCGTGGCGAATGGATCCACGATGAACAGCACCGAGGTGAAGACGAGCAGCAGCTGTTCGATGAGTTTGCCGAGCTCCGCGGTGCCCGGCATCAGAAGCCCGGTTCCGCGAGGTGGACCGGGTCGTCGAGCACGAGCGCGGAGAGCGTCGTCCCGGCAGGGACGTGCGGCTGGTCCTCGGGGACGATCAGCAGCGCGTCGGCGCGGGCCATCGACGACAGGATCCCCGATCCTTGCGGACCCGTCAAGCGGGCACGCGGCAAGGGCCCCGCATCGTTCGTCAGGACCACGCGCAGGAAATGCTGCAACCGCGGTCCGAGGGCGATCTCCTCCGCCGTCACCACGGGAATCGTGCGCCGGAACGGCAGCGCATGGCCCAACAGGCGGCGGATCAGTGGACGCACGAAGAGTTCGAATGTGACCATCGTGCTCACGGGATTCCCGGGCAGCCCCACCCAGGGCTGTCCCGCGCGGAGCCCGAAACCCAGCGGCGCGCCCGGCCGCAGCCGCACGCGCGAGATCAGGATCTCGTAGCCCAGCTCGCCGAGCACATCGCGCACCAGATCGTGCTCGCCGACGCTCACGCCGGCGGTTGTCACCAGGACATCGGCATCGAGGCCGCGTTGGAGCAGCGTGCGCAGCGATTCGCGCGTGTCGGCGGCCAGTCCCAGATCGCGGGGGACGGCGCCGCTTTCGCGGATCAACCCTTCCAGGGCATAGGCGTTGGAGTTGGCGATCTTGCGCCCGGCGAGGATTTCGTCGCGGTGGTCGAGCGTCGCCAGCTCGTCACCCGAGGAGAGATAGGCGACCACGGGCGGCCGGTGCACGGCGACCGGCCAGTGCGCCATCGCCGCCAGGAGCGCGAGTCGCGCCGGCCCGAGCGCGACGCCGGCATGCAGCACCGTCTCCCCCTTGCGGACGTCCTCGCCGGCGCGGCGCGTGTTCTTGCCCGCGTCGCGGGCGTCGTGAATCATGACGCGATCGCCGTCCCGCGTCGTGTCTTCCTGCCGCACCACGCAGTCAGCGTCGGCGGGGAGTGGGGCACCGGTGAACAGCCGCGTCGCCTCGCCCGGTCGGAGCGGGCGCGTCGGGAACTGCCCGGCGACGACGGTCTCCACGACCTGCAGCACGGCCTCCGGCCGCACGTCCGCCGTGCGGCAGGCGTAGCCGTCCATCGCCGAGTTGGCCCACGGTGGCAGATCGAGCGGAGCGATGACGTCGGTCGCGAGCACCAGGCCGAGCGCGGCGCCGAGCGGCCGTTCCTCGGGTGGCAGCGGCCGCGCGTGCGACACGATGAGCCGCGCGGCTTCCGCTGGCGTCACAGGCGTCAGGGGGGCAGGATGCGGGCGCGGTCCCACGCGAGGGTGGCGAGCGAGACGAGCCAGCTCGTGTCGCTGAACCGGAACACGGGGAACGGAGCGCGGAACGACGGATTGTCGGTGATCAGGGCGACCCACTGATCCGCGTTGTCGCGGGAGGGGTCGTAGATCGGCCTGTCGCCGCACGCCATCCGGTAGACTTCGATTTTCGGCAGGGGATAGGCCGAGAACCCTTCGGCGAGCACGATGTCGGCGCCATCGAGGTAGCGCTTGGCCAGCGCGATCGGATCGCCTTCGTGATCGGTGCGCTCGAACAGCACGCGCTCTCCCGGTGCTTCGAGCAGCACGCGCTCGGCCTTGCCTTCGTTCCAGTGCCGCCACGTGTCCTTGCCCTGCTGATCCATGCTGGCGGCGTGGGTGCCGTGCTTCAGCGTCATCACGCGAAGCTTGCGGCGCATCTCGGTCGCGAGCGCCACGACGAGCGTCGTCTTGCCGGCGTCCTTCTTGCCGATGATCGAGATTATCCGCGTTGCCGCCACAGCCTCTCCGCGCGTTCCAGGTCGGCCGGCTCATTGACGTTGAAAAACAGGATTCCCGGGTCGCCGACCTCCCGCACCCGGTCGAGCGATAGTGTACCCACCCGGACCGACTCGTGGAAGGAGATCATCGCCAGGTCCCCGCGGGCGAACGACCGCTCGATCGGCGCGCGACAGGCGGGACCGTAGACGGCGCACAACGGTTCGAGGGCGCCGCTGCGGTGCCCCCGGGCGCCGCTTTCGGGGAGGAACACGTCCCAACCGGTCGATTCACGAACGAGCAGGTCGAGCAGGGGGCGCTCGATAAACGGCATGTCCCAGGCGACGACCAGCACCGGACCGGGGCCGGCAGCGAGGGCGGTGTATACGCCGCCGAGGCTGCCCATACCGGGTCGCACGTCCGCAAGGCAGTGCAGGTCGGGCCGCCATGACGGGGCGTCCGGCGCGTTGGCGACGAGGAGCGGCGGCGC
>DASSIL010000119.1:0-10990 GCA_035691925.1 Gemmatimonadales bacterium
CCCGCGACGAGCAGGTCGTTCAGCTCCGCCGGGGTACCGGTGACGATCTCCGCCGCGACGGGCTCGATGCCCCGATCGATGGCGCCGTAGACCGGATAGCAGTTGATGTAGGAGATGCGGCCGAGTCTCATCGCTTTCCCCGGCTGAAGCCGGGGCTCGGGGCTATCGCGACGAGCCCTGAAAGGGCGCGACCAACGCCCCAATGCCCTTTAGGGCGCGTCGCGCCAGCGCCGAGCGGTCGCTTCAGCGACCGAACCAAGCGCCGAGACTTTGCGTTCCTAGTCATTCCGCGCCATCCACGACGCTCGCCACTACTGGGAGCTGCCGCTTCCCTTTCCCCCGCGCCTGGCCGCGATGCTCGATGTGGAACGTCGGCCCCTCGGGCCCCTCCCGCGGCACCGCACTCTGCCCCGGCTCCCAGTCCTCGAACGTCCGTACCGTCTGGTAGAGCGAGTCGCGCTCCACCGGTGTCTTCCCCGCCGCGCGGATCAGCCCGACGATCTCGTCGTACGACAGCCACATCGGCGTCCCCGCACCCGCTTCGTGGTAGACGCGCTCGAACACCACCGTCCCCTCGAGGTCGTCGCAGCCGAAGCCGAGCGCGACTTGGGAGATGAACGGGGTCACCATCGGCCAGTGCGTCTTCACGTGGGGGATGTTGTCGAGCATGAGGCGCCCCACGGCGATGTTCTTCAGGTCGTCAAATCCCGTCGTGGCGGTGCCGGTGCGACCCAGCGCCTCCCCCAGCTCGTTGTGGTCGGGGTGATAAGCGAGTGGGATGTAGGTGAGGAAGCCGCCGGTCTCATCCTGCAGCGTGCGCAGCGCGAGGAGATGGTCGACGCGGTCCTCCATCGTTTCCACATGCCCGTACAACATCGTGCAGTTCGAGGGGATCCCGAGCCGGTGCGCCTCACGGTGCACGGCGAGCCACTCATCGCCGGAGAGCTTCCGGTCGGCGATCGTGGCGCGTGCGGCGGGGCTGAACACCTCGGCGCCGCCGCCGGGGAGACTCGTGACGCCGGCGTCTTTCATCGCCTGGAGCACCGCGACGGTCGAGATCTGCTCGATCCGCGCCAGGTGCGCCACCTCGACCGCCGTGAGCGCCTTGATCTGCACGTCGGGGTGGCGCTCCTTGAGGCCGCGGAACATGTCGAGGTAGTAGCCGAGCGACAGCTTGGGGTGCAGCCCCCCGACGATGTGGAACTCCCGCGTCGGGTTCTCGCGCGCCGCATCGGCCTCCGCGAACACCTCCTCGAGACTGCGCGTGTAGGCCCCGTCCTCGTTCGGCATCCGCGCGAACGAGCAGAAGACGCAGGTGTTGCGCAGGATGCAGACGTTGGTCGGATTGATGTGCTGATTGGCGGCGAAGAAGACGCGGTCGCCGTTCCTGCGCTGATTGGCGAGATCCGCGAGCCGGCCGATCGTCAGCAGGTCCGAGGAATTGAAGAGCGTGAGCCCATCCTCGCGGGTGAGCCGCTCCCCGTTCTCGAGCTTTCGGCCGATAGGGACTAACGCAGGATCGCTTGGTGCGGCCTTAGCCGATAGCTGATAGCCGATCGCTGATAGCGCAGTTTCGCCGCTCACACCCGGCGCACCGCAAGCGTCACGTTATGTCCCCCGAACCCGAACGAGTTCGACAGCGCCACCTCGACCTCGCGCTTCACCGAATGATTCGGCGCCGAGTCGAGGTCGCAGGCCGGGTCGGGAGTGAACTGGTTGATCGTGGGCGGGATCACCCCGTGGCGCAGCACCAGGGTGCAGACGGCGAACTCGAGCGCCCCCGCAGCGCCGAGCAGGTGCCCCGTCATCGACTTGGTCGATCCGAAGATGAGCTTCTTCGCCTGGTCGCCGAACACCGTCTTCACCGCCGCCGTCTCGGCGCCGTCGCCGTGCGGCGTCGACGTCCCATGCGCGTTGATATACCCCACCTGCTCGGGACGGATGCCGCCGTCCTCCATCGCGTGACGAATCGCGAATTGCGCCCCTTCGCCGTCGGGCGCGGGCGCGGTGATGTGATAGGCATCGGCGGTCATGCCGTAGCCCACCATCTCGGCGTAAATCTTGGTGCCGCGCTTCTTGGCGTGCTCCCACTCCTCGAGGATCACGACCGCCGCCCCGTCGCCCATGACGAACCCGTCGCGATCCTTGTCGAACGGCCGGCTCGCTGTGGCGGGATCGTCGTTGCGCTCGGAGAGCGCCTTCATGTTGGCGAACGAGGCGATCGCGATCGGGGTGATCGCCGCCTCGGATCCGCCGGCGACCATCACGTCGGCCTCGCCGTGCTGGATCAGCCGGAACGCGTCCCCCAGGGCGTGCGCCGAGCTCGCGCAGGCGGAGACGGTGCAGTAGTTGGGGCCCTTGGCGCCGTAGCGCATCGACACCGCGGCGGCCGCGACGTTGGCCATGAACATCGGTACGAAGAAGGGCGACACGCGGCTCGGCCCCTTCTCGATGTAGGCCCGCATGTTCTCTTCGAATGTGGCGAGGCCGCCCGTCCCCGAGCCGATGATCACGCCGACGCGGCGCGGGTCCACCTGGCTCCACGTCTGCTCGAGGCAGGAATCCTTCATCGCCTGGACGGCGGCGCCCATGGCGAACTGGGTGAACAGGTCGAAGCGCCGGGCCTCTTTCTTCTCGAGGTAGAGCCCGGGCTCGAAGCCCTTCACTTCACAGGCGAACTTCACCGGCAACGCCGTGGGATCGAAGCGCGTGATCGGCCCGGCGCCCGAGCGCCCGGCGACCATTGCCTCCCACGTCGTCTCGACCGTATTGCCCAACGGGGTCACGAGCCCGAGGCCCGTGACGGCGACGCGACGCTTCACGCAGTCTCCGTCCTCACTTCCCCATCTTGTCGTGCAAGTATTTCATCGCGTCCCCCACGGTGCGCAGCTTCTCCGCCTCTTCGTCGGGGATGTCGATGTCGAATTCCTTCTCGAACGCCATTACCAGCTCGACGGTGTCGAGGCTGTCCGCGCCGAGGTCTTCCATGAAGCTCGCTTCGGGCTTGAGCTTGTCGCGCTCGACCCCGAGCTCCTCGACGATGATGTCCTTCACCTTTTCCTCGAGCTGCTTCATGTCCATTGCCATGTTGCGCCCCGTCAGAAGGTTGGAGGTCACATCACCATGCCGCCGTCAACCACGATCACCTGGCCCGTAATGTAGCTTGCCAGATCGGAGGCGAGAAAGAGCACGGCGGCGGCCACATCGTGGCCGGTTCCGAGTCGCGCGAGCGGAATGGCCGCCCGGAGGGTCTGCTTCGCCTCCTCCGAGATGGCGCGCGTCAACTCGGTGTCGATGTAGCCCGGCGCCACCGCGTTGCACGTGACGTTGCGCGACGCCAGCTCGCGTGCCACCGCCTTGGTGAACCCGATCAAACCCGCCTTCGACGCCGCGTAATTCGCCTGCCCCTTGTTGCCGATCAAGCCGACCACGCTCGTGATGTTGATGATGCGTCCCCAGCGCCGCTTGATCATGCCGCGCGCCGCGAGCTTCGTGATCAGGAACGGGCCCTTGAGATTGGTGTCGAGCACCAGATCCCAATCGTCCTCGCCGATCCGGAACAGCAGGTTGTCGCGCGTGGTTCCCGCGTTGTTCACGAGGATGTCGGGGGCGCCGAGATCCTGCTCGACGCGCTCCAGTGCCACTTCGATCTCGCTCGTCACCGCAACGTCGCAGCGATATCCGCGCGCTCCCGCGCCCATCTCCTGCGCCGTGGCGACCGCCCTTGCTTCGTCGCGCCCCAGGATCGCCACCTTGGCGCCGACTTCGGCCAGGTCCGCGGCGATCTCGCGCCCGATGCCGCGCGAGCCCCCGGTGACGATCGCGACCTTCCCCGTCAGGTCGACGTTCATACTCCACCACGAGGGCGGAGTGCGGAACGCGGAGCGCGGAGTGGCGGTGAAAGCATCAGGCACCAAGCGCGCTGCTGGTGTCGTCCGATCAAACTCCGCATTCCGCACTCCGCGTTCCGCATTCGATCACCCTGCCTCGAGGAAGGCCGCTATCTCAGCGGCACTTCCCAGCGACACGACGTCGGCTCCCGGCACGATGCGCCGCAGCAGCCCCGCCAGAACGCCTCCGGGGCCGATCTCGACGAAGCGCGCTCCCTCACCCGCGATCTGGGCCGCGGTTTGCATGCACTCCACCCAGCGCACCGGCGCCGTGAGCTGATCGGCGAGGGTGCGCCGCGCCCGCGCCGCATGCGTCACGGTCTCGACCGTCGCGTTGGCGACGATCGGGAACGCCGGCTCCCCGAACTCCGCCTTGTCGAGCGCGGCACGCAGCGCCGCGGCCGCCGGCGCCATCAAGGGCGAGTGAAACGCGCCGCTCACCTTGAGCGGCAGCACCCGCTTCGCCCCCGCGGCCTTGCACCCCTCGCCCGCCTTCGCGACGGCGTCGGGGTCGCCCGAGATCACCGTCTGGTCGGGCGCGTTGAGATTCGCCGCCACAACGACCTTGCCCCCGGTCGATGCCGCGGCGCAGGCCTGCTCGACCTGGGCGGTCGCGAGCCCCAGCACCGCGGCCATCATTCCCTTGCGCTCCGTCCCCGCCTTGTTCATCAGCTCGCCGCGCCGCCGCACCAGCTTCGCCGCTTCGGTCGGCGCCAGCGCCCCCGCGGTGACGTACGCCGAGTATTCGCCGAGCGAGTGTCCCGCGGCCGCGACCGGCTGGTCCACCGCGCCGGAGACGACGGCGTGAACCGCGACGGTGTGTGCCAGAATCGCGGGCTGCGCATTCTGCGTGAACGTCAGCTCGTCCTCGGGGCCCTCGAACATGATGCGGGAGAGGGCGACGCCCAACGCGTCGTCGATCGCCTGGAACACTGCGCGCGCGGCTGGAAACCGCTCTGCCACATCCCGACCCATCCCCACGCGTTGCGCCCCCTGGCCCGGACAGAGCCAGACCACAGGCCGCGCTCCTACCACTTCACGACCATACTCGCCCAGGTGAACCCGGCGCCGAACGCCACGAGCAGCACCGTCATCCCCGGCACGAGCCGCCCGGTGCGCACCGCTTCGTCCAGCGCGATCGCCACAGACGCCGCCGAGGTATTGCCGTAGCGGTCGACGTTGACGTACACCTTGTCCATCGGCATCCCGGCGTGCTTCGCCGTCGCCTCGATGATGCGGATGTTCGCCTGATGCGGGATCATCAGGTCGACGTCCGCGCCGGTGAGCCCCGCCCGCTTGAGCGCCTGGTCGCAGGCGTCCGCCATCGACAGGACGGCGGCCTTGAAGACCTCGCGCCCCGCCATGTGGATGAAGTAGCTGTGGTCGGTGAGCAGCGCCGCATCGGGAGGATGCACGGCGCCGCCGCCGGGCCGGTAGAGCAGCTCCGCCAGCGTTCCGTCCGACTTCATGTACCGGGACAGGATGCCGCGCTTTCCGTCGCTCGACGGCCGCACGAGCGTGGCGCCCGCCCCGTCGCCGAACAGCACCGCGGTGGCGCGGTCCGACCAGTCCATGATCTTGGTGAGGCGCTCCGCCGCGATCACGAGCACGTTCGTCGCCTGCTCCGCTGCCACCAGCCCCTCGGCGACGTTCAGGGCGTAGACGAACCCCGCGCAGGCGGCACCGACGTCCAGCGCGGCCGCGTTCTTGGCGCCGAGAATCGCCTGCAGATCGCACGCCTGGGAGGGGAGCAGCCGGTCGGGCGAGGCGGTCGCGTACACGATGGCGTCGACGTCGAGCGGCGTCATGCCGAGGTCGTCCAGCACTTGCAGCGCCGCCGCCTTGCCCATGCAGGCGTTCGACTCCGCGTCGCTCGAGATACGCCGCTCGCGGATGCCGGTGCGGTCGCGGATCCACTGATCCGAGGTGTCGAGGATCTTGGAGAATTCGTCGTTGGTCATGACCCGGGCCGGGGAGTAGCGGCCCGTCCCGGCCAGCTCGGCGAACGGTCGCTTCATACCGTCACCTGGCTGCGCGACATCTCGGCTTCGATGTCCTGGTCCAAATGGCTCTCCACCGATTGCACCGCGACGCGGATCGCGTTCTTGATCGCCCGCGCGGGCGAGGCCCCATGGCAGATGATCGACACCCCCTGCACGCCCAGCAGCGGGGCGCCGCCGTACGTTGCCCAGTCGAGGATCTCCAGCACGCCGCGCATCTCCGGGGCCTGCAGCACACCCGGCGCGTCGCGCTTGATGAACCCGACAAACACGCGGCCCGCCGATTCGTAGAACTTCAGCACCACGTTGCCCACGAAGCCGTCGCACACCACCACGTCGAGCGGCTTCCCGCGCGCCTCGCCGGCGGGGACGTCACGCCCTTCGACGTTCCCGGCGTAGCGGAATCCCGTCTGGGCCTTGAGTTGCTGGTGCGCTTCCTTGACGACGGCGTTGCCCTTCTCGTCTTCCTCGCCGATGTTCAGCAGGCCGACCGCCGGCTCGGCGCGCCCCAGCACGTCGCGAGCGTACACCGCGCCGAGGTGGGCAAACCCCACCAGCTCCTTGGCGTCGCAGTCGACGTTCGCCCCGGCGTCGAGCAGCAGCAGCGGCTGGCGCGCCGTGGGCAAGAGCGCGCCGATCGCGGCGCGGCTCACCCCGCCGTGCAGCCGCAGGATCAGCGTCGAGGCCGCCATCACCGCTCCCGTATTGCCGGCCGAGATGAACGCGTCCGACTTGCCGTTCTTCTGCAACGTGAGGCCGATCGCGATCGACGACTTCGGCTTCGAGCGCAGCGCCTGCAGCGGCTTCTCCCCCATTCCCACGACCTCGGGCGCTTCCACGATCTCGAGCCGGGAGCGCGGGATATCGCGATGGGGGCCGAGCCCCTTCTCGATGTCCGCGGTACGGCCGACGAGCTGGATCAGGAAGGTGGGCGGCAGCTCGCTGAGCGCCAGGGCCGCGCCGTCGATTTCCGCGCTCGGGGCGTGATCTCCTCCCATCGCGTCCAGCGCGATGCGGATCACCTCAGGCGTCCTCGACCTCGACGCGCTGCTCGCCGGCGTAATAGCCGCAGGTGGGGCAGACCCGGTGCGGCTGCTTCAGGTCGCCACAGCGGGGACATGCCTGCAATGCGATCGGCGCGGCCTTGTAGTGGGTGCGGCGCGCGCGCTTCTTCCGTTTGGAGGTTCTGCGCTTCGGGACTGCCATCGTTGGTTCGCCTCGTTCAATCCGTAAATTTGCTCTTGAGATCCGCCAGGGCCCGCCAGCGCGGGTCGGCTGCCGGTGCGCAGCCGCACGGCCCCGCGTTCAGGTCCTTGCCGCAGCTCGGGCAGAGCCCGCGGCAGTCGTCGCGACACTCCACGAACCGCGGCACCGCCAGCGCCAGCTCTTCCCGCACCACGGGCCGGAGGTCGATCTCCGTATCGTGGGATTGCAGCCGGTAGGCGTCGGGATCGTCTCCCGCGTCCGCCTCACTCGTGAACAGCGCCCCGACCTCTACCGCGACCGGAGCTCTGACGGGGGTGAGACAACGGCGGCACTCCCCCGCGACAACCGCGTGCAGGTGGCCGTGCCAGTAGTAGCGGCCTTCCCCCGTTCCCTGCAACCGCCCCTCGACGCGGACCGGTTCCGCCAGGGTCACCCCGAGCCCCTCGAACAGGGGGTCCTGCGGCGCCAACTCGGCCTGCGTATCGACGGGGCCTTGTGTCAGCTCCCGCAGGTCGAATCGCAACATGGCGAGCGAAGCTAACCCGTTGTGGGACTTGGGACAAGTTCATCCCGAGCTAGAGTCCAGCCAACTCCCCTTCAGTGAAGAAAAACGCCACTTCCCGCGCCGCATTTTCGGGCGAATCGGACGCGTGGATCGCGTTTCTCTCTTTGGACTGGGCGTACAGCTTGCGGATCGTTCCCGGTTTCGCTTCGGCAGGATCGGTCGCCCCGATCGCCTCCCGCAGCGAGGCCACCGCATCCGCCTTCTCGAGGGCCATGGGGATACACGGCCCCGAGGTCATGAACGTCACGAGGGGACGGAAGAAGGGCCGCTCCCGGTGCACGGCGTAGAACGCCTCTGCCTGGGCGGTGCCAAGGCGCACCATACGGGCGGCGCGCACGCGGAAGCCCTGCTCCTCGAGGTGGGCGAGGATCTTGCCGGCCGCTCCCGCGGCAACGGCGTCGGGCTTGATGATGGCGAGAGTGAGCATGGACAGTGGGAACGATGGAATGTTGGAAAGTGAGCTGCTCTAGAGACGAGTCTTGAGCAGTGGGACGACGTCTGCTGGACGTTTCATGACGGAGATGCCCGCGGCTTCGAAGGCGGCCATCTTGTCGGCGGCGGTGGCACCGGCGCCCGAGATGATCGCGCCAGCATGGCCCATGCGACGGCCCGGCGGTGCCGTCTGTCCCGCGATGAAGCCGACGACGGGCTTCTGCATGTTCGTCCGGACGAACTCGGCGGCGTGCTGCTCATCCGAGCCGCCGATCTCACCGATCAGCACGACGGCACGCGTCCCCGGGTCGCCCTCGAACTCGTTCAGGCAATCGATGAAGTTCGTGCCGATGATCGGATCGCCGCCGATCCCGACGCACGTCGATTGGCCGAAGCCGTTGGTCGAGAGCTGGTGGATGATCTCGTAGGTGAGCGTCCCCGAGCGGCTGACGACGCCGATATCGCCCGGCGTACAAATGTTGCCGGGGATGATGCCGACCTTCGCGAGCCCCGGCGAGATCAGACCGGGGCAATTCGGTCCGATCAACCGCACCCCGCGCTCGCGCACGAACGGCATCACCGTCGTCATGTCGAGCACGGGGACGCCTTCGGTGATACAGACGATGAGCGGGATGCGGGCGTCCGCCGCCTCGAAGATCGCCGAAGCGGCGAACGCGGCGGGGACATAGATGACGCTGACGTTCGGCTGCGTCGCGGCAACGGCATCGGCCACGGTATTGAAGATCGGGACCGTTCCCTCGAATGCCTGGCCGCCCTTCCCCGGCGTCACTCCTGCCACGACGCTGGTGCCGTACGCCATCATGGCCTTCGTGTGGAATGACCCATCGCGGCCCGTGATGCCCTGGACGAGGAGGCGGGTTTTCTTGTCGATGAAGATGCTCATCGCCCACCTCCCGCCGCCGCGACCGCTTGCTTCACCGCCTGGTCCATGTCGGTGAGCGCCTCGAACCCGGCCTTCTGGAGAATGCGGATGGCCTCCTGCTCGTTCGTCCCCGTCAGCCGGATCACCATGGGAACCTTGAGCGGAAACTGTCCCGTCGCCTGCACGATGCCGTTGGCGACGTCGTCGCAGCGCGTGATGCCGCCGAAGATGTTGAACAGGATCGAGCGCACGTTCGGGTCGGCGGTGATGATCTTCAGGGCGCTCACGACCTTCTGGGGATTGGAGCTGCCACCGATGTCGAGAAAGTTCGCCGGCTCCCCGCCGTAGTACTTCACGAGGTCCATCGTCGCCATCGCGAGCCCCGCCCCGTTGACGCAACACCCCACCGCGCCCTCGAGTTTGATGAACGTGAGTCCCGCTTCCCGCGCCTGCACTTCCGAGGGCGCCTCTGCCGACGCATCGCGCAGCGCCGCGATTGCCGGTTTGCGCTCGAGTTCGTTGTCGTCGATCACGATCTTGGCATCGAGCGCCAGGACTTTCCCTTCGGGCGTCGTCACGAGGGGGTTGATCTCGGCGAGCGACGCTCCGGCGTCGTAGGCCGCGGTCACGAGCTGCTGCATGATCGCTGCGGCGGCGCGCGCCTTCGTCACGTCGGGATAGAGCTGAAAGGCGAGGGCGAGCGCCTGATGGGCGAGCAGACCGTAGCGCGGGTCGATCGCGCGGCGATGGATCTTCTCCGGCATCTTTGCCGCCACTTCTTCGATGTCGATGCCGCCCGCCGCGCTGACCATCAGCACGGGACGCTGCGATTCGCGATCGACGATGATGCCGAGGTAGCTCTCGGATGCGATGTCGGTCGCGGGAACGACGAGCACCTTCTGGACGGTGAGGCCCTTGATCGTCATCCCGAGGATCTTCGCCGCGACGGCCTCCGCCTCCTCGGGCGTCTTGGCGAGCTTCACCCCGCCCGCCTTGCCGCGACCCCCGGCATGCACCTGCGCCTTCACGACCACCGAGCCGCCCAGGCGCGTCGCGGCGGCTTTCGCGGCGGCGGGGGTGGTGACGACTTCTCCCTCGGGAACAGGAATGCCGTGTCGGCGCAGAATCTCCCGGGCCTGGTACTCGTGCAGGTTCACTGCCGCTCCTCCGTGATGGTCGTTCCCGCCTCGCCCGCCAACGCGGCGAGTCCGTGCGCCAGCTCGGCGATCACCGCCCGCTCGCCCCCCGCGCGGACGAAGTCCGCCGCCGCTTCAACCTTGGGGCGCATGCTTCCCGTTCCCAGCTCGTTGCCCTGCAGCAGCTGGTCCGCCTCGGCGAGCGACAGCTTGCGGATCGCCTGTTGCGCCGGCGTCCCCCAGCCGCGGTACACCGCGTCGACATCGGTCAGAATCAACAGGACCTGCGCGCCGATGTCACGGCCGAGAATGGCGGCGACGCGATCCTTGTCGGCCACTGCATCGAGTCCCTCGAGCTTGAGCTGCGGATCGTCGAACACCGGCGGGCCGCCGCCCCCGCAGGCGATCACGATATCGCCCTCCTGCACCAGCGCGTGCACCATCGCCCGCTCCACGATCGCAATCGGGCGCGGGCTCGGCGCGAGGCGGCGCCACTTCCCGGGCTTGTCCTCGCGCACCGGGATGCCGCGGGCCTGCAGGCGGGCGAGTCCCACGGCATCGAGCCCATGGCCGATCGGCTTCGCCGGGACGCGCAGCTGCGGATCGTTGGCGTCGCACAGCGTCTGCGTGATCAGCGTGACGACGGTGCGCTCCACGCCGGCGCGTGCCAGGGCGTTCTGGAGCGACTGCTGGATCATGTAGCCCATCCACCCTGCCGTCGCCGCAACCAGCACGCCGAGTGGCAGCGGCTCCAGCCGGTCGGCGGCCAGCTCGTTGCGGGCCAGCTCGTCTCCCACCTGCGGGCCGTTGCCGTGCACCAGCGCGATGCGCCACCCGGCGCGCGCCAGGTCGACGATCGGCGCGAGACTCTCCCGCGT
>DASSIL010000120.1:0-14084 GCA_035691925.1 Gemmatimonadales bacterium
ATAGACGTCGGCGGCGATGCCGCTCAGCGAGGTGGCGGCGGAATCGAAGCGGTAATGCCGGGCGTCCGGCCGCTGGTAATAGCGGTCAGACGCCTCCTGAAACTGGTTGATCGCCATCGTATCGCCGTGCACGAGCGAACCACTGACGCTCGCCGCGAGGGAATACGCCCGGTCGCCCCAGCGGTGCAGGAAGTCGACCCCGCCGGCGTAGGCGCCCGAGCCGAGGAACTTCAGTGCGGGTTGGTCGATGGACCGCTGGACGCCGGTTCCGACGAACCCGAGGGTCGTATTTCCGTTGCTGAAGTCGCGCTTCACGCGGCTGGCGAAGTAATTGGTGAGCGGCTCGACCTCATCGGAATGCCGCGGGCCGGTCGCATCGGCGACCGTCGCGAATTCCCGCGCCGTCAGCGCTTCGACCGTCCCCACCGACCAGCCGTTGGCGGTCTTGCCGCTCAACTTGGCCGCGCCGAGGATCGTGGTCGCTTCCGGCATATCGGTGAAGTCCCCGGAGGAAGTCGGCTCGCCCTGGGGGGGCCGACCGATGCGCCGCGAGTAGAACATCAGCGGCGTGTCGAAGCGCGGATTGATGCCCCCGCCGGTACTCCCGAACGAGAACAGCGACGAGCCTTCCGTGAAGAACGGCCGGTGCTCGGCCAGGAATTGCTCGAATTGCGTGAGATTCACGAATGAGGGGTCTAACTCGACCTGACCGAAATCGGGGTTGGCCGTGAAGTCGAGCTTGAAGCTGGGCGAGAGACTCGCCTTGAGGTCGAGCCCCGCCCCTTGGAACACGGTATGGCCGTTATCGAAGGGGTTCCCGGGCTTTGCGCGGTCGAACTTCTGCCGCGCCACCGTATAGGGCAGGATCTCGAGCCCGCGCACGTCGCCCAGGTCGCGCAACCCCACGAGCTCGGCGAAGCGCGAGGCGACGCCATTCTCGGTCTTGGCCACGAACGGGTACAGCGACCGCTCATTCTTCCGCTGGATCCACCGGACGAACCGCACCCCCCACACCTGGCTCTGGGCTTTCGAGAAGCGCAGCTGCGAGAACGGGATGCGCATTTCCACGGTCCAGCCGAGGGAGTCGACCCGAGACGCGGATTGCCACACCGCGTCCCACGAATCGTCGAAATCGCCGCCATCGTCACCGGCCACCGCGTCGCGCTGGACGCCGGTCGAGCTCACGGCAAAGAGAAACGACGTGCGCCGGTCGTGATAGGTATCGAGCATCAGCTGGAACTCGTCGCTCGGTGTCTCGACGTCGCGCCGGCCGAGCAGACGGACGATGGCGCGGGGGTCGCGATCGAACAACCGCGCGCCGATGTAGATCGCCGCGCCGTCGTACACGATCCGCACTTCGGTGGACTCGGAGACCGCTCGTCCCTCATCCGGGTCGCTTTGCACGAGGCCGGTCACGATCATCGCCGATTTCCAGGCCGGGTCGTCGAGCCGGCCGTCGACGAGGGGCGCGCGATCGACACGGACCGCCGATACCGTGGGGATGGCCCGGGTCCCATCGCTCCCCTGGGCGGGGAGGGGCATGGCCCCCTGCAGCAGCAGCGTGGTGACGGACAGGATCAGCATGCGGGTGCTCCCAGCGTCGCGTTGAGGATGTGCTCGAGCACGGCCGTTCCATCGAACCAGGTGGCGGCGATCTCGCGGGCCGCACGGCAGTGTCGCTCGTAGTCGCTATTGACCAGGTCGACGGCCGCCGCCGCTTCGTCGAGCGTCGTGAATCGGTGCAGGCCGAGACCGTTCGGGAGATAGTCGCTGGGTCCGGTATGCTGCACGACGGCGGGCTTGCCGCTCGCGAGGTAGCACAGCGTCCGGTCCGAGATCCACGCATTCTGGAGCTTCATGCAGGACGGCTTGGCGCAGCTGAACTCCCCGCGCGACTGCTGGACATAGCTCCGGTATTGCTCGGGCGTGCCGGCCACATCCTGCGATCGCTGCACCTGCCAGCCGTGCCGCTGCAGCACCGCCAGGTCCGCGTCGTCGTCGGATGCCAGGAACAGCGCCAGCTCGAGGGGCTGGCGCGTCCGCGTGGGCACGTCGACGAATTCGAGGAACGAGACCCGCTTGGTGTTCTCGTACAGCACGTCGCGACCGTCCACGACTTCGCGTACCCACATGCCGGACCACCACCCCGCCACCGTCGTGAACGGTGCGGGGCGGGGATCAAACGCGTAGGGCCAGACGTCGAGGCAGACGGGCGGCCGGAACCGGATCCACGAGAACCCGCAGTCGGGGAAGCGCGCCGCCGGGGTGCCCACCGTTTCGCCGATCGTCAGATAGCAGTCGTGCGGCGGGACGTGCAGCTGCCCGGTGCTGATCCAGACCTGCAGCAGGCCGGGATCGATGTCCACGAGGGCGGTGCGCCGGGCGCAGGCCAGCAGCCGGGGATCGATCGCGTAATGAAAATTCAACAGCAGATCGGACCGCCGCAGAATCGCCTCGGCTTCCCTACGCGTGGTGCCTACAAAGCTGAGGAGGGGTTCGCCGCCCTCGGGCCCGTCGTCCTGCGTGTAGAGCAGCACCTTGCCGTCCATCCCGAACCGCGCCATGCGCGCGAAGAACTCGGGGATCGCCCGCTCGTCGCGCCGGGGGTCCTTGCCGCGGCGGAACCGCTCGAGCCAGTACACCTCGCACCCCGCCGCCCGGAGCGCCAGGACGTACTGCATGTAGACCCAGAAGTGCCCGCCGCCCTCGGGAAAGCTGGCAACGTTGTAGCAGGAGACGACGACAGTGGCCATGGCGGGTGGTCCGTTACGCCGGCGACCGGATGGGAACGCCCGGCAGCTCGTGGAAGCTGATGAGACGGAACCCCAGCCGCGCCACGGCGTCGCGTGCCGCGGGATCCACGAGGGTCCGCACCTCGACCTCGCGCTCCGCGTCGTAGCTGGTGCGCAGCGCCGCATCGCGATACCCGGGGTGACAGGTCAGCTCGGTGACGAGATCCTCCACGTCGGCGAGGACCCGCTCGAGACCCGCCACGCTGATCTGTTCCAGATGGGCCTCGCCACCCCACTGCCCGTAAAACTTCGTGCACACGCGGATGCGTGCGTGCCCGCGCAGCCTGAGGCCATGCCGCCGCGCGAACTCCACGACGGCGGGGAACGCCCGTGGATTGCGGTGCGTGTCGTGATGGGTGTCCAGGTGGGTCGGGCGTTCGCCCATCAGTGTTTCGAATCCGTCCAGCTGCCGTTCCAGCGCGGCGGCGATCTGCCCGGGATCGACACCGTCCAGGTCGGCGTGCAGCCCGACGCTCAGCTCCGGAGCGAGCTCGGCCATCTCGGTGGCCTCCGCCGACGCCACGGCGTTGACGAGCAGACTCGTACTCGTCACGATGCCGCGCAGGTGCGACTCGATGATCCCGCGGTTCGTGCCGGGGCTGGCGCCGAAGTCGTCGGCGTTGACGATGAGGAGCTTTGTCACAAGACCGGCCGCCAGTCGTCGAACCATCCCGCCACCATCGCGAGCTCTTCGAATGCCCAGTCCGCGCCGTCCACCAGCCACGCCACGGCGGGCCAAATCGCCCGGTTGGCATAGCGCGCGAGCTCGGCCGTCTCGAGGTGCACGTTCAGGTCCCGCGCCTCCGGGAGCTGCCAGCGCTCGCCGACGGCGGCGCGGTAGCGATCGAGGATCCACGACCGCTCTTCAGCGGGGAAGCGCAGCAGGAAGGTCGACAGGTCGTAACTCGCTCGTCCGACGCCGGCATGATCCCAGTCGACGAGGCGCGCGTGCCACCCGTTGGGGCCCTCGTTGACGAACGCGTTGGTCGTCCAGAGATCGCCGTGGAGCAGCACCTCCGGTCCACCATCCCGCTCCAGCATCTGGACGCGTCGCGGCAGCTCATCTTGCAGCAGTCGCAGCCGGCCGAGCAGGCGGTCGCGCACGCGGTACTGGACGCCGGACAGCGCGACGCGCGGAGGACGGAGCTGGGCGAGCGACCGGACCGCGTCCCTCACATTCGCGATCAGGTACGCCTCACCCAGGTCTCCCCCGTGTGCGCGGACGTCGGGGAGCATCGGGTGGTCCGCCGACCGGACATGCAGCGTCGCGATGAGGTCGACTGCGGCGGCGACGCGCGCCGCATCGGCCATGCAGGTGTCGAGGCGCGCGAATCCGAGATCCTCGTAGACCAGCCAGATGCGCTCTCGGCGACTGTCGGCGGCCGAGCCCTCGAGGCGCGCGGCACCGTCCGAGAGATCGATCAACGGCAGCCAGCGCCGCGCCACGAGCTGGTTGTGGCGCGCCAGTCCCAGATTCGCCGATTTGATGACGACCGAGTGGGCCTGGGTCTCGGGGCCTTTGGTGAACGCGACGCGGTACACGTTCGTCTTGAGCTGACGCACGCTGGTGACGTGGATCGTTCCTTCGGGGGTACCCGTCGCCGTTTCGAGGGCCGGTGCCAGCTCGGCGGCATCGGGCAGGCGGTCCGACGGCGCGCGGGCCCGCACGTCTTCGCTCGCCACGAGCGTCATGCGGCCACTCCGGTCATCCGGATCGCTTCCGTGAGGCGGGGCGTCAGCACCGCGAGACTCGCGAGCGACTGGATGATCAGGTTGCGCGACTCGAATCGCAGGCTGGTGCACTCCCAATCGATTGCCGCAATCGTCCGGAGGACCTGACCGACCTGCGCCAGGCGGTAGACCGCGTCGAGGCTCAGACCCTCGACCCATTCGCGCGCGGCCGACCAGTACGCGGCGACGTCGATGCGCGTCAGGTCGGCCGCCGGTGCACCCCAGCCGGCGGTTTCCCAATCGATCGGATAGCACGCGAGGCCGTTCCCGGTACGTCGGAGGTAGACGTTTTTCGGCCGGAAGTCCCCGTGAACGACGGTGGCGGGGAGACCACCGCAGAGCTCTTCGACGTCGCCCCAGCGGGAGGCCAGTCCGCGCACCTGATCGGCAACTCCACGCAGCAGCGTCACGTCGTCCCGAACGAGGCCGGGGCCGGACAGCCGCTGCTCCAGTTTCTCGGCTGCCGCGATCAGATGCCGGTAGTAGCGATCCGGTCCGCCATCGGGGAGTTCACGGGCGGCGGCGACCGCGCTTGCCGAGCCGTGCAGGCCCGCGACCCAGCGAGCGGTCAATGCGAGATGCTCGGGGTGCGTGTCCGAGTACCGCTCGGAGCCGACGTCCTCGAGGAACAGCCAGGTCTCGCTTGCCGGGGCGTCGCCGGCCAGGGCGCCATAGTAGCGCGGCACGGCGACCGGCACGTGCGGGAGTACCCGTTCGTACATGGTGCGCTCGGCTTGCGCTTTCGCCCGCGGCATGCGCTTGGCGATCACCGTGTCCGCCGCGGCGGGGACGCCGACCAGCCGAAACACCGCGTTGACCCCATGCTGGCGCAGCACCTCGATGCGCTGCACCGGCTCTTCGCACGACCGAAAGATGCGCCAGGCGAGGAGTGCGGGGTGTGACTCCAGGTCGTCGTGCAGGACCGCGATCGGTGGCTTGCTCATGGTCGCGGCTCTCCGACCGCCGGTGCGGGGAGGGACGTGGGAGCGCCCTGCCGGATCAATCGACCATGCTCGAGCTGGAGCCAGAGATCGCACATGCCCCAGCTGCTGGGACGGTGCGTGATCAGGAACACCGTGCGCGAGCGCATCAGGCGCTCGAGCGCTTCGAGAATGATGGATTCGGTCTTCAAGTCGACCGAGCTCGTGGGCTCGTCGAGAATGAGGAGGGGCGCGTCCCGCAGGAAGGCGCGCGCCAGAGCGATGCGCTGGCGCTCCCCGCCCGAGAGCTTCTGGCCCAGCTCACCGACCTGCGTCTCGTAGCCGCGCGGCAGGCGCTGGATGAAGTCGTGTGCGCCGGCCGCCGCGGCCGCCTCGACGATGTCGGCGTGCGCCGCGCCGGGCCGGCCGTAGGCGATGTTTTCGGCGATGTTGGTCGAGAAGAGCAGGGGGTGCTGCAGCACGACGGCGAATTGCCGTCGCAGATCGGCGACCTTGTAGTCGCGCAGGTCGACCCCGTCCAGTCGAATCGCGCCAGCCGCTGGATCGTAGAACCGCGTGAGCAGTCCCAGGAGCGTGGTCTTGCCTGCGCCCGTCGCACCCATGATCGCGACGCGCGTCCCCGGGGCGACGAGGAATGACACGTCGTGCACCACCGGGTGCGCCGGATCGTAGCCGAAGGTGACGTTCTGGAACTCGACGATGCCGCGGGCCCGATCGATGGGGCGAGCGGAAGGGCGTTCCGGCACATCCGGAGCTTCGTCCAATAACGCGAAACTGCGCTCGGCGGAGGCGAGATAATTCTGGAGACTCGCGGCCTTGCGGCTGATCGTGGCGAGCGGCGAGTAGAGCTGTGTCAGATAGCTCATGGCCATCAAGAGCGAGCCCAGGGTGAGCACGCCCGCCCGGACGTGGCCGACGCCGATGAACAGCACGGCCCCGGTGCCGATGGCGGTGGTGAGTCCGATCATCAGACCGAACCGACCTTCCATCAGGGCGAGGCGCAGACGGGCGACGACGCCCTCGCGCGCCCGCGTCGCGAAGCGGTCGGTCTCGCGGCGCTCCTGTCCGAACGCCTTGACGACCCGCAGGGCGCTGAGGATCTCCTGGACCACCGACTGCGCCGAGCTTTCGAGCTTCTTGACGGCCCGGCTCTGCCGCCGCATGCGGGGGCGGTAACTGCGCGACAGGATGAAGAGCACGGGCGCGATCGCGAGTGCTACCAGCGACAGTTGCCAGTCGAGTCGCGCCGTGACGACCAGCATCGTGACCACGGAGATGATGGCGGAGACGAACGGAATGAAACCGTCGACCGCCACGTACTGCAGCGTCGTGGCGTCCTGCTGGATCCGGTAGACGGTGTCGACCGTGCCCTTCGCGTCGTGGTAGGAGAGCGACAGCCGCTGCCCCTGCTCGAGCAGCCGGGCCCGAAAGTCGAGCACGAGATACTCCCCGATGTACGCCCGCAGCCAGTTGGTCACGATGCTCAGGAGCTGGGCGAGCAGCGTGACGGTGATGAGCAATCCGATCGCGAGCACGAGACCTGCGGCGGGCGAATGCCCTGCGGCCGGAAACCAGACATCGAGCGGGTGTGGAAAGGGCCGCGATCCCAGCACGCTGTCGACCACGAGCTTCAGGGGCAGCGGCGCGAGCAGTGCAACCGGCGTCGCGAGAAGACTGAGGGCGAACAGCATGCCCAGGTGTGCCCAGTAGGGCCGCGCCTGCAGCAGCAGCCGGCGGTACATCCCGAGATCGCTCATGGCGCCGGTCTGCGGCATCAGTCGTCCCCGGCCCGCGACACCGCGCGGCGAATGTCCCCAGCCGCCCGGGCGCAGTCGGCCGTTTCGTGCCAGCCGCACCACAGCGCCGCCGCCCCGAAGACCGCGCCGGGAATCCATGCCCCGGTGCTCAGCGCGGCCACCGCGATTCCGGCGAGACCGACCGTCAGCGCGACTCCCGCGGTACTGGGCCGCAGCCACCAGCGCACCCGCACCAGCTGCATGCCCTTGCCGTGCTCCTCCACCGCCATCAGCAGTCGCGCGGCGCCCAGGAGACCGCCGCGGACTTCCAGGTCCCAGCGCTCGAATTCGCCACCCTTGCGTGTCGCTGCGCCGGCGCCGCGCAGTGCACGCTCGATCCGGCTCAGACGCTCGGCGGGGTCGCGCCACTGCTCGCACCACAACGCCACCGACCCCCACCGGCCCCAGGCGGCCGGACGCGCAGCGCCGGGCCGGCTCAGGCGGCCGTACAGTCGGGCGAGCGGATGCAGCAGGTGCAGCAGCGCGGTCAGAGCGCGCTGCCGCAGGCGGCGACGGGCGAGGGAGCGGGGGAACGCGATGCGGGCGGCGACGGCGGCGCGCAGCATCAGCGGCAGCGTCGCGAGCGCCAGCAGCGGGATGGCGAGTCGCAGCGGCGTCCAGCTGATACCGAGGGCCGCCACGATCATCAACGCGAGAATCGGGAGGTACCACTCCGGCGCCAGCGCCATGGCGCCGAGCCACGTCGGTGCCGGTGCGTAGAGCCGCTGGAAGGGGGCGAACCCCCAGATGCCATGGTAGATGCGCGCGACGCGCCAGGGTGCCGCGGGCAGCGACGCCATTCCATAGAGACGGCCCGCCCACGCGATCTGTCCCGTGGCTGTGTATTTCTCCGGCCATTTCCCCTCCAGCAGCCCCTCCGCCCGGCCGTACCCGACCTGCTGCTTCCAGTAGGCGCGCAGCGAATTGCGGCGGTGATGCCAAACCACGGCGGCGGGGCTGAAGCCCAGCGTGCCGCCGCGCTCGCGCAGTGCCCAGCACATGTCCACGTCGTCACCGGCGACGCGGAAGCGCGGGTCGAACCCGCCCACCGCTTCCAGCGCCGTCCGCCGGAACGCCATGTTGCACCCGGGGATGTGCTCCGCCTCGCGATCGGTGAGCATGACGTGCGTCGGATTCCCCGGCGCCAGCGCGACGCACTTGGCGATCTTGCCGTCGCCCGGCGGCGCGATGTTCGGGCCCCCCACGCCGACGTGCGAGCTGCGCAGGAAGGTGGCCGCGAGATGGGTGAGCCAATCGGGGTCGGGGTAGGCGTCGTCGTCGAGATAGGCCACGATCTCACCTGTCGCGGCCTGCCAGCCGGTGTTGCGCGCGCTCGAGAGCCCGCGGTTCTCGGTGCTGATCAGGCGGACGTCGTACTCGCCGACAATCGCCGGTGTCTGGTCCGTGGAGCCGTCGTTGACGACGATCACTTCGAAATCGCGGTAGCGGAGCCGGCGCAGCCCCTCCAGGCAGTCCCGGATCGTGCGGTGTCCGTTGTAGGTGCAGACGACGACGGAGATGCGCGGCCAGGGCACGTCGGCGGAGAACGGTGTGTCGCCGAACGCCGACCGGACGGCCGCCAGCGCGGGCTTGGGACGGCGCTCCCGGTCGGTGAGGCCGAACTTCCAGTCGAAGACGTCCTCGCCGGCGCGGTACCACTCGTCCGTCCAGGAATAGATGTAGAGCCCGGCGCACCCTTCGGCGAAGCTCGTGCGGATTTGCCAGTCGAGGGTACGGGCCTGAGCCGCATCGCCGTTGCGCAGGCTGTCGAGACCGACCTCGGTCAGGACGAGGGGACGCTCCCCGGCGATGTGTTGCAGGCGCGCCAGGTAGGCGGCGAGAGGCGCGCGCGACTCGAGAAAGACGTTGAAGCTCGTGAAATCGAGGAACGGCAGATCGAGGTACTCCGTCGACGGATAGTTCACGTACGTCACGAGCGCCGCGGCGTCCTCGGCGCGCACCGCGCGGAACAGCCGTTCCAGGAACCGCTCGACTTCGCGGCGGCCGTGCCAGCGCGCGCTCGACGCCGGGATCTCGTTGCCGATCGCGTATGCCAGCACCGCGGGGTGTCCGGCGCACGCCGCCACCCCGGCACGCACGACGTGCGCGGTGTCGGGTGCGCCCTTGCGGTCGGTGAGGAAGCCGATGTGGCGCTCCACCGGGATGCCCACGAGGAGGCGGAGCCCGTGACGTGCCGCCGCGTCGAGCATCCAGCGGGGCGGCACCGTGTAGGTGCGGGCAGAGTTCACGCCGTGCGCCGCCATCAGCGCGAAGTCGCGCTCCACGACGTCGGGCGAGGGGAACTCGGCCCCATCCGCCTGGGGGCGGAAGGTGCCGTAGGTGACGCCGCGGACGTGAAACTTTTCGTCGCCGACAAAGAGGAACTTGCCGCGCGCGGTGAGGCGGAGATTGGGATCGAGTTGGTGGACCCGTGGTGTGGCATCTGCGGGTCGTTCAGCGGCGAACGACGCGTCACCGTCAGTCAGGGTGTGTACGCGATTCGACGCGACGTTGCTTGGCTCGATGGTCAACCGATGCCCTCCGGCAACCCACGCATTGTGGCAAAGACGCCACACCCCGTCGCGACACGGCGAAGGCGTGCAACTTCCGGGGTGAGGCGCGCATCAGGCGGGGCCCGTTGGGGTCAGCGGCGTCGTGCACCGTCCTGACGCGCCGCTGTCGCAAGAACCAGACCGGATGTGTGGATGTACGGCGATGACCTACAACGGCTGACGCGGGTTACTTCAGCCGGACTTGCGCATCTCCTGCGACTCGGGCACGGGGCGCGCGCTGATCGCGTAAGTCGGGCAGTGGCGAATGAATCCGCCGCCGGCGGGGGACCACTCCTGCTCGGGCTGTGTGACGACGGCCTTACCGCTCGCATCCAGCACGAACAGACCGGGTGGTCCCTGGAACAGGCAGGCGCCGCAACCGATGCAGCGATCGCGCTCCACGTGCACTATTACGCGGCGTCGCGGGTACACCCCATCCGCTCCGCGCGCCGGCCAGGTGGCGGGACGGTCGAGGGCGTCGATCGTCGCGCGGTATCCCTCCTCCACCACCTCGCGCAGGTTGTCGAACGAGAACATCGACACGTGCTCGACGCGCGGGTGGATATAGTAGACGGGCGGCGTGGTCCAATAGCGGAGGCGCGTCTCGAGCAGCGATTGCATCGCGATCTCGGTGGCGCGGCCGAATACCGACGCGAACCCTTCGTCCTGCGTGTCTTCGCGCAGCGTGCTCGAAGCGGACACGTCGACCGCGAAGATCAGCTCACCGTCCAGGGCCCGTGCGGCGGAGACGGGGAGATTGTCCATCGTCGCGCCGTCGACGAAATAGCGGCCGCGGATGTCGTGCGGCGGCAGGTACCCGGGGAGCGCGCAGGAGGCGAACACCGCGTCGCCCACCGGGATGTCGTCCAGCCCCGGCAGTCCCCACAACACCTGCATGCCGGAGTTGATGTCGACGGTGTTCATGATCACGGGAATGTCGAGGTCCTGAAACGCGGCCGGTCCGACGAGTCGCTGGATCAGGAGCGCCAGCGGCTCGCGGCGAAACAGAGCGGGGGACCGCATGCGCTTGAGGGCCATGTCGGCGTGGGCGATCTGAAAGACATCCTTGCGCTTCAGATTGATCGCGATGTCCTTCAGCTCCGGGATGCTCTTCCCCGAGGACCAGGCCGCACCGACGAGCGAGCCGACGCTGCACCCCACGATGTGGGCCGGCTTCAGGCCGCGCTCCAGCAGCGCCTCGAGCACGCCGACGTGCGCGAGTCCTTTCATGCCGCCGCCCCCGAGGACGAGGGTGAAGCGTGTGCCGGGTCTCACTGCCTGTTTCCGCTTGATTTGGGGCTCGAGTCCCGAGTAACGTAGTCAGGTTCCCCATGCAAGCGCCACGCCACTGGCAGCAGTTCTCCCGCGACCGTTGGGCGTTGATCGGCCTCGGCATTGTGACGACACTCACGCTGCTGGCGCTGGCCGCGCCCTGGATCGCCCCCGCCGACCCGCTGCGCGGCTCGCTCGCCAACAGCCTGCGGGCGCCGTCGCGTGAGTTCTGGCTGGGGACCGATGTCCAGGGGCGGGACGTCTTCGCGCGGCTGCTGTTCGGCGCCCGGCTCTCGCTCGCCGTGGGACTCGTGAGCCAGACCGTGGCCTCCCTGCTCGGCGTCGCCCTCGGGCTGGCCGCCGGATACTACGGCCGTTGGGTCGATGGGGTCCTCATGCGCCTCGCCGATGTGACGCTCGCCTTCCCGTCGTTGCTGCTCCTGATCGCGATCGCGGCGGCGGTGAATCCCTCTCTGCCCGTGGTGTTCGTGGTGATCGGCCTCGTCGGGTGGGCGGGGATGGCCCGCCTGGTCCGAGGAGAGGTGCTGGCGCTGCGGGTGCGCGAGTACGTACAGGCGGCGCGGGCGCTGGGCGCGCGTGATACCCGTATCGTGTGGCGGCACCTCCTGCCCGGGGTCCTGGCGCCGGTGATCGTGGCCGCCACCCTCGGGGTGGGTGGCGCCATCATGGCCGAGGCGGCGCTGTCGTTTGTGGGGCTCGGAGCCCGGCCGCCGACGCCCTCGTGGGGCGCGATGGTGGCCGACGGCCGCGACCTGCTGCGCGTCGCGCCGTGGGTGAGCCTCATGCCCGGGCTCGCGATCGGGCTCACCGTGCTGGGGGTGAATCTCGTGGGAGATGGGCTGCGCGATGCGCTCGAGGTGCGGCCGGCATGACGAACGTGGCCGTTCATCCTGCTGCGGTAAAGGCGCTGCGCGAATCGCTCAAGCACCTGCGCGCCAGCGAATTCCCCTGGACGGCCGACACCGTCTACCTCAACAACGCTTCGAGCGGGCCGATCCCCGAGCGCACGCGCGGCCTACTCGACGCATTCAACGCCAAACGCACCGCTCCGCACCTGCTCCCCGATCGCGATCTCCAGGCGGGGTTGCAGGCGGCGCGCGACGTCGCTGCACGGCTCATCAACGCCGACACCGGCGAGATCGCGCTAGCCATCAACACCGGCTACGGGCTGAATCTCGCGGCGCGCGCCTTGCCGCTCGCCCCCGGCGATCGCGTCGTCGTCAGTGACCGGGAGTTCCCGGCGAACGTCTACCCGTGGCTGCTGTTGCGAAAACAGGGTATCGAGGTGACGCTAGCGCCGTGCACGCCGGAGGGGTGGCCCGACGAGGAGTTCCTGCTCTCGGCGTTGCGCGATCCCCGCGTGAAGGTCCTCGCCGTGTCGTTCGTGCAGTTCTCCAACGGGTATCGCGCCGATCTGAAGAAGCTCGGAACGGCCGCGCGCGCCAACGGGACATACCTGGTGGTGGACGGGATCCAGGGGATCGGCAATTCCGTGCTCGACGTGCGCGAGACGCCGGTGGATTTCCTGGCCTGCGGCGGGCAGAAGTGGCTGTTGTCGCCCTGGGGGTCGGGGTTCGTGTACGTCCGCAAGGAGCTCATCCCCCAGCTCGAGCCCGCGATGCCGGGGTGGATGGCGTTCGAGGGCACGGACGACTTCACCCGCCTCACGGAGTACAATTCCAACTTCCGCGCCGATGCCCGGCGTTTCGAGATGATCACGCTGCCGTACCAGGACTTCTACGGGTTCACCCAATCCGTCGAGCTGCTGCTCGAGGTCGGCATCGCCGGAATCGCGGAGGTCACCCGCAGCCTGCACGAGCCGGTCTTGCGGTGGGCCGACGCTCACGGGGTGCGCGTCGCCTCGCCGCGCGAGGATCGCCATCGCTCGGCGATTCTCTGTATCGCTCCCCAGCGTGCCGTGGAGGCGTATCACGCGTTGAAGCGTGCGCACGTCGTGTGCTCGCTGCGTGAGGGAGCGATTCGGCTGTCTCCGCATCTCTACAACACTGCGGAGGAAATGGAAAGAGTGATCGAGGTGCTGGAGGGCGTGGCTTAGGCGGGAGTCACTCGGAGCAGCGCGTAGTCCTTCTTTCCTTTTCGGAGCAGCAGGTTGCCACCGGCGAGCCAGTCGGCGTCGTCGAGCGTGCGGTCGGGCGCCGTCTCGCGTTGCTGGTTCACGTAGATCCCGCCCTGCTCGATCTGGCGGCGCGCCTCGCTCTTCGATTTCACAAGACCCGCGGCGACCAGGGCGTCCACCAGCGCCACCCCGGCGCTCGGGACGGTCGCCGTCGGAATCTCCTGTTCCAGAATATCGAAGGCGCCGGCCTGGGCGCGATGCGGGTCCCAATCGCTGAAGAGGATCGCGGTCGCTGCAACCACCGACTCCATCGATCCCTTCCCATGCACCCGCTCCGTCAACTCGTTCGCGAGGTGTCCCTGCGCTTCGCGATGCCCCGGGTGGCGGGCGTGCATCTCCATGAGGGCGGCGATGCCATCCGGCCCGTCTTTGGGACGCAATGAGAAGAGCTTCAGATACGCTTCGACGTCCCGGTCGTCGGTGTTCATCCAGAACTGGTAGAACTTGTACGGCGAGGTCAGCTCGGGGTCGAGGTAGATGGCTCCTGCCTCGGACTTGCCGAACTTCGCCCCGGACGCCGTCGTGACGAGCGGCGCGACGAGGCCGTGGGCATCCGCGCCCTTCACGCGACGGATCAGGTCCACGCCGGCCGTGATGTTGCCCCACTGATCGGAGCCACCCACCTGCAGCGTGCACCGTTCGCGTTCGAACAGCTGCAGAAAGTCGTACGCCTGGAGCAGCATGTAACTGAACTCGGTGAACGACAGCCCCGCCTCGAGCCGCGCCTTCACCGATTCCTTCTGCAACATGATGTTGATCGTGAAGTGCTTGCCGACGGTGCGGAGGAAGTCGACCAGCCCCTCACGGACGAGCCAGTCGGCGTTGTTCCTGATCAGGGCACG
>DASSIL010000121.1:0-10699 GCA_035691925.1 Gemmatimonadales bacterium
GGCACAGCACTTCAATCCGGTGGCGTTCGTGTGGGGGGTGTTCACGGGTCTCGTCTACTACTCCGTCATCGCGATGGTGTACACGGCCCTGCGCTATCGGCGACTGTTCGTCGCCGAGCAGTTGAGCGCGGCGGCCCTCGAAGCCGAGCTGACCCAGACGAAGCTCGACACGCTGCGGTCACAGCTGCGGCCCCATTTCCTCTTCAACACGTTGAACGCCATCTCCGTGTTCATGACGGAGGATGCCGGGAAGGCGCAGCAGATGCTGTTTCGACTTTCCTCTCTGCTGCGCCGCAGCCTCGAGGAGGAAGCCCACGAGGTGCCGCTGCGCCAGGAGCTGGCCTATGTGAACGACTACCTCGACATCCAGCGCGGCCGCTTCGGCGATCGACTGGTGGTGAACGTGGCCGTCGACGCGGACGCCCTCGAGGCCCGCGTGCCGGTCTTTCTGTTGCAGCCGTTGCTCGAGAACGCGATCGAGCACGGCAAGTCGGACGACCGTGCGACGACGATCACGCTCACCGCCGGACGGGAGCGCGACCTGCTGCACATCGTCTTGGCGGACGACGGTCCGGGCGTCGCCGAGCGACTGCCGCAGCGGCAGGGGATCGGGATCGGCAACACGCGCGCGCGGCTGCACCATCTCTACGGCCCGCGCGCCACATTGGAGCTCGGAGCCGCGGACACGCACGGCGCGCGCGTCGAAATTCGCATCCCCCTGCAGGAGCCGACGGGATGAAGGTCCTGATCGTGGACGACGAGCCGGTGGCCCGGCGCGGTCTCAAGAAACAGCTCGGCGCGCTCCCCGGAGTCACCTGCGTCGGTGAGTGCGGCGGGCGGGACGCGGCGATCACGGCCATCGTCGAGCGCAACCCGGATCTCGTGCTGCTCGATATCCAGCTGGGACGCTCCACGGCGTTCGAGATCATCGAGGAGATCGGAGTCGATGCGATGCCGCTCGTCGTGTTCGTCACCGCCTACGATCGCCACGCGCTCAAGGCGTTCGAGGTGCATGCGCTCGACTATGTGCTCAAACCGGTCGAGCCCGAGCGGCTGCGCGAGGCGCTCGATCGGGCGGCGTCGATGTTGATGCTGCAGCGCGGCGCGTCGCTCGCCGATCGGCTGGAGGGACTGCTGTCGCGTCGGGCGACATCCGACCCGGAGACCACCCCGGCGCGTCCCCCCGCGCGCTTCGTCGTCCGCGACGGGGAGCGTCTCGTGCTGCTCGAGACCGCGCGCATCGACTGGTTCGAGAGCGCCGGCAACTACGTGCAGGTGCACAGCGCCGATCACGTCTACGTCATCCGCACGACGATGGACCGCATCGCCCTGCGGCTCGCGGGATCGGAGACGTTCATCCGCGTGCGACGCTCGGCGATCATCAACGTGCGCGCCGTGGCGACGCTCGAGCGCTACGGCAAGTCGGCGTTTGCAGTGCAGCTGCGCAGCGGGACCACCGTCATTTCGAGCCGCTACTACCAACCTGCCCTGCGGCGCCTGCTCCAGGGCCTCTGATCCGCCTCACGCCGGCGGCGGCGCGACTCGCATCATGCATCGGCCGCCGCCTGCCATCCGACGCACCAGCGACCTAGCTCGCCGGTGCGATCTCGAAGCGCGTCATCATCCCCATGTCCTCGTGGTCGAGAATGTGGCAGTGCATGAGGATCGGCCCCCCCGCGAAATCCGTGAACCGGGTCCGCAGCGTCAGTGAGCCGAAGCGCGGCAGAATCGCGGTGTCCTGATAACCGTCGAACGGCACCGCTGCGCCGTTGATCCGCGTGACCTGGAACGGATTGACGTGCACGTGGAAGGGATGGTCCTGCCCTGTGTCGTTGCGGACGAACCACTCCTCGACCGTGCCCAGGGTGCTGGTCCACTCACTGTAGCTCGGATCCCAGGCGTGCCCGTTGATCGTGAAACGACCGAACTCCCCTTCCGGAACGTTGTCGTCCTGACCAAACACGATCAGGCGTTTGCGGCTCTCATCCACAGGGACCGCTGCAAGATCCTCGATGACCGAGGATGAATCCACGCCGGGATGGTCCGGCCCGGTCCACGACTGACCATCCACGACGAGCGTCCCGATCGACTTCTGCGGCCAGGTGTCGACGCCCTGGTTGTACGCGTCATAGGAGATGGTATACCGGCCGGCGGTCGTACTCGCCTGCACGACCACTTCGAACCGCTTCCCCGACGCGAGCAGCAGGGTCTCCGACCCGACTCGCGGCGTCACGAAGGGGACCCCGTCTTCAGCGATGACCGTGAACGTGTGTCCATCGACCCGCAGCAGGTAGAACGCCGACGTCGACGCATTGAGGATCGACCACACCTGCGGCTCACCAGGACGCGCACGCACCTCCGGCATCAACTGGCCGTTGATGAGGGAGAGCGCCCGCACGGGATTCTCCCGCTCGCCGTCGTTGAAGGTCGCCGTCCGGAGGTCGGGTTCGAGATAGAGCTGTTGCAGCATCAGGAGGCGATGCCGGATGCCGAGCTGCGCGATCTGGTCGGTGTAGGCGTTCGCGACATACAACATTCCCGCAGCCCCACGTCCCACATGGTTCGTCACCAACCCATGCACATGCGCGTGATACCAAAAGAGCCCTGCGGGATGCGTACTCGGAATCTGGAAGGAATAGCGTTGCCGCCCGTTGGCGGGAACCGTGATCAGCATGTTGTCCGCGGTCCCGGTCGGCGGGACGTGCATGCCGTGGTAATGCAGATTCGTCGTGTTGCTCGCCCGGGGCGGCCGCCCGTAGCCGGGCCTCGTATCAGCCTCATCGAATACGATCCGGTTTGTAAACGTGAGGTCGACGAGATCCCCCGGACGAACCCAGAGCGTCGGCCCCGGGAACGTGCCGTTGTAGGTGACCGGCCGCAGAATCTGCCGGCCCGCGACGTTCGTCGGTTGCGTCCCAGCGACGATGGTCGCGGTGAGCGCGCCGCCCCGGCTGGCCAGGACGCGAGGCTCCGAGAGGTCACGCACGCCGAAATCGCGCCCGAGCGCCATTTCGGGACTTGCTGCGGGGGCAAAGCCAAGGTCGCGGGTGCAGGCGGTGGCATACGCCCCCAACGCGGCCGCCCCAGCCAGCGTAACACCCTTCTCCAGGAATGCTCGACGGTTCATCGGCGAACGGGACATGAGGTCTCCTGAGGCTGTGGTCACATTGGTGTCGCCCAAACCTCATGTTCCTGAGTGAGACGATGATTATGCCGCGATGAAAGTTCTCTTCAGTTCCCGCTGGGGATTGAATGAGCAAACCGAGCCCGGGGCTCAAAGGCGACGCTTTCTGCCCCGCCTGTTGCATTCGCACCACAGCTAAAAAACCATGTTCTCTCGATGAATCTGGACTCGCTGCATTGGCGCGCCACTTGCTGCAGCCCCGCCTCGGTCACCCCGCAATCTCGACCAGGATCGACGATCAGCGTGCATCGCGCCACGGCCGCCCGCATTCTGCTCATCGCGCTCGGCGTTACCATGTGCACCCGGGACCACACCGGTCCCGTCGTGCTCGTTCCCGCGGCGCTCACCGTCTCGGCCGGGAACGGGCAGACGGGCGCCGCTGGCTCCACGCTGGCATTTCCGTTCGTCGCCTCCGTCACGACCGCTGCGGGTCTCCCCGTAGGCGGCGTGCACGTTGGCTGGCAGGTTCGTGCCGGCGGCGGCTTTCTCTCCGCCCCGCAGTCGACGACCGACGATCGGGGCCATGCGACGGTGCTGCTCACGCTCGGCACCGCCGCCGGAGTCGACGCAGACACCGTCGCGGCGTCGGTCGTCCAAATCGCAGGCCCCCCGCTTCTCTTTACGGCGAGCACGGCGGCCGGGCCGGCGAGCCAGCTCGCCTTCACTCGACCGCCGAGCGCTGCAGCCGCGGGAACCCCAATCGCGCCCGCCGTTCTGGTTTCGGTCGAAGACGCATTCGGCAACGTCGTCGCTGCATCGGGGACCGGCATCGATCTCGCGCTGGGCGCGAACCCCGGCGGCGCTACCCTCTCGGGAGTTACCCACCGCACGACGGTCAACGGCGTGGCGTCGTTCTCCGATCTGACGCTCGACAAGCCATCCTCCGGATACTCCCTCGTCGCCAGCTCACCGAACCTCCCGCCGACCACGAGCGTCACGTTCCTGATCGCACCGGCGGGAGGCTCACACCTCGCATTCATCGCCGTCCCCTCCACGGCGACCGCCGGCGCGCCGCTGTCGTCCGTCCAGGTCGTCGCGCGCGACAGTCTCGGCAACACGATCGCGTCCTTCACCGATGCGGTGACGATCGCCCTCGCCACGAATTCCGGGAATGCGACGCTCAGCGGCACGACCAGCGTGGCCGCCGTCGCAGGCGTCGCCACCTTCGCGGATCTGCACCTCGACAAGAGCGGCACGTACAGCTTCAATGCAAGCGCGAATGGGGTGGCCAGCGCCGCGAGTGCCTCCTTCGCTGTGGTCGCGGGCGCGGCCGCCGATCTCACCATCACCGCCGGCAATCAGCAAACCGCCCCCGCCGGCACCGGACTTCCGATCGCCTACGGCGTGCGGGTGACCGACGCCTACGGCAACCGTGTCGCGGGAGCGACGGTGACATGGACGATCACCGCGGGCGGCGGATCGGTGAGCGCCAGCCAGGTCGTCACCGACTCGACCGGGCTCGCGAACACCGTGCGCACGTTGGGCGGCCATGCGGGCGTCCAGACGGTCGTTGCCACCGCCCTGGGGCTTGCCGATTCCGCCGCCACATTCGTGGCGAGCGCGACGCCGAACGGTACGATCAGCGGAACGATCACCCTCGCCTCGGGATTCCTCGCCCCGCCCCCGGCGCTGCGCGCGTCGTGGTCGCCGCCCACGGCGTCGGCTGCTCCCACGCTGCAATACGCACCGGACGAGCTGATCGTGACGTATCGCGCGGATGCCCTGGCCGCGCCCTCCGTCGGTTCACCGGGGCTCGCGGCGCCCGCGACCGTCGCTGCGATGGGCTCCTCGATTCGCGCCCGCCTCAGCGCCGGGGCCTGGGCGTCGCGCACGGAAGTCCGCGGCGTCTCCGCCGCCCTCCTCGCGGCGCGGCTGCGCGTCATCGACTCCACGCAGCTCGATCAGGTCGCGACCGCGCTGCGCCAGGATCCGGCGGTGCAGTCGGTCGAGCGCAACGGCATCGTCCACCTCGACCGGCACCACGCATCGCTGCTCGAGGCGAATGCGACGGCGACGGCCGCGACGCCGGTCGTGCCGTCGGACCAGCTCTATTCCTGGCAGGCGTGGCACTACGGGATGATCGACCTGCCGCGTGCGTGGCAGATCACGACCGGCAGCGCCGCGGTCCTCGTCGCGGTCGTCGACAACGGGATTCGCTACGATCATCCGGCAGTGGCGGCGAACCTCACGCACGACGGCTACGACTTCGTCTCCGACGTGAGCGTCGCGGTGTGCGGCGGCGGCCACATCTCGAACGCCGGCGACGGCGACGGCTACGATCCCGATCCGACGATGCCCGCCGACTACGATTACGACCAGAAGAACGACTGCGTGAAAGGGCTGACCGCGTGGGGCGACCACGGCCTGCACGTCGCCGGGACGATCGGGGCCGTCGGCAACGACGGGGTTGGTGTCAGCGGCGTGAACTGGACGGTGCGGATCCGGCCGGTGCGCGTGATCGGCGTCGGAGGCAGCGGGTCGTTTTACGACATCGCCCAGGGGATTCTCTATGCCGCCGGACTCCCCGCCGACGACGGCAAGGGTGGGACGGTGAAGGCGGCGAGCGCCGCGCGCGTGATCAACGTCAGCCTGGGCGGCCCTTCGGGAAGCACCGCGCTGCACAACGCCGTCATCGCCGCGACCAATGCCGGGTCGCTCGTGATCGCCGCGGCGGGCAACGACGGCAGCACCACGGCCCTTTATCCCGCCGCCTACCCCGAAGCGCTGGCGGTCTCGGCGGTCGGCCCCGACGGGTTGCTCGCGAGCTATTCGACGCACGGCTCGGCGATCGACATCGCCGCTCCGGGAGGCGACGTCGCCGATGGTGGTGGGTCGTACGGCGTGATGTCGTCGGTCTGGAACTTCGTCACCAACACCCCGGCCTACGACTCGTGGGACGGGACGTCGATGGCGACGCCGCACGTGAGCGGTGTCGCGGCGCTGCTGCTCGCCCAGAACCCTGCGCTGACCGGTGCACAGCTGCGCGCACGACTCACCACCTGGGCGGTGGATGCGGGACCTGCGGGGCCCGACAACCTCTATGGCGCAGGGATCGTGAACGCTCGCAACAGTCTGACCCAGAGCTTCGCGCCTCCCGCAGCGGTCTATGCCTTCCTCTATGATGCGACGACCGGGAGGCTCGTAGCGCAGGTCCCCACCGCAAACGGGGCGTACAGCTTCGCCGGACTCGATGATGGGAATTACCTGGTGTACGGCGGCGCGGACGAAAACGGCGATGGGCAGGTCGCCGTCGCGGGGCGGCCGTGGGGGACGCTGGGCGGGAGCGCCACGCCGACCCCCGTCACTGTGAATGGCGCCGGGATCTACGGAGCGTCCTTCGCGATCGCCCAGCCTGTCGAGCTCGAGCCGAACAACACGATCGCGCAGGCGAATCCGTTGGCGCTGCCGGGGACGATGAACGGCACGCTCGGCACGGCGTCGGACGTGGACATCGTGCGCGTGCTGATCGCGCAGCCCGGGACCTACACCTTCGAGACGTCGGCGCAGAACGGGGCTTGCGGCTTCGCGCTCGAGGCGAACACGGTGCTCACGCTCGAAAATTCGACGGGCGGTGTGATCACCTCGAACGACGACATCAACGCCGCGGCGTTGCAGTACTGCTCGCGCATCACCGCCACGCTGGTCCCCGGGACCTACTACGTGGCGGTGTCGGGGTGGGCGGCGGGGCGGTACCGGCTCACGGCGCGCGTCGGCCCCTAGGATCCGCCATCAGGTCTTGCAGCACTTCGTGCGGCACGCCGACCATCCCTGTTCGTCGGCATCCGACCAGATCCATCGCGCCACGCCGCGACTCCGGTTGACGGGACCGTGGTCGCTCTCGTAATGGAGCGCCAGCGGCTTGGGCCGGTCGAGGATCGTGCCGCTTGAATCCGTTGTGATCATCACGGAGCGGTTCTGAGTGCTGTCCGGTCCCAGCTGCGCCCACCAATACGTGATGCTGTGCGGCGCCAGCCCGAGTTTCGGGTACGGCTCGTCGCTGGAGTTCACCATGCGCGCGATGATCCGCCCGCGATGGAGGTCGTCATCGACGAGCGCGAAATTGCCGACCTCGGGCTGAATCGCCACGAGCGGGCCGTATTTCATGTTGGGATACTGCCCGAGGGCGAGGCGCTGCTCGTCTCCCACTTCGTAGTTCGTGTCGAACTGGAGCTGCGCGACGTAGTCCCGCAGGACCGGAGACGACGGGTTCGCGGAATCCACAACGGCTTCGAATCCCGGCGCGGGGGCCGGAGTGGGACGGACCGGACCCGGGCCCGCCTGTTGTGGCCGACACGCTCCGAGCAACGCGAGCAGCGTGATCCCCCCCACCATGTACCGTCCCTGCCCCGGCAACCCGCGCATTGCTCCTCCCAGCTGGATGAAACCGTGGCTCAGGGATTCCCCGGATTCTGCGTGGCCAGTCGACGCATGCGATCGACCGCGGGTTGCAGCGACGGGTCGGGGTCGGACCACAACGTGACGACGGCATCGGCCCAGTGTCGGGCCGTGGCCCGATCGCCCCTGCGTGCAGCCAAGTCGGCCCGCAGCATCATGGCGCGGACCAATCCGCCCGATTGAGCGATGAACTCCAGAAGATCGGTGCCAACGGTGGGAAGTGCGTCGAGCGGGCCCGCCACAAAACGCTCTGCCATGCTCGAGTCACCAACGGCGAGCGCCAGCTGTGCGAACTGGTACGCGAAGTCAATCGGGATGTCTCCGGGAAATCCCTGTTGGGTCTGTTGACGCGCGTAGGCCAGCCCTGCCCGAACCGCGGCCGTATCGCCATGCGCCAGCGCCCATTGGAGCTCCATCAGGTACAGACCGCCCGCTCTGGAGCGATGCGTTTCCCCGAGCCCGACTTCGGGAAATGCGAGCACGGCGGGAAGATCGAGGGCTGCCTGCCGGACCGTTGTCCGCCGGCTGGCCTCGACCAGACGATCGACCGCCTGGTCGATCCGGGTCCGCAGCGCCTGGATGCTGTCTACCGGATCTCCAACAGCCGAGTACGCCAACAGCTGGAGCGACCCCTCGAGGACGGCGGGGGGCGCCGCAACCAGGACGTCCTCCACCGTCCGCAACGAGTCCTCTGCCGTCGAACGCGACAACAGACTCGCGCCCCGCGCCACATGCCCGGTAAGAACGGAGAGCCGGGCGAGCGGTCCGGCCACGGACGGCGGAGCCGGATCGGGGAAAGCCGAGAGCTGGGAGTCGGCCAGCGCCTTCGCTTCGCGGTACTGCTCCAGCTTCAGAAGCAGGCGTATCTCGACGATCGCCAACTGCAAGGCCTGTTCGTTGGACCCGGCGTCGCGCCGCGCCCGGATGATGATCGCGATCGCCGATCGCTCATCCGAGCCGGCGCGGCGGATCAGCCCCATCGTCTCGAGAACGACGGCATGCGCCTCGAGGGCATCGGCGTCATGCGGCAGTGCGCGGATCCATGATGTCGTCACGGCCAACAACTCTTCCTGACCGCGGCTGACCGCCGCGCGCTGCGTCTCAGGCTGCACCTCGGGTCCGCCGCGGGCCCACTGTTCCAGTGGGAAGGGCACGAACGCCAGCGTGTCGTGGTCCAGCGAGGGGAAGGCACCGAAGTGCATCGTGTCCGGCGCCAGGGCCATCCCCGCCCGGTACACGTTCATCTCGGTGAAGAGCAGCCGCCCCAGCCGATCCAGCTCGTCTCCCCGGAAGGCTCGATGGACGGCGGAATTGATGCGGAGGGCCCGCGTGTAGGCGTTCACGGCCGCGTGATAGCTGCCCCGAAATCCCCAGCGCGTCGGACTGGCTGGATCGCGCACGACCGCGCGATCCCGGGCGTGGCAATCGCCCATTCCGTACCACGCCGCAAAGTCCAGAGAATCGCGCCGCAACAGACTGCCATACTCGTCGCACGCCTGCGGATACCGACCGTCGGCCATGGCCTGGAGGGCCATCGCCCTGAGGCGATCGCTCAGCGTGAGGCCGTTCGGGACGGCGAGCGCGGCACTGGCGTATCCCTGCCAGTCGCTGGTCGAGACCCCCCGCCATTCCCGAACCTGGGCGAGCCAGAAGTTGGCATGCGGGTAGGCGGGATCGATCGTCAGCGCCTCATGGAATGCGCTGTCGGCCGCGGCCAGGTCCCAACTCGTGAGCGCGTCATACCCGCGCTGATAGGCGTACCAGGCGGCGAGGTTGCGAGTCCCGGCCGCACCGCTTGCCGCCCCGGGCGTGTGGACACCCAGCAGGAGCGAATCGGCCAGGGCGTTGAACTGGCCTACGAGGTCTGAGAGGCGCCGATCGAGCCGGATTTCCTGTGTGCGGACCAAGCGCTGCTGTGCTACGTCGTACAACATCGCGCGGACGATGAGGGAATCGTTCAGCGCATCGACCTCGCCCCACAACATCAACCCGGAATGGAGGTCTCGCGCCCTCGCATAAGCATCCGCCAGTGTGGGGATCGAATCGCCGTGCCGCAGCCGTGCGTCCCGTGCCTGGAATTCGTCCACCAACCGGACACCGGTCCAGCGCTCGAAGGCCTCGCGCAGCAACAGCTCGCATTGATCACCGGTGAGCAGGGTCGGAGCGGCGCCACCGCGGTGCGCGAAGGGCACGATGACATACAGCGCAGGATCGAGCAGCACGCCGGAGCCGGTCCGCCAAATCAGGACCCCGGCCATCAGCATGGCGGCCACCAGACCTGCACTCCAGCGACGGCGCTGCCGGCGGGTCAGAATGCTGCGCGGCGTCCACACGTTCCCGGGTGCGCGCAACGCCTCGGCCGCCTCGGCGGCGGTGGCGAAGCGATCCTCCGGCCGCGGCGCGAGCAGCCGGGCGACGACCCTCACGACCTCGGGCGTCAGCGATGGACGTAACAGCATCAATTCCGTCAGCCGATCACGCGGTTGCAGCGGACCCGCGTCCGGCCCCTCGGGCGGCGTCAGCGAAACCGGCGGCCGGCCCGCCAGCATTTCGAAGAGGACGCAGCCGAGGCTGTACTGATCACTCCGTCCGTCGAGCCTGACCGAGCCGTCGGCCTGCTCCGGACTCATATAGTCGGGTGTGCCCACGGCGATGCCCGGCCCGGTCCTGTGCTCGCCCGCCTTGCTGATCGCGCGCGCGATTCCGAAATCGCTCACGACGGCGTGGTCCGATTGCAGCAGAATGTTTTCCGGCTTGATGTCGCGATGCACGACGCCCGCGCGATGCGCATAGTCCAGCGCATCGGCGATTTCGCGCGCGATGTCCAGCGCCTCGACGAGCGGGAGCTGGCCCTCCTTCTCGAGCCGGTCGCGCAGCGACTCGCCCGGGACGTAGGGCATGACGTAGAAGAGGCAGCCATCGGCTTCGCCCGAGTCGTGCAGCGGCAGGATGTGTGGATGAACCAGACGAGCGGCGAGGCGGATCTCGAGCAGGAAGCGGTCGGGACCGAGCGTCGCGGCAAGCTCGGGACGCAGCACCTTGAGCGCCACGTCGCGGTCGTGGCGCAGGTCGTGCGCGAGGTAGACGATCGCCATCCCGCCGCGACCGATCTCGCGACCG
>DASSIL010000122.1:0-37676 GCA_035691925.1 Gemmatimonadales bacterium
ATCAGGGTCCCCGGGTCGGGGTTCAGGCGGGGCTGACGGGGCTCGAACCCGCGACCTCCGGTGTGACAGACCGGCACTCTAACCAGCTGAGCTACAGCCCCACGAACTTGAGCGCCGGAATATAATCAGGATTTCGGGCACTTGAATGCCTGATACACCTTCGGCATGTTCGCCGCGTACGCACCCAGAATGCCCCGCATCTGCGCCGCCGGACCGGGGGCAACATGAGCACCAAGGTCGATAGCTTGGATGCCGCGGTTGATCCGGTCGTTGATGACCTTCGCTTCCGGACAACTCTTGTTCTTCACCATGCGGCCGTACGGCTCACCAAGCGATAGCGCCGTCGAAATTCCGAACCAGAAGCTGGCCTGTGTGCGGATCTGATGCCTGGGACCGGTCGTGTCAGCGGGCGAGCGCGGGGCCACGTTCGCGAGCAGCTCATCCAGCCAGTCGTTCGCGTCATCGTACGCCCCGGCCTGAGCGAGTTTCGATCCTCCCGAGAGTCCAATGACATCAGCAGTGAGGCGCAATCCTGAATCTGGGGACGCATACCCCACACCGAGGAGCTTCCGAGCCGGGTTGACCTTTGCCGCGAACGGCTCGCGCAGGCGGCGTAACCCCACAGTATCCTTCGCCGCCGTCATCCGCCGGGCGGCGGCGGTATCCCACACCGCGTTGTCGACCATGGTCTTCGCGATCAGAAGGCTTGTCTGCACGTCGTTCGGGTTCGCCGCCAAAACTTGCCGGTAGACCGCAATAGCCGAATCCGTTCCGCCGGCGAGCATGTGGGCCCCAGCGTGCTGTTTCATGAACGATACGGACGTGGGGTACCGCCGGACCGCGGCGTGGGCCCACCAGAGGTATTGCGACGTGTCATTGACGGTCTGCGCCGTGCCCAGTGCCAGCTTCAGGTTGTTCGTGTCGGCAAGCTTGGCGGTGTCGGTCGTCGCCTCCTGGCGCATCATCCCCAGCAGTGCTTCTGACATCGCCTTCTTCACTACAGAATCGGAGGCGTTCGTCGTACCGTCCTGCACGATGCGCCTGCGAGTTTCGGACAGTTGCTGATCGGCAGGAGCGAGCTTCAATCCGCTGTCCACGAGGGCGAGCGCTTCCACGTACTTCTTGCGTTGCAGCTGCTGACCAGCGAGCGCAAGGCGAAGATTCTTGTCTGTGGGGTTCTGCAACAATTCTTGTGCGTACGTGCCGAGCGAGCCGTCAGTATCCCCCCTCGCCATCTGAAGGTTGGCCAGTCGACTCCACACCCCGGAGTTGGCCGAATCGCCCTTCAATGCGCCACGGTATGCCTGCATCATGCTGTCGGGCTGCTTCTTGAGCTCCCAAATCGTGGCGATGCAGGCCCACGCCTCGGCGAGGTTCGGCTCGATCGCGAACGCTTTGCGCGCTTCCACGAGGGCGTGATCGAGCGCGTTGCGGCTGCGCTGCTCGTTGCAGTTGCGCGCGCTCTCCGATGCCTTGACGATGTTTGCCAGGCGCACGGCAATCTGCTCGCCGAGTGCGGCGGGCGTGGTGCCGCCGTTGATCGTGAACGTGGAGGAGAATCCGGAGGCGCCGGACACGACGTGCACCTTGGCGACGTACAGGTTTCCCGAGCGCGTCAGCCAGCCGCCCGTGTAGTTCGGGATGCCGAGCGCCTTGGAGAGCTGCTCCGCCTGCTGCGGGGTGATCAGCACGTCGCACCCGAAGCCCGACTGGCTGAGTACCTCGCAAAGCTTCGTCTTGGGAATGACGTTCACCTTGTAGCGGGCGATCGAAATGAGCTTCGCCCGTGCGGCGTCCATCGTGGCAATGCTCGCCGCCGAGTCGGCCGGGGCCGCGAGTAGCGGCAGTATCAACAGCTTCTCCGTCGGTTGCGGAGCCGCGAGCTGGGCCGCAACACTCCCGGCAACGCCGACCGTGAGAACGGCGAGAACCCGAAGCACTCTCACGCTATCACTCCTCCGTGTGTCAAACTGCTACCCCTATGGGCGAAGAGGGATTCGAACCCCCGACATCCTGCGTGTAAGGCAGGCGCTCTGAACCGCTGAGCTATTCGCCCGTCCACGCGAGTCGTTAGAGGGCCAGACCGACCGGGAACAACAAGCAATAGCCTAAAACCAACAGAATCGGCGCTGCAACTGTCGAGCCATCGGCGAGCAGCACGTAGCCGACGACGACGCTCACCAGCGCGGCGCCCAGCAAGGCGAAGTTGCGTGGCCCATACCGCAGGCGGGAACGGGCTAGAGTCGGTTCTGACATGAAGCCCTGATTCTACCCCGTAATGCGAATACCGTCAAGGAGTTAGTACCCGCTCAAGGGTGCGGCGGCTCCTCGCCGCGGCCAACTTCCTCGAGCGTCACCTGACAGCGCTTGCCCCACGGATTGAACTTGTTGGCTTTGAAGCCCTCTTCCCAGGTGCGGCGCGCCCGGTCCTGGTCTCCGCCAAACCAGTACGCCCGCCCCAGCTCATAGTACGCCTCGATCAGGTTGGGCCCGAGCGTCAGCGTCTTCTGGAAAAACGTCTGCGCATCCTCGTACATCTCGCGGCTGAGATAGACGAGGCCGAGATAGAAATGCGCGTACAGCGTGGCCTTCTTGTCGTTGTCGAGCCGGATCGCCTTGGAGAGATGCTCGATCGCCTCGCCGAAGATCCGTTTCTTGAGACAGATGTAGCCGACGTTGATGCGGGCGAGCGAGTTCGCCGGCTCCTTCATGAGGACTTTCTGGAAGGTCGAGAGGGCGTCGTCATAGTCGCCGTGCAGCATCTGCGCCCAGCCCAGCAGCGACTCGGCCTGCGTCTCTCCCGGCGAGAGCTGCAGCGCCTTCTCGAGCGACGTGATCGCGCCGTCGTGATCGCCGAGCGAGATCAGGCTCCAGCCTTTTTCGATGTAGGTCGAGGCCCCGATGTGATCGGCCTTCACCGCGGGCCGCACGCCGGTGAATTCCGGCGCCGCCGCTTCGGCATTCGACGCCGCCTGGAGCTGCTTGTAGCGGTCGACCAGGACCCGGATGTCTTCTTTCAGCGTTCCGAGCTCGGCCAGCAGGCCGTCCACCTGCTTGAAGAACGCAATGATGTCACGCTTGACCGCGTCCCGTTCGGCCTGGTTGGAGGCGGTGTCGAGCCGCTGCACGATCTGGTCGTACTCGGCGCGCAGCGCGACGCCTGGTGACTCGCGACTCATGCGCCGGCCTTTTCCGTCAGCGCGGCCGCCAGCGCGAGCTTCTCCTTCGACGCCAGCAGTTTCCCGGTGTTGAGCACGATGATCGTACGGCCCTCCCGACCCACGAGGCCGGTGATGTATTCGGCAGCCAGCCCCTTCACGATCGGCGGCGGCTGGCTCACGTCGCCGGCGGCGACCAGCAGCACCTCGGTCACGGCATCGACGACGACGCCGATCCTCGACTGCTCCCAATCGAGCACGATGGTGCGCGTCTCGTCCCTCAGCGGCGCGGCAACGCCGAGCCGCTTGCGCAGGTCGATGACCGGTACCGGGTCGCCCTGATACTGGAGTATGCCTTCCAGAAACTCCGGCGCCTTGGGGAGCCTGGCCGGCGCCTCGTAGCGCAGGATCCGCTCGACCTGAAAAATGTTGAAGGCGAACTCCTGCCCGGCCACCCGGAAGGTGACGAGCTGGACGTCGTCGCCGGTCGTCGTTGTCGTCATCGGATCCGCTCTCCCAGCGCCTCGAGGTCGAGGATCGGCACCAGCCCGGCGGTGCGCGCGGCCACCCCCACCGCCCATGGCAGCGTTTCGCCGTCCGGCAGCGGCAGCGACGCCCCGCGCATCACTTCGTCGGCGTCATCCACTTCGAGCGCGAGGTAGCGCCCCGCCAGCTCGATGAGCACCGCCGCGCGGCCGCGTTGCTCCGGCGGCTCGCGCCCCCCGAGGAAGGCGCCGAGATGCACCAGCGGCACGAGCTTGCCGCGCAGCGGCGTCAGTCCCCGGACCGACGGATCGGCGCGCGGCACGTCCATCACTTCGGTGAGATCCGCGACCTCGACGACGCGCTCGAGTGGCAGCCCGTAGGGGCGCTGTTCAGCCCGCACCAGCAGGAACCCGAGGCTCACCGGGATACCACGGCAGCGCCGCGGCGCACCAGCTCGAGCCCCGCGCGCTCGGCGATCTGTCCCAGCGGCACGACCGCATCGACGCCGCCCGCCTGCACCGCCGCCGCGGGCATCCCGGCGACCACCGCCGTGTCCTTGTCCTGGGCGAACCCGGCGCCGCCGGCATCGTGAATGGCCCGCAGCCCCTCGGCGCCGTCCCGGCCCATTCCGGTCAGCACGATCCCGACCGCCCGGGGCCCGAACAACTCGGCGACGGACCGGAACAGGGGATCGGCGGCGGGGCGCACGCCCCAGATCGGCGGGCCCTGGTCGAGGGTGATCACCGGTCCATCTTCGGCCCCCGTCACCCGCATATGATAATCGCCCGGCGCCACGTACGCCGTATCGGCGACGAGCGGTGCGCCCTCGTCGGCTTCGACGACGCGCAGCGCACTCATGCTGCTGAGCCGCTCGGCGAGGCTGCGCGTGAAGCGCGGCGGCATGTGCTGGACCACGAGCACGGCGGTGTGCAAGCCCACCCGCAGCCGCGGGATGACTTCCGCGAGCGCACGCGGGCCGCCGGTCGAGGCCGCGATCGCGAGCACCAGCTGGGCCCGCCGTCCCAGCTCGAGCGCCGGCGCGCGCGGCGCCGGCGTCGGGGGCCGCGCCAGCACCGACAGCCGCGAGACGTCGGCAGCGAGTGCGGCGCGGGCAGCGGCGATGAGGCGCGGGGCCATCGCGAGCAGCGCGTCGCGGCTGCCGTCTACCGGTTTGGCGACGATCTCCACCGCCCCGAGCTCCAACGCCCGGATCGCCGCCTCGGTCCCGGGTCCGGCATGGGCGCTGACGACCACGATGGGCCGCGGCGTCTCGGACATGATGTAGCCGATCGCGCCGAGCCCATCGAGCTCGGGCATCTCGAGATCCATCGTCACGAGGTCGGGCTGCAGCTGGTGGACCTTGCGCACCGCATCGAACCCGTCGCGCGCCGACCCTACCACGCGGAACGGTCCATCGCCCCGCTCGCCTCCCAGCACGTCGGTCAACACGCGGCGCATCAGCGCGCTGTCGTCGACCACCAGCACCGTGGGTTGGCGCTCAGATGACGACATCTTCGCCTCCCACGATGCGCGTCTCGCAGCGGCCGTTCTGCGGCCAGAACCGCACCGAGCGGCCGCGGTCGCCGCCCACCGCTTCGCCGATGATCGGAATGGCGGCATGATGCAGCGCGCTCCGGGACGCGCCGATGTTGCGCTCGCCCATCTGCACGGTGCCCGGCGTCATCAGCTGCGCGAACATGCTCGCACCACCGGCAAGCTTCGCGACCAGCCGGTGCCGGCCGGCCCCCGCCGCGAGCATCTTCTGGATGAGGAACGGCACCGCGGTTTCGGGAAACTTCGCCGGATTACTCTGGTCGCGGGCGAGGCTGTGCGACGGCAGCAGCACGTGGGCCATGGCGCCGATGCCGGCCTCGGCATCATGCAGCATGATGGCGACGCAGGACCCGAGCCCCAGCGTGACGATGACCGCCTGGCGCTCCACCGCCCACTCGGCGACGCGGACGTAGCGCTCGCCGGATGCGGTCGCGACGGTCACGCCGGCCTCCGGTAGATCCGTTCGCGCGGGTTCTCCATGCGCAGCAGCTCGCGCGCCGGACCGAGCAGCGTCTCCACCTTCCCCAGCAGCAGCAGGCCTTCGGGTCGCAGCGCGCTCGCGAACACCTGGAACAGGCGCTCCTGGGTGTCGCGGTCGAAGTAGATCACGACGTTGCGGCAGACCACGAGATCGAACGGCCCACCGGGGGGGCGGCCGGTGGTGAGATCGTGCCGCTGCACGGTGACGAGCGCGCGCACCGCGGCCACCGGCGTGCGGGTGCCGTCCGGGGCGGGCGGCTCGATCCAGCGACGCAACACTTCAGCCGGGGTCTCGCTGAAGGCGGCGGCGGCATAGCGGGCCGCGGTGGCGCGCTCGAGGCTCTGGCGATCGATGTCGGTGGCCAACACCTGCGCCCGCGGCAACCAGTCGCTCGTCCCGGTCGTCCGCGCGGTCTCGGCGAGCGCCGCGGCGATCGTGTACGGCTCTTCACCCGATGCGCATCCCGCCGACCACACCTGCACCGCGCCGGATCGTGCCTTCCAGCGCTCCACCAGAAACGGGGCGAGCGCCGTCCACGTTTCGACGTTGCGAAAGAACTTGGTGACGTTGATCGTGAGCGCATCGAGCAGCCGGTCGTACTCGCGCCCATCCGCATCCAGCAGGCGACTGTAGTCGCCGAAGCTGTGGACGCCGCGCGCCCGCATCCGGACGGCGATGCGCCGCCTCAGGCAGCGGTCCTTGTAGGCGTCGCAACACACGCCCCGGGCCTGCGTGATCTTCTCGGTCAACGCCCGGAAGGCCCGCTCCTCCGGCGAGTCGCTCACTGCAACGAGCTCAGGGTCTCCAGGTTGGTTTTCGCGAGCTCGTGGCCCGGATTCAGCTCGAGCGCGCGCCGCCACAGCTGCGCCGCCAGGTCCCGGTCGTTCCGCTTGTAGGCGATGTTCCCGAGCTTGAAGTAGACGTCGTCGCCGAGATCGGGGGCGAGCTCGATCGCGCGGCGATACGCCGCCCACGCTTCGTCGTAGCGCGACGCCCGGTACGCGAGGTCGCCGAGGTTCTTCGACAGCTGCGGCTGCGAGGGCTCGTCCCGGATCGCCATGCGCACCAGCTCTTCGGCTCCGCGCAGGTCGCCCGACAGCTCGCGCAGCACGGCGAGATTGTTGCGCAACACGGCGTTCGAGGGATAGGCGGCGATCCCCATCCCGCCGATCTGCTCGGCGGTCTCGAAGTCCGAGCCGAGTCCCGCGGCGAGCGCCCGCGCCCAATACCAGATGGCGGGCGGTTGCTGCGTGCCGTACAGCTCGCGGGCGCGATCGAGCCGGCCGCTCGCCCCGGCATGATCGCCGCGTTTGAGCGCCACGATTCCCCAGCCGAGGTAGATGCGCGGGTCGTTGCGCGCGCGCGAGGCCGCCTCGGCGCAGGCCGCCTCCGCCTCGTCGAGCTTGCCGAGCTGCTCGTAGGCGAAGCCGAGGTTGTGCAGCACCGCAGGCCGGTTGCCGCCCTTCTCCGCCGCGCTGCGCAGCGACTCCATCGCTTCGCGCCAGCGCGCCTGCTTCAATGCGACGAGACCGAGAAAGAAGAGCGCGTAGGCGTCCCCGGTGCGCAGCTCGGCGACGCGGCGGAACTCGCGCGCCGCTTCGTCGAGCATCCCCGTCTTGTAGAACGCCACGCCGAGGTTGCGATGCTCTTCCACCCGCGCATCGGTCGCCGCACCGGACTCTGCGGAGGTGGTGCGTCCGGCGCGATGCAGAAACCCGGCGGTGATCAGACCGTAGATCGCCTTGCCGACTTCGAACTCCCCGAGCCCCGAGTCCTCGACGACCTGGTTGACGTCCCGCGACCCGTCGAGCAACGGCAGGATGCGCTGCTGCGTCTCGGTGAGCTGCGCCTCGCTGATATCGAGCCGTTCGTGGTCCACGATGAAGATGATGTCGAACGACGGGACCTTCTTCTCGATCAGCCCCCACTCGTCCACCCGGCGGGCGCCCTCGAGCAGCAGCGACTCCGGGTTGATCGAGACGAGGAAGTCCTGCCGCTCCGGCTTGACGTCGGCTTCGAAGTTGAACGTCCCCTGCGTCCACGTGAACAGGAAGTACACCGCTTCCTCGATCTGCACGCGGATGTAACGCTCCAGCTCGGGTTGCGAGATGGCGCCCTGTTCCACGAGGATTTCGCCCAGCTTCTTGTCGCGTTCGCGCGTCTGGCGCGCGACAGCGGTGTCGAGCTGGTCCTGCGTGATCTTTTCGTGCTTGACGAGGATGTCGCCGAGGCGGTCGCGGCGATTCACGATCGAGGCGTAGCAGATCCGCCCGCGGTCGAAGAAGATGTAGCCGAAGTTCGAGCGGTCGGCGATCGAGAGGCAGCCAGTCTTCTGCCCCAACGCCAGCAGCTGCAGCACGTCGGGAAGCGACGCCTCGCGCAGCGAGCCCTTGATCGCCATCTAGCGCAGCTCCTCGATGAGCCGATCCGACGGCGCGGCCCAATCCCACACGATCTTCTCGCGGCTGCGCACGCCGCCGGCACTCGAAACCACGATCCCCGACGTACGGAATCCCACGGTGCGGCGGCGCTCGGCGGCGGTTCCGCCTTCGAGCACCTCCCGCGCCAGTCCCGCGCTCACCGGCACGTCCTGCGCGGCCGCCGCTCCCACGACGCGCTGCAGCAGGCCGATCAGACTGCGCACCGAGTCCGCGGGGCGGTCGGCGAGGTAATCGATCAGCGCCGGATCGTCGGGGACCTCCTGGGCGCCGAGCGCCCGCTGCACCACGACGCGGCGCACTTCACGATCGGGCTCGGGGAGCTCGACCACGAGCCCGCCCTCGAGCCTCGAGGCGATGCGCTGCTCGATCCCCTGGAGGGTCTTGGGGTGGGCGGGCGCCGTGAAAACCAGCTGGCGCTCGAGGTCCTGGAACAGATTGAAGAGGTTGAACAGCTCTTCCTGCGTGCGGTCCTTGCCGCCGATCAGGTGGATGTCGTCGAGCAGCAGCGCCGTAGCGCGGCGGTAGCGGGCGCGCCACCACTCCATGCGGTTGCCGTCGAGCGCCGTGATCAGCTCGTCGATGAACGCCTGCGTCGAGAGGCAGGCGACGACCGCGCCCGGCTGCCGCGCCAGCTCGAGTCCCAGAGCGTTCAGGAGGTGCGACTTCCCGACGCCGCTCTTGCCGATGAAGACGAGGGGGTTGTAGCGCCGCCCCGGCTCCTCGATCACTTCGCGCGCCACGTTGACCGCCAGCTGGTTCGACGACCCGACGGCGAACAGCGACAACGGCAGCGCCGCCGAGGGCGCGGGCGGCGGGGCGGCGCCGGCGCGCACCCGCGTCGCCGCTTCCTCCGCCTCCGGGAGGCGCTCGGGGTCGCGGAAGACGCTCTGCCCGGCGGCCTGGGGGTCGAACTGCGACACCTCCGCCTCGAGGACGCGCAGCCGCTCGACGTCGTGCGCGAACGCGGCAATTTCCTCGTCGGGCGCGAGCGGCGTCTCCTGCTCGAGCAACGCTTCGAGCCGCCGGGTGCGATAGCCCTCGCCCTCCCAGCGCAGGATCGCCTCGGCGATGCGGGCTCGCCATGCCTCGACCGCCTTGCCCACCGTCATGGTGACGTCGGTGAGGAACGCGGCGAACTCGTCGGGTGTGGCGGTGCGCTCGCTCGTGATCGCGGCCTGCCCACCCGGGGCCCGCGCCTCGATCCCGAGCAGCTGCTTCGCGCCTTCGGCGTTGAGCGGCGTCTCGTTCACCGCCTGGTAGGCGACGAGCCGGTTGAGGACGCCCATCAGCTCGCGCACGTTCGCGAAGCTGGCGGCGGCCACCGTCTCGAGCACGCCCGGCTGGAACCCCGCCCCGCGCTCTTCGGATTTGCGGCGCAGGATCGCGACACGCGTCTCGTAATCGGGCGCGCCGATGTCGACCACCAGCCCGCCCGAGAAGCGCGAGATCAGCCGCTCGTCGAGGTTCTCGATGTCCACCGGGGTGCGGTCGCTCGTCAGGACGATCTGGCGGCCCGCCGCCTGGAGCGCCTCCGACAGGCGCAGCAGCTCGGCCTGCATCTCGAGGCGGTTGGTCAGGAACTGCACGTCGTCGATCAGCAGCACATCGACCGTCTGAAAGCGGCGCCGGAAGGCGTCGCCCTGTCCCGCCGCGATCGCCGCATGAAACGCCTCGACGTACTCGTCGAGCGTCAGGTATTCGACGTTCAGGTCCGGAGCGAGTTTCTTCGCCGCCGCGCCGATCGCCATGAGCAGGTGCGTCTTGCCCAGACCGGAGCCGCTATAGATGAAAAGCGGGTTGTACGCCGAGCCCGGGCTCTCCGCCACGGTGCGGGCGGCGGTGACGGCCAGGCGGTTGGCCGCGCCGATCACGAAGGTGTCGAAGGTGAACTTCGGGTTCAGCGCGGTCGTCACGCCGGCGCTCCCTGGGCCAGGCGGCGCAGCACCAGCTCGGTGATCGACTTGAGCGTCTCGAACACGCCGTTGCCGTGCAGCGCATCGGCGGGGAAGCTCGGCACGTTGCGGAAGTTGAGGGCGTCGTCGAGCTCCACGGGCTGGAGAATCAGCTCGCGCGGCAGGTCCTGCTTGTTGTACTGCAGCGCCAGCGGCATCGTGCGGATGTCGATCGAGTGATCGAGCAGGTTGGCCTGCAGGTTCTGCAGACTCTCGAGGTTCTCATCGAGCTGGCGGGCCTGGCTGTCGGCCACGAAGACGACGCCGTCGGCGCCCTGCAGCACGAGGCGCCGGGTGGCGTTGTAGTAGACCTGCCCCGGCACCGTATACAGCTGGAAGCGGGTGGTGAATCCCGAGATCTGCCCCAGGTCGATCGGCAGGAAGTCGAAGAACAGCGTGCGGTCGGTCTGCGTCGCGAGCGACACCATGCGTCCGCGGCGCGACTCGGGCACGCGGCCGTAGATGTAGTGGAGGTTCGTCGTCTTGCCCGAACGCCCCGGACCGTAGTAGACGATCTTGCAGGTGATTTCGCGCGTCGTGAAGTTGACCAGGGACAAGGGGGGTCCTATCTCCCGAACAGCGAGTTGAGGCTGTCGTTGAGCTCGCGCTCGAAATCGGCGGCCAGCACCTGTTTGGGGACGCCGGTCTTCGGGCTCGCGGCGCGCAAATCGGCCACAAGTTGCTCCAAGAATAACTGCACCAGGCCGAGACTCGAAGCGTCGAGCTCGTAGACGACGAGCACGATGAGCGACCCTCGATCGGTAGCGAACGCGCTCAGGAAGATTCCGTTGCGGTGTCCCTGGTGCGACAGCCCGGCGAATGGCGGCTGTCCCATCAGCCGCGCCAGCTCGTTGGTCGACGCCACGATCGCCGCTCCCAGCGCCGACGCCGCCATCACGTCGACGGCGCGCGAAAACCCGGACTGCGCCAGCACCTGCCCCGCCGGCGTCATCAACAGCACGAGCCGCGCCCCCGCCTCGGTGACGTAGGTCGTCAGCGGATCGAGCGTCCAGGACTCGACCGCACGCACCACGGTCACGCCATTGTCTCCGCCGCGCGCAGCAGCTCGAGCCGCACCAGTCCGACGTTCACGTCGGCCTCCGTCACCGCCACGAACAGCAGGCCCTCATCCGCCCCCGCCGGGACGACGAGCAGCGCCCCGTGATCGCACTGCAGATGCCAGAACTGACTGGGTCCGAGCGCGGCCGAGACCATGGCGCGGTGCAGCCGCCCCGCGAGACTCGATGCCAGCGCGGCGACGGCGCTGCCCTTGATGCCTTCCATCAGCTGCTCCGCCACCACCAGCCCGTCGGCGCGCGACACCACCATCGCCCCGCGCACGCCGCGCACGCGGGTGATGAGGTCGAGGGCACGGCCCAACGGGGCCGCGGGGACGCTCACCGCTGACGCTCCAACCAGGCCCGGGCCACCTGCGCCGCACGCTGCGCCAGCAGGCCGAGACGCCCCAGCGGCAACGAGCGGTCGCGCATCAGGAGCAGCAACGACTCCGCAGTGGGCTGCACCAGGTAGACGTGCCCTCCCTGCCCTTCGGCGGACAAGCCACGCCACGACCCCAGGTCGAGCAGGCGCGCGGCGCGTGCCGCCTCCTGCGACACACCCGCGAGATACGCCGCGACGCTGTCGGTGACGTCGGTCCCCTCCGGCGTCTTGAGGGCGCCGCCCAGCACGAGGCCCGCGGCGTCGAGCAGCAGCAGCCCCTCCTGCGCTCCCTCGAGCCCGGCAAAGATCCGCTCGTCGGGGAGCGGCGCGACCGCATCCGATGTGCGCTCGGGCGCGGCGGGCGGATCGATCACCGAAGCCGGTGGCGGCGACGGCGGCGTATGCGGCGGCGGCGCGAGCGTCGCCCCGGCCTCGCCCCGAATCACTGCGAAGGCCTGCTCGATGCTCGGATCGTCGGGGGCGGCTTCTCGCGCGGCCTGGAGATGTGACTCCGCCTGGGCCAGGTCGCCGATCTTGAAGTAGAGGAAAGCGAGGCCTTTCAGCGCCCCGGTGTGCTGCGGAGCGATGCGCAGCGTCATGTCCCACTCGTCGAACGCATGCTCGTAATCGTGCGCGTCGGCGTAGATGCGGGCCAGCAGGTCGTGCGCGTCGGCGAGATGTGGATGACGCTCCAGCCCGTGCTTCGCCACACGCGAGGCGGCGTCGTATTGCCGCTTCTGGCGCAGCAGCTCTCCGAGTCGCAGGAACACGAGGCTCTGCGGATCGCTGGCGAGCTGAGCGGAGAGCGCCTTGACGTCGTCAGACACGTGCCCCTCCCGCGCCGCCCACGCGCGATCCCGCGAACACCTGCGCGGCGCCTTTAGCGGCCCGCACCTCGTCCTGGAACGCCAGCTCGCGCTCGTCGTTGCCCGCGTACCGCTCCCAGTGCTCCCACTGCTCGACCGCTTCGGGGAAGCGGCCCACCTGCACCAGTGCGTAGCCGAGCAGACGATAGGCGGGAACGAGCAGCGGGTCGAGCCGCAGCGCGCGGCGCAGCTCTTCCACGGCCTCGGCCGGCCGCCCGGCGGCGAAGTTGATGCGTCCCAGCAGCAGATGCACCGACGGGTCGTGCGGCTGCACGGCGGCGGCCCGCTCGGCGGCGGCGCGGGCCCGCTCCAGGTCCTGGCGCACGAAGGCCTCTTCGGCTTCGGCGACGAGTGAGACGGCATCGGGCGCGCCGCTCCGCCCCCGCGGCGCGGTTCCCGGGTCGACCAGGACGATGAGGCCCGCGCTCTCGAGGCCGAACAACGTCTTGGCGATGTCGAAGTCCGAGCGACCGAGCGTCGCGGCGATGGCGCGGAGATCGCGCTCGCCGTCGATCAGGGCGAGCACCTCCCACTCGGGAGGGAGCAGATCGAGATCGCCGCCTTCGGCTGCGGGTGCGTACGCCGGGACGACGCCGAGATGGGGGATGCGCTTCTCGATACGCGCCCATTCGTCGATGCGGCGCGCGCCCTCCATCAGGAGCGCCTCGGTCGAGATGCGCACCATGGCTTCGGTATTGACGTCCGAGAGGGGCCCCTCGGTGAACGAGAAGTAGCCCTCGCGCCACCCCATCACCTCGAACACGACTTCCTCGACCTGGAAGCGCACCTGGCGCTGCAGCTCGCGCGGCGTGACCGCGCCGATCGCGACGAGGATCTCGCCGAGGCGGCGCGGGTCGCCCTGGCGCGCCTGCATGTCGCGGGCGCGCTCGAGATCGGCCTCGCTGATCTTGCCGCTGCGCAGCAGCAGTCCCCCGAGCGGGTGCGGGTTGCTGCGGATCTCGGCGTAGATCACCGCGCCGTCCTCGAAATAGATCGTGCCGGCGTTGTGCCGCAGCTCGGACGTGACCCGCAGCACGCCCGTTTTCCGGCTGAGGTCGAGCAGCTGGAAGACGTCATGGATACCGAGCTCCCGAAGCGGGCCTTCGATCGCCATACCGGATCAGGCCGCGTCGGAGGTAAAGATGTGCTGCAGGTCGACGGCGGTGCGCGCGTGCATCCGGGCGCGCTGCGCGAATGGTCCCGAAGGCTCGAGCCGGGTGACCCGCTCCCAGACGTGGACCGCCTCGCGGTAGCGGCGCAGCCGCGCCAGCACCACGCCCTCGTAGAACAGCGCCGCCACGTGCTCGGTGTCGAACTTCAGCACCCGTCGGAACGCCTCGAGCGCGGCCGAGGCACGCGCATCTTCGAGCAGCGCGCGTCCCAGGAGGAGCAGCGCCTCCAGATCGTAGGGATCCTGCTCCAGCAGATCCGCCAACCGGGCGATCGCCGGTCGCAGCCGGCCGAGCCGGCGCTCCAGATCGGCAAGCGCGATACCCGCCTCGTGGTAGGTCGGCAGCTCGTGCAGCGCGCGCTCGTAGGCCTGCAGCGCGTCGGGCCATTCCTCGCGCTGCTCGTGCAGCCGCCCCAGCTCCACCCAGACGGCGACGAATCCGTGATCGAGCTGCAGCGCGGCGCGATAGGCGGCGAGGGCGCCGCCGCGATCGCCCACCTTCACGAGCACGTCGCCCTGCAGCTTGTGGAGATCGGCACGGGCCGGCGCCCGCGACTGCGCGTGCTGCAGCGCGGTGAGCGCGGCGGCGGCATCGCCCTGCACCGCCCGCACCTGGGCGACGGCGACGAGCGCTTCGACGTCTCCCGGCACGAGCGTGAGCAGCTCCTCGGCGGGGGCGGCGGCCTCCGCCGCCCGGCCGAGTGCCAGCAGCGCCTTGATCTCCCCCAGGCGGGCGTCGGCACGGTCGCGATCGATGTCGCGCACCTCGCGGTAGCGTTCCAGGGCTTCGCCGTGCAGGCCGCGCTTGGCATAGAGCTCGGCGATGAGCGTCGTGGCGTCGCCGCGGTCGGCGCCGCGCTGAATGGCACGGACCGCCTCGGCGGCGGCGAGATCGAACAACCCTTTGCTCACGTAGTCGCGGGCAAGGCCGAGCTGGTCGTCACTGGCGCGTCCCGGCGCGGTCGCGGCTTCGGGGGGCGCCAGCTCCTGGAAGATATTGTCGAGCAACCGCTGGTCGAACGAGAAGTCCTGCCCCAGCGTCTCGGCGGTGACGTCCGCCGAGATCTGCGGTACCACCCCGATCGTCGAGTCTTCGTACTGCAGATCGATCGTGAGCGCGAACTTCTGCGACACGTAATAGGGATCGAGCTCGAGCGCCCGCTTCGTGGCGCGCAGGGCGCCGTCGAAGTCGCCGAGATTCGAGAGGGTGAAGCTCAGATTGTAATGCGCCCCGGCGTGCTGCGGATCGGCCTCCACCGCACGCGCAAAGGCGTTGCGCGCGTCGGCGAAGCGCTTCAGCTCGACCAGCACGAGCCCCACGCCGTTCCAGCCGGAAGCGTTGTGCGGCTCGTCGGCGAGCACCTGGCGATATGCCTCGAGGGCGAGCTGCAGGCGGCGCAGATGGAACAGGATGAGCGCGAGGTTCAGCCGGGCGGCGGCGAACTTGGCATTGAGCTGCAACGCGGTGCGGAACGCTTCGATCGCGTCTTCGCTGCCGCTCTGGTGAGCCAGCGCCACGCCGGTGTTGTTCCAGGCGAGCGCGTACTTCGGGTCGATTTCGGCAGCGCGGCGATAGGAGCTGAGCCCTTCTTCGACGCGCCCCGACTGGTGCAGCACCACCCCGCGCTCGTTCCAGAGCTTGGGGGAGTCGGGCGATTCCTGGATCAGCGTCTCATAGAGCTCGAGGGCCGGGCCGAAGTCGCGCCGCAACAGGTGCACCTCGGCCATCGCCTGCAGCACGAGGCGGCGGTCCTCGCCGCGCTCGACGGCGAGGCGGTATTCGCGCAGCGCTTCGACGTAGTAGCCCTTCTGCCGGAACGCGAGCCCGAGGTTGAAGTGCGCCAGCTCGCGCCCTTCGACGACTTCCATCTCGAGCGCCTCGCGCACGAGGTACGGCTGGCTCTTGCGGTCGCTGGAAGAGAGCCGCTCGATCGAGAGGTTGGCCTGAGCGCGGGCGAGCGGCGGATTGAGCTCGATGGCGCGCTTCGACGCGGTCCGCGCTTCCTGATGGCGCCCCATGTCGCCCAGCACGAACGCCATGAGGTAGTGCGCGCTGGCGTTGTCGGGATTCAGCTGCACGGCCTTTTGCAGCGCGACGAGCGCCGCCTCGTTCAACCCGCGGTTGTAGAGCACCTCGCCCAGATAGAACTGGACCACGCTGGATACGGGGTCGAGCGACTGCGCCTGCTCGAACCAGTCGGCGGCGATATCGAGACGGCCGCGCGCTTTCTCCGCGAGGCCGAGCTGGATCACGGCGGCGACGTCGCGCGGGTGGTGGGCGAGAATCTGCTCGAATTCGGCGACCGCTTCGTCGAACTGGCCGAGCGCGGCGAAGGCGCGGCCCAGCTCGAGGCGCGCCTCGCGGTCGTCGGGCGACTGGCGCAGCCGCTCCAGCAGCTCGGAGACACGGCGGTCATAATAGCCCGTCGAGTGATAGGCGATTTCCAGGTTGCGCTGGGCGACCTGCATCTTCGGGTCGAGCTCCAGCGCGCGCGAAAACTCCGCGATCGCCTCGGCGATCAGTCCTTTCTGATAGTACAAGACGCCGAGGTTGTTGTGCGCCCCGGCGTCGGCTGGATCGATCCGGCGGCCGAAGGATCGCAGGACGGCGAGGTCGCGATCCGAAAGCGCGGGCGCCGTCACGGCTCAGGTGACGCGGATCGCGTCGAAGATCGCCTTGAGCGAGGCGAGGTCCGGCAGCAGCAGGAAGTGCCCGCGCAGCTCCTCTTCGGCATCGATGCGGAATTCCGTCTCGACGCAGAAGACGAAGTCGCGGTCGTGCCCGAAATTCAGGTACGTCGTCGTGAGTACGGCCGCCGAGAGATCGATGACGAGGCTCGGGACCGAGGGCAACAACAGCATGCCCATGAAGTCGGAGAGGGCGTTCATGTAGGCGCCTGAGAGGATATTCCCCGCCTCCTTCAGGGCCGATTGCTCCAGCGCGTCGAACGAGGTCGTGGCGCCCTGCGCGCGGCGCAGCAGCATGTCGCACAACCGTTGTCCCACACGCTCGGGGAACAAGAGCAGCGTGCGGCCCGTGAGATCACCCAGCATGTGCATCAGGACCGCGACCACCACCGCGTGCGGGTCGCCCAGCAGATCGGCGACTTCCTCGAGCCGCGCGATATTGATCTGCGGCACGCTGATCATGATGCGGCGGCTCGTCATCTGGGACAGCGCCGTCGCCGCGTGACCGGCCCCGATGTTGGCGACCTCGCGCAAGGCGTCGATCTGCAGCTCTTTCAGATCGCGAACGTCTTCCATGCGTCCCCCTTACACGAGCCCACCGGCATCGAGGATCAATGCCGGGACCCCATCCCCCATGATGGTCGCTCCGCTGAACACGGGCAGCATCCCCTGCGGCGCGTCGAATCCCTTGACGACGATTTCCTGCTGACCCAGCATCCCGTCCACCACGATCCCGGTGCGGCGTTCGCCCATCTGTAACACGACCACCGGGCGCCGCGCGGAGGGAGGCCCGCCACTCGCACTCAACAGCTCGCGCAGGTGCACCAGCGGCACGACGCGTTCGCGCAGCACCATCGCCTCGCGCCCCTCCACGGTGGTGCTCGGCACCGCGCCGAACTCGACCGTCTCCGATACGTAGGTGAGCGGCAGCGCGTACCGCTCGCCGCCGACGTCGGCGATCAACGCGCGCACGATGGCGAGCGTCACGGGGAGCCGCAGTACGAACGTCGTGCCGCGGCCCGGCTCCGACTGGACCTCGATCGTACCACCGAGGGCGCGGATCTTCGACATGGCGACGTCGAGCCCGACGCCGCGCCCCGACACGCTCGTCACCGCCTCCGTGGTCGAAAAGCCGGGGCGCGCGATCACGCGCAGCAGCTGATCGTCCGTCAGGGAATCGACGCTCGCGTCGACGAGCCCTTCCCGTTTCGCCTTCTCGAGGATGCGGCGCCGGTCGAGCCCGCGGCCGTCATCGGCGATGCTGATCGCGACCGACGCGCGCTCGCGCACCGCCCCGAGCACGATCTCGCCCTCGGCCGGCTTGCCGCGGCGCTTGCGCTCGGCGGGAGTCTCGATGCCGTGATCCACGGCGTTGCGCAGCAGGTGCACCAGCGGGTCGCCGAGCTCGTCCAGGATGGTGCGATCGAGCTCGATCTCCTTCCCTTCGACGCGCAACGCCACCTGTTTGTCGAGCTGCTTGGCGAGATCACGCACCAGCCGGGGATAGCGGTCGAACACCTGCCACACCGGCGTCATGCGCGCCTGAATGATCTCCGACTGCAGCTCACCGGTGAGGCGCGATACCTGGATCGCCACGTCGTCGACCGCTGCGTCGCGCCGCTCCGCCGCGAGCTGGTTGAGCCGGCCGCGCGCCGTCACCAGCTCGCCGATGAGATCCATCAGCGCGTCGAGGCGCCGCAGATCGACGCGAATGTGGCGGCTGCGCTCGGCGGTCGCCCCCGCCGCGCCGGCGCCTCCTTCGACCGCCCGCGCCGTCGTACCCGTGTCGGACTCTGCCACCGCAACCGACTCGACGTCGCCCGCGCTCGCCAGCGCGCGCTCCACGTTTGCCGCCGGCGTCGCGGTTTCCAGCCGGAAAGTGAAACGCCCGTCGAAGTCTTCCGCACCGAACGCCTGCTCGGGCGGCGAGAGGTGGGAGACGGCGCCGAGCCCCTGCGCGCGCCGCAACACGAGCAGTGCCCGGCCGCCCTTGAGCGGCGCCTCGGCGCGCAGCACGATCGTCACCAGCCGCCCGACGCCGGCGCTGTCTTCGGCCGCGGCCTGCGGCACCGACGCGCTGACGCGGACCCGGCCCGGCCGGCCGACGCGTCCCGCGGGCGCACCGGCGCGCTTCGCCGCCTGGTCGAGCTCAAGGCCGAGCGTCGCGACATCCAGGTCCTGCTCGCGTCCCTGCACCGCGAGCCCGATGGCCCGCTCGAGCAGGTCGGTGGCGCGAAACAGGAGTTGCAGCAGGTCGCCGCCCGGCGCGCCTTTCGTCTTGCGCAGCCGGTCGAGCAGGTTCTCCATACGATGGGCGAGATCGGCCACGCGGGCGTAGCCCATCGTGGCCGCCATGCCTTTCACCGTGTGAACGGCGCGAAAGATGCCGCCCACCGGCTCCGCCGATGCGGGTGCGCGCTCCCACTCGAGGAGCAGGTGATTGCACGCGCTGACGTGCTCCCGGCTCTCCGCTAGGAACAGCTCGGCGTACTGCGAGAGATCCATGTCAGCCGAGAACGCGCTGGACGGCTTCCAGCACGCGGGAGGGCTGGAACGGCTTGACGACGAAGTCCTTGGCCCCCGCCTGAATCGCCTCCACCACCAGCGCCTGCTGCCCCATGGCGCTGCACATCAGGATCTTCGCATCCGGGTCGTTCTTCACGATCTCGCGCACGGCGTCGATGCCGCCCATGTCGGGCATGACGATGTCCATGGTGACGAGATCGGGTTTCAGCTGCCGGTACTTCTCCACCGCCTGGGCGCCAGTCTCGGCCTCGCCAACGATCTCGAAGCCGGCCTGCGCGAGGATGTCGCTGATCATCGTCCGCATGAAAATCGCGTCATCGCAGACGAGAACAGAATGGCTCACAGACCCTCCCTAGGATGACAGTACGGGGGCCAGCAAAGCCTCAGTATCGAGCACCACGAACACCTGCCCGCCACGCCGGCCGACGGCGCGCACCAATTTGGGATCGAGCCCGGGCAACGTCTCGCGCCGCTCCAGCTGCTCGCCCGGCACCGTCAACAGGTCCAGCACCTCATCCACCGTAAAGCCGAGGGCGCGACGCGCCGCCCCCACCTCGAGCAGGACTGTGGTCCCGCCGTCCGTCGTCCCGGGATCGGGGAGCCCCAGCGCTCGCCAACCCTCGACGACGGTAATCAGACTGCCTCGCACGTTGACCAGCCCGGCTACCAGGGGCGGCGCGCCCGGGATGCGGATCGTAGGGAGTCGGGGCAGGATTTCCCGGACCGCCTCCGCCTCGGCGGCGCAAGCGAGCGGACCCACCCGGAACACCAGGAGCCTGACGACCGTCGGATCAGCCATCCGAGAGAGCGAAGCCAAGATACTGCAAGGGGTTGCGTTCAGCAAGCAATTTCGCGTCGCCGGCCGCTTCCGCCAGCGCGGGGCGCAGATCGGCAGGCCACTCGGAGCGCAGCGCCAGTCTGGCACCCGTGATCGGATGGGTGAAATCGAGCTCCGCCGCGTGCAGCATCTGCCGCGGGGCCAGCTCCTCGAGGCGCTCGGCGGCGCGGCGCTCCGACGGGGTGACGCGGCGGCTGCCGCCGAAGGCGTAGTCCTTGTCCCCCACCACCGGATGGCCGACGTGGGCGAGGTGCACGCGGATCTGATGGGTGCGCCCGGTGCCGAGGGTGACGCGCAGCAAATCGACGAGCGCGAAGCGGGCGACCTGCTGCACGTGCGTCACGGCATGCCGGCCGCCCGAGCGAACGGTCATCCGCTTGCGATCATCGGTATGCCGGGCGATCGGAGCTTCGATGTCGACGGGACTCTTGGCGAAGTGCCCCCAGGTCACACAGGCGTAGACCCGGCGCACCTCGCGCCGCTCGATGGCGCGGGCGAGGCGGCGATGCGCGAGGTCGGTCTTGGCGACGACCAGGAGACCCGAGGTATCGCGATCGAGGCGGTGGACGATGCCGGGACGCCCTGCTGCATTCCCCTCCGAGAGCGGTGTCCCACGCCCGACGAGGACATTGACGAGGGTGTCGTCCCAGTGGCCGGGGCCGGGGTGCACGACGAGACCGGCGGGCTTGTCGAGCACCGCGAGATGCTCGTCCTGGTAGACGAAGTGGAGATCGCCTGCGGCGGGGGTGTAGGTGCGCGGCGGCGCCTCGGCCGGAAACTCGACCGCGATCATCATGCCGCGCTCGAGCTGCGCCGAGGCGCGCAGCGGGCGTCCGTCCAGGGTGACGCGTTTGTCGGCGATGAGGCGGGCCGCGTGGGTGCGGGAAACCGCGAGCTGATCGGCGAGGAATCGATCGAGCCGCTCGGTCACGGGCACCACGATGCACAACGTGGTGCCGGACGGCGTCACGACGTCGCCGTCCCGGCCTCCTTCGGCGCTCCGCCGCCCCGCGTGCGCCCCTCCATCCACAGCGAGATGGCGAGCGCCACCGCGCCCACGGTAATGGCGGAGTCGGCGACGTTGAAGGTCGGCCAGCGGTAGCTGCCGATGCCCACCTCGATGAAATCGACGACGCCCTGCGCGCTGCGCAGCCGGTCGACGACGTTGCCGATCGCCCCCGCCACGAGCAGCCCCAGCACGAAGAGGCGCAGCCGGTCGCTGTCGGGCGTATGTCGCACCATCGAACCGAGCACGGTGAGCGCGAGAATGGCGAGCGCGAGGAAGATCCAGCGCGAGTACTCGGTGGGCCCGAGGCAGATACCGAATGCCGCGCACTGATTGTACACGAGCCGCAGCACGACGTAATCGCCGATCACGGGGATCGGACGATGCGACAGGATCCCCTCTGCGAGCAGCTTCGTGAGAATGTCCAGCGTCACGATGCCGATCACGGTGCCCCAGAACAGCCGGCGATTAGCGGCGCTTTCCATCCTCTTCCTTGGCTTTGCAGTTGATGCACAGCCGCGCATGGGGCAGCGCGTCGAGCCGGTCGAACCCGATTTCCTCGCCGCACTGCTCGCACTTGCCGAACTTCTCGGGATTCTGATAGAGACGGCGCAGCGCCTGGTTCACGTGCCAGAGATAGCGCCCTTCCTGCGACGCGAACAGGAACGCCTTCTCGCGCTCCATCGCGTCGGTGCCCTGATCGGCCATGTGGAATGAGTAGCTCGAGAGATCCCCGTCGGACGCCTGCAGGCTGGAGTTGAACGACTCGTCGTAGTGGCCCAGCTCCTTCATGACCCGGGCGCGTTCCTCCAGCAGTCGCTTCTCCAGGTGCGAGAGCTGCTTCTTGTTCAGGCCTTTGGTCTTGGTCGGCATTTCAACCCTTTCGTCCGTCGTGTCGACGCAGGCCAAGTGTCGCCGCCCGCCCTTCGATATCGACTTCGCGTGTGATGTCCACGTCTTCGAGGAGCGTCCCCAGCACCAGCCGCCGGGCCAGCGTCTCCCCCATGACGTATCCCTGAAATGCCTCGACGGCGGCGACCACATCCGGGGCACCGGAAACACTCAGGTCGATACGTGTGGTGTATTCGAAATCGGCGTCCTTGCGGAGCCGCTGCACGCGGTTCACCACTTCCCGCGCCAGTCCCTCTTCGATCAAATCCGGCGTCAACACCGGATCGAGCGCCACGACGTACGGCCCGTCGGTTTGCACGACCCAATCGCTCGCGACCTCGCGCGTCACGGTGACGTCCTCGGGGAAGAATTCCCACTCCCCGCTCTTCACCGATTCCCCGCGCTCGAGGGCGTGCAGCTGCGCCGTCGTCAGCTTCGCGACCGCCTCGGCCGCCTGCGGCGTTGCCTTGCCGTAGCGTTTCCCGAGCGAGCGAAAATTGGCTTTGCCGTGCAGCGTCACCAACTCGTCGTCCGATTCGACGACCTGATACGTCTTCACGTTCACTTCGGCGACCAAGATATCTAACAGGTCCGCCAAGAGCGGGCCCCGGACGGCGGCCGGAACGGCCAACTGCATCCGGGCCAGGGGCTGGCGCACCCGCAGGCTCTTCGCTTCGCGGGCCGCCCGGGCCAGCGTGGCCAGCCGCCGCACGGCGGACATCGCCGTGACCAGATCGGGCTCCCGGCGACCCTGATCCAGCGGGAACCGTTCCAGGTGGACGGAAGTTCCAACCAGCGCCCGGTGCAGCCAGTCCGAGAGGAACGGCGCCGCCGGCGCGAGCAGCTTCGCCACCGTGACGAGGGCTTCATACAACGTCGCGAGCGCGGCCTCGTCCGCCGCCCGGTCGGGCGCCCAGAAACGCGGGCGGTTGAGCCGCACGTACCACGTGGACAGGTCGTCGACGACGAAGTCCATCACCGCCCGCGTTCCCGTCGTGACGTCGTAATCGTTCCACGCTACGCGGACCTGGGCGACGGTGGTGTCGAGTCGCGCCAGCAGCCACCGGTCCACGAGCGGCCGTTCGGCGACCGGCTGCACCGCGGTGCCCCCCGGACGCCAGTCCTCCACGTAGCGCTGGAAGAAGTCGTAGGTGCTACGCAGCGTATTGAGAAACCCGCCGGCGAGCTTCCCCACTTCCGTCGTGTCGAAGCGTTTGGTGAGCCACACCTGGCTCTGCCCCACGAGGAACAAGCGGACGGCATCGGCCCCGTGCTGCTCGATCACCTGCCACGGATTCACGACGTTGCCCTTGCTCTTCGACATCTTCTGCCCGTGGGCGTCGAGCACCAGCTCGTTCACGATCACGTTGCGGTACGCCGGGCTGTCGAAGCACCCCACCGCGATCGCGAGCAGCGAGTAGAACCAACCGCGCGTCTGATCGACGCCCTCGCAGATGTAGTCGGCCGGGAAGTGCGCCTTGAACTCCGCCTCGTGCTCGAACGGGTAGTGCCACTGCGCGACGGGCATCGCGCCGGAGTCGAACCAGGCGTCGATCACCTCGGGGACACGCTTCATCGTCCCGCTGCAGCTCTTGCACTTCCAGGTGACGGCGTCGATGAACGGCTTGTGGGGGTCGAAGTCGGCGGGCACCACACGCCCCCAGCGGCTGCCCAGCTCCTCGTAGGAGCCGATCACCTCGCGGTGCTCGAGGGCGCGATCGCATTCCCACACGTTGAGCGGCGTGCCCCAGTAGCGGTCGCGCGAGATCGCCCAATCGACGTTGTTCGAGAGCCATTCGCCGAAGCGGCCGGTGCCGATCTCCGGCGGGTGCCACGCAACGGTCGCGTTGGCCTCGAGCAGCCGCCGCTTGAATCCCGTGGTGCGCACGAACCAGGAGCTGCGGGCGTAGTAGATCAGCGCCGAACCGCAGCGCCAGCAGAACGGATAGGTGTGGGTCAGCGGTGCCGTCTCGAGCCAGCGGCCCTCATGCTTCAACCGTTCGATGATCGCGGCATTGGTCGCCTTGTCGGTGACGAGCTTGCCCTCGATCTCCGGCCATGTCGTGCCGCGGAACGTGCCGTCGGCCGCCACCGGGTTGAGGAACGCGAGCCCGTGCTGCTGACCGGTGGCGTAGTCGTCGGCGCCGAACGCCGGCGCCATGTGCACGAGCCCCGAACCGTCCTCCGCGGTGACGAATTCCGCCGCGACGACGATCTCGTGCCTTCCCTCCTTCGGATACGCCACGACATCGAGCGGCCGGCGGTACTGGCGCCCCACGAGGTCCGCGCCCGGGAACGTCCGGAGCAGGTCGCCCTCGGCGATCGGCTTGCCGTGCACGTGCACGGCACCAGCGCGCGCAACGGCGACGGTGTAGCGAATCAGCTTTCCGGTCGCGTGGTCGGCGAGCGCGTACTCGCCGTACTCGAGGTCGGGATGTACCGCGACCGCGACATTGGAGAGCAGCGTCCACGGCGTCGTCGTCCAGACGACGAGCTGCGCGGCCGGATCGTCGGCCAGCGGGAAGGTGACGTAGACCGAGTTGATGTGCTCTTCCTCGTAGCCGAGCGCCAGCTCGTGCGAGGAGAGCGCGGTGCCGCAGCGCGGGCAGTACGGCAGCACCTTGTGGCCGCGATACAGGAAACCGCGTTCGAACAGCCGCTTCAGCAGCCACCACACCGACTCGATGTACTCGCGCGAGTAGGTGATGTAGGGATGCTCGTAGTCGAGCCAGTAGGCGATGCGATCGGACAGCGCTTCCCAGTCGGTCTTGTAGGTGAAGACGCTTTCGCGGCACAGCTGGTTGAACTTCTCGATGCCGAATTCCTCGATCTGCTGCTTGCCCGAGATGTTGAGCGACTTCTCGACCTCGATCTCCACCGGCAGGCCGTGGGTGTCCCACCCCGCGATGCGGGTCACGCCCTGCCCCAGCATCGTGTGGTAGCGGCACACCATGTCCTTGATCGTGCGGGCGAAGACGTGGTGGATGCCGGGGCGACCGTTGGCGGTGGGCGGGCCCTCGAAGAATACGTACGGCGGTCCGTAGCGCGTCGCTTCCTGCACGCGCGCGAACAGCCGCTCGTGCTTCCAGGTCGCGAGCAGCTGGCGCTCGAGCGTGTCGGCACGCTCGGTGACCGAAAGCGGGGGGTACGCCATCAGTTGAGGTGGGAGATGACGCCGCGTACGACCGCGGCGAGCCGCGGCTCGGCGCCGCGCGCCACGGCGATGATCCGTTCGACCGTCGCCGGCTCGAGCGCGTCGGGAAGACAGAGATCGGTGATGATCGAGAGCCCAAGCACGCGCATCCCTTCCTGGCGGGCGACGATCACCTCGGGAACGGTGCTCATCCCGACGACGTCCGCGCCCCAGGCGCGCAGCAGGCGGTACTCGGCGCGGGTCTCGAGATTGGGGCCCGCCACGGCGACGTACGTCCCTTCGCGCAGCGTGATCCCCTGCTCCAGCGCGACGGCGTGTGCCAGCGCGCGCAGCCCGGCGTCGTAGGCGGTCGTCATGTCCGGGAAGCGGGGACCATCGGAACGGTGTGGTCCCACCAGCGGATTGTCGCCGATCAGGTTCAGGTGGTCGGCGAGGATCACGACGTCGCCCGCCGCCCACTCGGGGTGCATGCCACCGCACGCGTTGGACACGATGAGCGTCTGCGCGCCGAGCGCGTGCAGCACGCGCACCGGCTCCGTCACCGCGTCGAGCGTGTAGCCCTCATAGCGGTGAAAGCGTCCCTGCATCGCGACCACCGGCCGGCGCTCCAGTGTCCCGCACAGCAGACGGCCGGCGTGACTCTCGACGGTCGGCACGAGAAATCCGGGAATCTCGGAATAGGGAATCGCCACGTCGACCTGGATCGCCTCCGCGAGCGCGCCGAGCCCCGTCCCCAGGATGATCGCCACCTCCGGTGTGAAACCGGTGCGGCCGCGAATCGCCTGCACGGCCGCCGCGACGGTCACCCGTTATCGCCCTCCAGCGCGCGCAGCTCGGCCTGCTGCCGCTCGAGCAACGCCCGGAAACCCGCGAGGTAGCCGGCGAACTGGCGCTGGATTTCGATCATCTTTTCGTGCGCGCGCTCCTGGGCGCGCGTCGCCTCGTCCAGCTGTCGCCGTCCTTCCGCCTCGGCCTCGCGCATGATCACCTGCGCCTCGCGCTCCGCCGAGTTGCGCGTCTCCTCGCGCAGCTGCTGCGCCGCAACCAGCGCTTCGTTCATCGCCGTCTCGCGCTCGCGGAACACACGCAGCTGCTCGGTCAGGGCCGCCACCCGCTCCTCCAGCACCGACTTCTCGCGCGACACCCGCTCCAGCTCGTCGGCCACGCGCATGCGGAAGTCTTCCACGCCGAGCGGCTCATAGCCGCGGAGACTGCGGCGGAATTCCTGCCGCCGCACGTCGAGGGGAGTCAGGTGGAATGAGGGATCGCTCACTCCGTCGTCCTCGGGCCGAACAGGGCGGTACCCAAGCGGATCACCGTTGCTCCCTCCTCGACTGCCGTACCGAAGTCGTCGGACATCCCCATCGAGAGGCTCGGTAGCCATGTGCCCTCCTCCTGCAGGGCGTCGCGCAACCGGCGCAGGCCGCGGAAGGTGTCCCGCTGGCGAGCAAGGTCGCCGGTGAGCGGCGCCATCGTCATCAGTCCTTCGAGCGTCAGCGACTCGAGCGCCGCCACCCGTTTCACCAACTCGGGTACAAGAGCGGGCGCACAGCCGCTTTTTTGCACTTCTCCTGCCACGTTCACCTGTATCAGTACCCGCTGCCGCGTCCCCTGGGCTGCTGCCCGCTTCGCCAGCTCCTCCGCCAGCTCGATCGAGTCGAGCGAGTGGACCAGCGCGAAGCGACCGGGGACGAGCCGCGCCTTGTTCCGCTGCAGATGCCCGATCAGATGCCAGACCACACCCGGATCCGGCTCCGCGGCCATCTTCTCCAGCGCCTCCTGCACCCGGTTCTCACCGACATCGGGGAGACCGGCGGCGCGCGCGGCCCGCACTGCGTCCGGGCCGAAGCCCTTGGTGACGGCGACGATCGTGACGGTGTGCGTCCACCCGCCTGCCGCCTGGGCCCGCGCGATCTCGGCCCGAATACGGGCGAGCCGCTCGGCCAGGCCGGCAAAACTCATAGGCTGGGGAAAGTACCGATTGCCCGATGACGAAACAATGCTGCCCGGGCCCTTCAGCCTGCGGAAGCCCCTGTCCCAACGAGACTTTCGAGCCTGGTGGCCCCCGACAGGACGTCCCGAGCCATCTCGGCCGAGAGGGGCCGGTACAGCTTGCCCGCGCTGGCGATCGAGATCGTCGAGGTCTCTTCCGACACCACGAGAATCGTGGCGTCGGTCTCTTCGGAAAGCCCCAACGCCGCCCGGTGTCGCGTCCCGAGCGACTTGTCCGCCACCCGGTACTGGGTGAGCGGCAGCACCACCCCCGCCCCCACGATCCGGTCGCCGCGCACTACGACGGCGCCGTCATGCAGCGGCGAATAGGGCGTGAAGATCGTGGTGAGCAATGCGGCCGACACCTTCGCCTCCATCGGCACTCCCGACGGGAGGTATTCATCGAGTGCGAGATCGCGCTCGACGACGATGATCGCGCCGGTGCCGGCGCGCGCGAGCCGATCGAGCGCCTCGGAGACCTCCTCCGCCACCGATTGGCGATTGCCGCGCGCGAAGGCGCGCATCAGGCGCGACTGACCGAGCCGGGCGAGGGCGTTGCGCAGCTCCGGCTGGAACATCACGACGGCGGCGAACGGAGCGAAGGTGAACACGACGCCGAGCAGGTAGCTCACCATCGTGAACTTCGCGAGCACCGCCGCGAAGTAGGCGAGCGACAGGATCACGAGGCCGACGACGATCTGAATCGCCCGCGTCCCCACGAGGAACAGCAGAAAGCGGTAGATCACGTACGCGACGAGCAGGATTTCGACGGCGTCCGGCCACAGCTTGGGGATCAAGAAGCGGTAGGCATCGAGGTTCATGGATCCGTCCCCTCGAGAGCACGGGCGACGGCGAGCGCCTCCCGGGCGAGACCGGCGTCGTGGACGCGGAACAGGCGCGCGCCGCGCTCCCACGCCAGCGCGCACGCCACCGCCGTAGCACGATCGCGGTCCTCCACCGCCCGGCCGGTGGCGATACCGAGGAACCGTTTGCGCGAGGGCCCGACGAGGACCGGAAACCCGAGCGACACGATCGTGGCCAGCTCATCGAGCAGGCGAAAGTTCTGCGCCGGCGTCTTGGCGAACCCGAACCCGGGGTCGAGCACGATGCGCTCCGTCGCGACACCGGCCGCCTCGGCCCGGCTCACCGCCTCGCGCAACTCCCGCGCTACGTCCACGGCGACGTGATCGTAGCAGGCGAGCGAGTCCATCGTGTCGGGCGTTCCCCGCATGTGCATCAGAATAACCCCGGCCCCGCTGGCGGCCACCGCCGCGCCGAGCTCGGCATCGATCGACAGTGCCGAGACGTCGTTCACGACCGCCGCCCCGGCGTCCAACGCCCGGCGCGCCACCACCGCCTTGCGCGTGTCGACGGACACCGGTCCGAGTCCGCGATCCACCAGCGCCTTGATCACCGGGACGACGCGCGCGATCTCATCCGCCTCCGGGACCGACGCGGCACCGGGACGCGTGGACTCCCCTCCCACGTCCAACAGCCGGCAGCCGTCACTCATCAGCTTGTCGGCGTGAGCGAGCGCCTTGTCCAGCGCAACGAATTGTCCGCCGTCGGAGAAGCTGTCCGGGGTGACATTGAGAATCCCGACGAGCACCGGCTCGTCGAGCGGCAGCTCGGTATCGCGGATCGCCCAGCGGCGCGGCGGCTCGGCGTAGCCGGCGAACCACTGCGCCAGCTCGGGAACGACCGGATGCAGCTCGGGGGGCGCGCGATCGGGCCGCGCCAGCACCGCGAGCCGGCTCGCGACTCCGGCGACGAGTGCCCAGCCGTCGCCGGTGAGGACGTCCGTGCCGGCGCGCGCCGACCAGCGCACCAGCGCTTCACGCACCGGCTCGTCGATGTCTTCGAGCAGCAACACGAGTTGGGTGAGACCCGCCGCGGCGAAGCGGGACCGCTCGGGATCCCAGCCGCGCGCCGTGAGCGCCGCGCGCACCGCCGCCGGAAGGAGGCCGTGCGTCGCGAGCGCCGTGACCCTCACGCCCCGGCGGGCTCCGGGGGCGGATTGCCGAGGACGGGACCGCCACGCAGCGGCTGCGCCGCGGGCTTGCGCGCCTCGGCCGGCACGAGCGGCGGCGTGGGCGTCACCGGCGGCAACGCCTTGCCGTCGACGACGAGCTGCACCTGATCGCGGTCCAGCGTCTCGCGCTCGAGCAGCGCCGCGGCGAGCCGGTCGAGCGCGGCGCGGTGCTCGATGAGGATCTGGCGCGCCTGCTCGAACGCCGTGCCGAGAATGCGCTTCAGCTCATCGTCGACGACTTCGGCGGTGTGCTCGGAGATCTCGCGGCGCTGCACGACCTCGCGCCCCAGGAAGATTTCCGCTTCCCGATCGCCGACGGCGATCGGGCCCACGACGTCGCTCATCCCGAACTGGGTGATCATGCGCCGCGCCATGTCGGTCGCCTGCTGGATGTCCTGCGCCGCGCCGGTCGTCACCTTGTCGGGACCGAACACCAGCTCCTCGGCGACCCGGCCCCCGTACGCCGTGGCGAGATGGCTCAGGATGAACTGCTTCGTGTAATTGTGCCGGTCTTCCTCGGGCAACCAGTGCGTCACCCCGAGCGAGCGCCCGCGCGGCACGATCGTCACCTTGTGGATCGGGTCGGCGCCGGGGACGTGCAAGCTGACGAGCGCGTGCCCCGCTTCGTGATACGCGGTGAGCTTCCGCTCTTCCTCGGAGAGGACCATGCTCTTGCGCTCGAGGCCGAGCATCACTTTGTCCTTCGCGTCCTCGAGGTCGGCCATGTCGACGGCCTGCTTGTTGCGCCGCGCCGCGAGCAGCGCCGCCTCGTTGACGATGTTGGACAATTCGGCGCCCGAGAGTCCGGGCGTCCCCTTGGCGATGGGCTCCAAGTCGACGCTCTGCGCCAGCGGGATCTTGCGCGTGTGCACGCGCAGGATCTGCTCCCGCCCCTTCACGTCGGGCATGTCGACTACGATCTGGCGGTCGAAGCGCCCCGGCCGCAGCAGCGCCGGGTCGAGAATGTCGGGACGGTTCGTGGCGGCGAGGAGGATCACGCCGTCGTTCGACTCGAAGCCGTCCATCTCCACGAGCAGCTGATTGAGCGTCTGCTCGCGCTCGTCATGGCCCCCGCCGAGCCCCGCGCCGCGGTGGCGGCCGACGGCGTCGATCTCGTCGATGAAGATGATGCACGGCGCGTGGGCTTTGCCCTGCTCGAACAGGTCGCGCACGCGCGACGCGCCGACGCCCACGAACATTTCGACGAAGTCCGAGCCCGACATCGAGAAGAAGGGACGTCCCGCTTCGCCGGCGACCGCCTTGGCGAGCAGCGTCTTGCCGGTGCCCGGCGGCCCGATGAGCAACGCGCCCTTGGGGAGCCGGCCACCCAGGCGCTGGAACTTTTGCGGGTCCTTCAGGAAGTCGATGATCTCTTCGAGCTCCTGCTTCGCCTCGTCACACCCGGCGACGTCGGTGAAGGTGATCTTGGGCGTGTCTCCCGAGAGCAGCTTGGCTTTCGACTTGCCGAAGGCAAAGGCGCGGTTTCCCCCCTGCTGCATCTGCCGCACCATGAAGAGGATGAGGCCGAGCATCAGCAGGTACGGCAGAAAATTGATGAAGATGACGCCGAACGACGGTCGCAGGTCCTTGGCGTTCACGTCGACGCCCTTGGCACGCAGCGACGCGACCCACGTCTCACTCGACTCGAACGGCAGGAGGGTCGTGAAGTGCTCGGCTTCCTTGCGGTTCACCAGGATGGAGTGAGCCAAGTCGCCCTTGATCCGCTGCCGCTCGGTGATCTCGACGCGCTTCACGTTCTGCGAATCCACCTGCATGATGAAGTCGGAGTAGGAGATCTCGGCGGTATCCTGCCGCGTGCGGGCGGCAAGCTGGACCAGGAGCACGGTGCCCACGATGAGGAACGCCCAGAACGAGAGCGTCCGCAGCATGCGGCTCCACTGGAATTCACGCGGGGGCGGAGGAACGCGGTTCGTCATGTCAGGTCAGGCTCGCAATATAAGGCAAGTGCCGGAAGTTCTCCGCATGGTCGAGTCCGTACCCCACCAAAAACGCCCGCGGGGCGTCGAATCCGACGAATTTCGGTTCCAGCACGAGATGCTCGGCCACGTGTTTGTGGAGCAGCGCGCACATTTCAAGACTCCGGGGACGCCGCTCGCGCAACAGCTCCACCAATCGATTCAGCGTTTTCCCCGTGTCGACGATGTCCTCGACCAGCAGGATATGCCGCCCGGTGAGGGACGTTTCGGGGTCGTACAACAGCCGCACGTCCCCGCTCGAGACCGTTCCGGCACCGTAGCTCGCCGCCACCAGAAAATCCACCTGCAGCGGCCGGTCGATGCGACGCACCAGATCGCTCAGGAAGATGAAACTTCCCTTCAGGAGCCCGAGCACGAGCAGCTCCCCGTCGGGATACGCGGCGGTGATCGCCTGCCCCAGCTCGGCAACGCGACTGGCGATCGTCTCCGCATCGTACACGATGCGTGCCAGCTTGGCGCCGCCGAGCTGCCGTTCGGTCTCAGTGCTCGGTAACATCGACCCTCACCGCCCGGGTTCCCGGCCGCGGCACCGCATCGGCACCACGACAGATGCCCGGGACCCAGAGAATGGTTTCGCCACGCACCAGCACCGGGTAATTGGGCCGCGCCCCGCGCGGCACCCGCGCGTCCATGAAGACGCGCCGCAGCTCGCGATGCCCCACACCGCGCAGCGGCGCGATCACGTCGCCGGGTCGCGCGCCCCGCACCGTCCACGCCCCCGCGCGGATCCACGTCCGCCAGGCGGTGCGGGACAGCTGCTTCGGCGCGGTCGCGGGCGCCCAGCGCACCACGAACCGGCCGAACCGGGCGTCGCCGCGAGCGCCGCGCGTCACGACGACCGGCATCGCCTCGCGGTCGCGCGGCCGCTCGAGGCGCAGCCGGTCGAACACCACCGCCGCCTCCCACCCGTTCCCGATCGCGAGGCGCCGCCCCGATGGGCGGCCGGCGAGCGCCAGGACTTGCCGTGCGCGTGACGGCCCCAGTACCAGGCCCGCCCGTCGCGCCGCCGCCCGCAGCACGGTGGCCCCCAAGGGGTCATCATACCCCCTGAGGGTACCCCGGGCAACGTCGAACCCGGTGGCGTCGTGCTTCAGGTCTAGGCCCGGCAAGCGGTTAAGAACGCCGTCCCAGGCGCGGCGGTCGACCGCCGCCGCCCTCCCCAGACGCAGCAGATCTCCCCGCAGCTGCTTGCCGAGTCGACCCTCGAGCGCGGGGAGCAGGTCACGGCGCAACCAGGAACGCAGGTGCCGCGGGTCCTCGTTGGCCGGGTCGTCGTGGAAATCGAGTCCCCGCTCGTTGGCATGAGCTACGAGCTCGCTGTGGGTGAACCCCAGGAGCGGCCGGATGATACCACCGCGCGACCGGCTGGCCATCCCGGCGAGACCAGCAGGTGCGCTGCCCCGCAATGCTCTGAGCAGCACCGTTTCCACCTGATCGTCCTGGTGGTGGGCGGTGACGATCCACTCCGCGCCGCGGCGCCGGCGCGTGTCCTCGAGCCACGCGTAACGGGCGCGGCGGGCGACGGTTTCGCTGGCGCCGCTGCCGAGCTCGAGCTGAGCTCTTTCAAACGGGAAACCGTAGCGGCCGGCGAGGCCGCGGACCTGCTCGGCAATGCCCGCGCTGCCTTCCTGGATGCCGTGGTCCACGTGGGCGACGATCAGTCGCAGATTGCGCCGCTCGGCGACACCCGCCAGCAGATCGAGCAGCGCCACCGAGTCGGCGCCGCCCGACACGGCGACGAGCGCCGTCCCCGGACCCGCGAGCAGGCGGCGCCGGTCGAGGCGCTGGAGGAAACGTTCGGCGAGGGTCGGCATCGGTCCTTACCTTTACTATACATGGTCAGCCCCGACGACACCTATCAGCTGCTGCGCAACCTCACCTCCCCTGTGGTCGCCATCACCTGCGCGCACGGCGGCAAGCGCAACGGGATGATCCTCGACAGCGCGATCCGGGCGTCGATCGTTCCCACGATCCCGCGCGTGGCGATGTTCATCCACAAGTTCAATACCAGCCACGACATGATCTTCGGCAGTGGCCGCCTGGCGCTTCATCTGCTGCGGCGCGATCAATTCGACCTGATTCACCAACTGGGGTTCTTCCACGGTCGGGACAAGGACAAGCTCGCCAGCATCCCGCACCATGGCGGGAGATCGGGTGTTCCCGTCCTGGACGAGTGCTACGCCCATTTCGAGTGTCGCGTCGTCAACGCGATGGATTCGGGAAGCTCGACGTGTTACCTGTGTGACGTCGAAGTGGTGGGCTACGGGGCGAGCGAGTCACCACCGGCAGGTGCCGAGGTCATGACGGCGGCGTACTTCCGGGCGAACATTCCTGCGGCGTGGCGGGATGACTACGTGCGGCTGCTCGGGGTGGCGCAAGAGTTTGCGCGGGAGCGGTCGAAGGACATCCGCGCGGTGGCTTGGCCGGGAGTCAGGTAAATGACGAACGCCCAATATCGAATATCGAATTTCGAAATTCGACATTGGATATTCGATATTCGACATTTGTCTTAGGTTTCGAGCAGCTCCCGCACCCTCCGCACTAAATCATCCGGCTCGAATGGCTTCTGGAGGTAGGGCACTCCCTGCGCCGGCAGGCCGTGGCTGTCGAGTGCATCGTCGGCGTACCCCGAGGCGTAGAGCACGCGCGCCTCTGGTCTCAGTGCCCTGAACTTCAGGGCGAGCTCGGCGCCGCTCATCCCGGGCATCACGACGTCGGTCAGCAGCAGGTCGATCGATCCCTCCTGCTCCACGAGGCGGAGCGCCTCGGCCCCGTCCGAGGCCTCGAGCACGCGGTACCCGCAGCGGCGCAGCACGTCGCGCGCGAGATGCCGCACTCCCGCCTCGTCTTCGACCACCAGCACCGTTCCCGCGCCGCGCGCCGTCGGTGCGGGGGCGGTGGTCTTCGCGGGCTCGCTCGCAGGCGACGCGGCGCGCGGCAGGTAGATGCGAAACCGGGTGCCGCGTCCCAGCTCGGTGTCGACGCCGATGAAGCCGCCGCTCTGGCGCACGATGCCGTACACCGTCGCGAGTCCCAGTCCCGTTCCCTTCCCTACTTCTTTGGTGGTGAAGAACGGCTCGAAGAGGTGCGCCTTGGCTTCGGGGGAGAGTCCCGTGCCGGTGTCGCTGACGGCGAGCAGCACGTAGCCGCCGGGACGCGCCTCGGGGTGTACCTGCGCCAGCTCGCTGTCGAGCGGGACGTTGGCGGTCTCGATCGTGATGCGGCCACCGCCCGGCATCGCGTCGCGCGCGTTCACGGCGAGGTTCATGATCACCTGGTCGAGCTGGCTCGGGTCGGCGAGCACGTATGCCAGCGCGGGGTCGAGCGACGTGCGCAGTGTGATGTGCTCGCCGATCACGCGGTGCAGGATGCGCTCGATGTCGCGGATCACCACGTTGACGTCGACCACCGAGGGCCGGAGCACCTGCTTGCGGCTGAACGCCAGCAGCTGGTGCGTGAGGTTCGCCGCGCGGCGTGCAGCCCCGATGATCTCCTGCGCCTCCTCCCGGGCGGTGGCGTCGGCGGGGAGCGTGCGCTCGAGCAAGGTCGCATACCCGACGATCGCGGTGAGCAGGTTGTTGAAGTCGTGCGCGATGCCCCCCGCGAGCTGCCCCACCGCTTCCATCTTCTGGGCCTGCCGCAGCTGGCCCTCGAGCCGGTGCCGCTCCGTCACGTCCTCCACCACGGCGAGCCGGGCGGGCCGTCCCTCGAACTCGATGTCGTCGAATGTGACTTCGACGTCGATCAGCGAACCGTCGTGACGCTGGTGACGCAGCCCCGTGGCCCGGGCGGTGCCGCCCCGGTATTGCGCCAGCACCTCGCGCAACCGCTCCGCTTCTTCCGGTGGGCGCATGTCCATCAGCGTCATGCCGAGGAACTCTGCGCGGGTGTAGCCGTAGCGGCGTACCGCGGCTTCGTTCACCGCCAGGAAGCGCAGCGTTTCGGCGTCGTACACGAACATCGCGGCGGGATTCCCCTCGAACAGCTGGCGGTAGTTGTGCTCGCTCGACTGCAGCTGTTCGGCGGCGCGGGTCCGGGCGATCGCCATCGCGACCTGGGCCGAAACGAATTCCAGGATCGCCAGCTCCTCGAGGCCGTAGCGCACGCCCTCGGTGTAGCTCTGCACCGCCAGCACGCCGATCGTGTCGGTGCCCACCTTCAGCGGCACGCCCAACCAGTCCACCGACGGGGCGCCGACCAGCTCGACGTCGCCGCGGCGCTCCAGTGCCGCCACGGCTTCGGGGGTGCCGAGGAACGGCCGCCCGGTGCGCAGCACGTATTCGGTGAGGCCGGGGAGGAGCGGCCGCGGGGCGTCGGCGGTGTCCACCTGGTCGACGAAGTACGGAAAGGTCAGGAGGCCGGCCGAGCGATCGTAGAGCGCGACGAACAGGTTCTCCGCCGGCATCAACTCGCTCACGATGTGGTGCACGGCGCGCAGCAGCGCGTCCAGGCCCTCAGCGGCATTCGCCCCTTCGGCGATGCGGTACACCGCCTGCTGGACGGCTTCGCTGCGGCGGCGCTGCGTAATGTCGTTCCACACCCCGACCAGCCCCACCACGCGACCGTCGGGGTCGCGGATCTGAGACGTGGTGAGCGCGATCGGGAACTCCGTGCCGTCCTTGCGCCGGTTCCACAGCTCGCCGCGCCAGGTGCCGTTGCGGGTCGCCTCCCGGATCTCGGCCTGCAGTGACGGAGGATTGCGCGGCGAATCGATCAGCGCGGGGGTGAAGCCGATGATCTCCGCCTCGGCGTAGCCGTAGGTCGTCAAGAACGCCTTGTTGACGAAGGTGAAGCGGCCGTCCAAATCGGTGATGCTGATGATGTCGCCGGTGCTCTGGATCGTGTGCGCCAGGAGCCGGTTCTGGTCTTCGGTGCGGCGCCGCTCGGTGACGTCGCGAAAGCTCCACACCCTCCCGACAATCACCCCTTCGATCCGCTGCGGCTGGGAATAGCGCTCGAACACACGCCCATCGGCGCACTCCAGGATATCGAGGCTCGACGCCTCGACGTCGGCGTACAGCTCGCGCACGCGCCGCAGGAAGCCGTCGGGGTCTTTCATCTGTTCGACCATGTGCTCGAGCAGGCGCTCGTCCTGCCGCAGCGCGACGAGCTCGTCGGGGACGCGCCACAACGCCAGGAGCTTGTGGTTGTAGGCGGTGATCCTCCCTTCGCGATCCACCACCAGGATCCCGTCGGCGGTGGATTCGAGCGTCGCCGAATGCAGTGAGAGGGTGCGGCGCAGCTCCCCTTCGGCCCGCATCATGTCGGTGATTTCGCGCGAGCAGCCGACGGTACCGATCACCTCCCCCGCCTCGTTGCGGAGCGGCATCTTCGTGGCGAGGAACCAGCGTTCCGTCCCGGGGACCATTTCGATGCGCTCGACCTTGGCGACGAGCGGCGTGCCGCTCGTCATGATCTCCTGCTCGTCGGCGAGGGCGGCGGCGGCATGCTCGGGGGGGAAGAAGTCGGCGTCGCTCTTGCCGATCGCGTCCGTGGGATCGTCCACGCCGAGCACGCGGGCCTGCGCCCGGTTGATGCGCGTGAAGCGGGAGTCCGAGTCCTTGAAGTAGATCGGATCGGGGAGGTGATCGAGCAGTGCGCTCCAGCGCCCGGCTTCGCGGGCGGCCTCGGCCCGCGCGGCGCCGGCCCCGGCGGGCGGTACATCGCGCAGCGTCCCGTGCACGCGCCGCACCGTGCCCTGATCGAGCTGTGCCGCGGCATGGATCTCGACCGAGCGGTGGTCGCCGCTGCGGCGCCGTACGCGCGCGGCGAGTGGCTGCACCACCTCTCCCTCCATGGCGCGCGAGAGCAGGTCGAGCACGGCGGGGAGATCGTCCGTGTGGACGAGGGACACGAGGGAGCGCCCCACCCATTCGACGGCGGGCCAGCCCGTGAGGGCATCGAAGCTTTCGCCGAGCGATTGGATCGTGCCGTCGGGAGCGAGTGTGAAGGTGGCCGTGAGGCCCGAGTCGGCGAGGGCGGCGCGGGCGTCGGATGCGCGCCGCAGTGCAGCGGCTTGGAGCTCCAATTCGCGGCGTGCGCGCAACAGCTCGATCTGGGTCCACGCGGTGGCGGCGAGGTGACCCAAGAGCTCGAGCTCGTCCGTGCGCCAGACGCGCGGGGTGAAGTCCATCACGGCGAGCGTGCCGACGACGTGGCCGTCGGCGGTCACGAGCGGGCTCGCGGCGTAGGCGGCGACGCCCAGCTCGGTGACAGCCGGGTGGTCTTTCAGTTGTTCGTCCTGGCGCGTGTCGCTGACGGCGAGGGGGCGGCCACTCGTGACGATGAGGCGGCAAATCGAATGGGTGAGCGGTGTTTCGCGGCGGCCGTCGATCGGCTCGGGAAGCCCGACGGCGCTGTGGATGACCTGCCGGTCGGAGTCGACGAGACAGATGATGGCGGCCGGCGTGTGCAGCACTCGTTGCGTCAGCAGCGTGAGCCGATCGAGTGCGGGATCGGGGGGCGCGTCGAGCAGCCCCAGGCGGCGGACGGCCTGGAGGCGAGCCGGATCGCGGATCACCCGTTCCCTGATATCCATCGGGGAAACCAAAATACGTTGTCGCGCCAGCCTGAGGGTCGCCGGGGAGGGTTTGTGGGATCTGTTTGGGGTGGCGTGGCGGCGGCTCAACACTTGCAGGCAGGAATTACTTGGCCGGGGTGCCAGCCCCCGGCCATCAGCAGCTTCATAGAGAGTAGCGGCGGAGGGACTCGAACCCCCGACCCGCGGATTATGATTCCGCTGCTCTAACCAGCTGAGCTACGCCGCCCCGTTCGGGCAATGCTAGCCGGGGGCCCTCGGCAGGGTCAAGCCGAGGGCCAGCGATCACTTTTTTGATGTGGCGTGTGCCCTGCTGCCCGGGGTCAGATACGGATACATTAGCGAGGTCGTGGGTGGCCCGTTCGTGAATCGACCTTCGATTCGACTCCCCGCAGTACCCCCGCTTCTGCGGGGGGCGTTGGTCGTGGTCATCGGTGTGGGCGTGTCGACGTGCCGCATCGGCGA
>DASSIL010000123.1:0-6902 GCA_035691925.1 Gemmatimonadales bacterium
GCGCGTCAAGATCGCCGCCGACGGCAAGTCGCTCGACGAGGCCGGCGTCAAGTTCATCCTCAATCCGTACGACGAATTCGCCGTGGAGGAAGCGCTGCGCCGCAAGGAGCAGGCCGGTACCGGCGAGGTCGTCGTGATCGCCTGCGGATCGGGTGCCTCTCAGGAGACGATCCGCACCGCGCTCGCCATGGGAGCGGACCGTGGCGTGCTGCTCGAGACGGGCGCCGTTCCCGCCGATGGTCTGGCCGTTGCGCGTGCCCTCGCTCGAGAGCTCACGGACGGGGGCTACGATCTCATCCTCTTCGGCAAGATGGCGATCGACGACTCCAATCATCAGGTCGGGCCCATGACGGCCGAGCTGCTCGGGGTTCCGTGTGTCACCTGCGTCGCCCATCTCGATCTCGCGGCGGGGAAGGGAACGGCGGAGCGCGAGGTCGAGGGCGGGATGGAGGAGGTCGAGTTCCCGCTGCCGGCGGTGTTGACGGTGGACAAGGGATTGAATGAGCCGCGCTATCCCGCGCTCAAGGGCATCATGGCCGCCAAGAAGAAACCGCTCGAGGTGAAGCCGACGACCCTCGGCTCCCCCGGCCTCGAGGTGCTGGCGATGACGCCGCCCCCGGAGCGCAAGGAAGGGCGCATCGTCGGTGAGGGTGCCGCCGCGATCCCCGAGCTGCTCAAGCTGCTGCGGGAAGAGGCGAAGGTTCTGTGAGCAACGTCCTCGCGATCCTGGAGCAGCGCGACGGCGGCCTGCGTAAAGTCAGCCACGAGGTCGTCACCGGCGCTCGTCGCCTTGCCGACGCGCTCGGTGGCGAGGTCCACGCGCTGGTGTGCGCCGCGGGCCCGGTCTCAGGCGTAGATGCCGCTGGTCGCCATGGCGCAGACAAGGTCATCACCGCGACGAATGCAGGGTTCGCCCAATACGCCCCTGAGGGGTACGCCCGCACGATCGCCGAGCGGGTGCAATCGGGGAGCTATGGCGCCGTCGTCTTCACCGCGAGCGCCCAGGGCAAGGATCTGGCGCCCCGCGTTGCCGCGCGACTCGGGCGTCCGCTCGCCGCCGACATCACCGACGTCAGCGTCGACGGTGGAGCGGTCGTCGTGACGCGGCCGGTCTACGCGGGGAAGGCATTGCTCAAGCTGAAGGTCGTCGCCACACCGGCCGTCCTGTCGCTCAGACCCAATGTCTTCACTCCGGTGGAGCGGCCCAAGGCAGGTGCTGCGGAGACGGTCGCCGCGGGTGGCGACGGGGGCCGGGTGGTGGTGAAAGGAATCAAGGCCGCCGCGGCAGGAGCGCTCGACGTCGCCGAAGCGCCGGTCGTCGTCTCCGGCGGCCGTGGGCTCAAGGAGCCCGCGAACTTCAAGCTGCTCGAGGAGCTGGCGCAGGCGTTCGGCGGACGTGCGGCGGTCGGGGCGTCACGGGCGGTCGTGGACGCCGGTTGGCGCCCGCACGGCGATCAGGTGGGGCAGACCGGCAAGACCGTGAGCCCGTCGCTCTACATCGCCGTCGGCATCTCCGGGGCGATCCAGCACCTCGCGGGGATGCGTACGGCCAAGGTGATCGTCGCGATCAACAAGGACAAGGATGCGCCGATCTTCAAGATCGCGGACTACGGAATTGTAGGAGATCTGTTCGAAGTCCTACCGAAGCTGACGGAGGAGATACGGAAGCTCAACGCATAAGGCGCTATCAGCTATCAGCTGTCAGCCGTCAGCCAAAACAGTGATTCCGTCTCAGTATCAGCCCCCTCTTCCGCTCGATCAACTCCTGGTCAAACAGGGATCGGCGGGCGCCGGCGACTCGATGGAGCTCGACGTGCTGTTCGTGGGCGCCGGGCCGGCGGGGCTCGCCGGGGCGATCGAGCTGGCGCGGCTCGCCAAGGCGGATCCCTCCGTGGGGGAGCTGAACATCGGCGTGCTGGAAAAGGCCGAGGCGCTGGGAGAGCACTCGCTTTCGGGGGCCGTCGTCAATCCGGTCGCACTGCGCGAGCTGTTCCCCGATCTCCCGGAAAAGGACCTGCCGCTGCGTGGGCGCGTCGAGCACGAGGCGGTGTACCTGATGACCGCAGGGGGCGCGCTCCGCATCCCCACGCCGCCGACGATGAGGAATCATGGGAATTACATCGGTTCGATCTGCGAGATCGTGCGCTGGCTGGGGCAGCAGGCCGAGGCGCTGGGGGTCAACGTGTTCACCGGATTCCCGGCGGCGGGGTTGCTCACCGACGGCAACCGCGTCGCTGGTGTGCGCACGGCCGCCACGGGGTTAGGCCGCGATGGCCAGCCGCTCGCGTCCTACTCGGCGCCCAACGACATCACCGCCCGCGTCACGGCGTTGTCCGAGGGGACGCGGGGGTCGCTGTCGCAGGCCTGGCTCCAGTGGCAGGGCGTCAAGTCCGAGAATCCGCAGATCTTCGCCCTCGGCGTGAAGGAGATCTGGGAGACGAAGCGGCCGCTCGATCGCGTGATTCACACGCTGGGGTGGCCGCTGCCGGGTGACGCTTTTGGCGGCAGCTTTTGTTATCCCCTCGCGCCCGACCTCGTCGCCCTGGGGATGGTGGTCGGTCTCGACTACACGAACGCCAACCTCGACGTGCACGTCCTGGTGCAGCGCCTCAAGGGTCATCCCCTGTTCCGGCCCGTGCTCGAGGGCGGCGAGCTGCTCGAGTGGGGAGCGAAGACGATCCCCGAAGGCGGCTACTACGCGCTCCCCACGCGCCGCTCGGGCGACGGCGTGGTGCTGCTCGGCGACGCGGCGGGGTTCGTCGACGTTCCCTCGCTCAAGGGGATCCACTACGCGATGCACTCCGGGATCTACGCCGCGCGCACGATCTTCAGCGCCCTGAAGTCCGGCGACACTGGGGCGGCGTCCCTCGCACCGTACGACCGGCTGGTGAACGAGTCGTACATCCGTCGCGACCTCTACCGCACGCGCAACATGCGGCTCGCCTTCAAGCACGGGTTCACGGCCGGCGGATTCCAGGCGGGCCTGATGACGCTCACCGGCGGCCGCTTCCCCGGCGGGCGATACGCCATGCACGCCGACGCCGACGCAGCGCGCCGCGAGGAAGCGGAGGGTGCCTTCACGCCCGACGGCATACTGACGTTCAGCAAGGTCGATGGTGTCTTCAAGTCGGGCAACACGACGCGCGACACGATTCCTACGCACCTTGTCGCCGGCAAGGACGTGCCGGCCGAGGTGGCGCGCTTTTACAGTCACGTCTGCCCGGCGGGAGTGTACGAGGAAGTCGACGGGAAGCTGCGCATCAATGCGCCGAACTGCATCGACTGCAAGGCCACCGACGTGCTCGGGCCGCGCTGGACGCCACGGGAGGGGGGGAGCGGGCCGAAGTACAAGCGGATGTAGCGATGTCCGGAACTTGGGCAGCTGTCCCTCCATGAGCACCACCTCTGCTGGAGGAAGCTTCTCGCCGTGGATTCCGAACCGCTCCGGGCCACTAGGCGAGCTCCCTTGTACCGTCTAGACACGATCGAAGTGGCGGGGCGCCATGGGTGAGGAAGGGAAGGTCGGACGAAGGTGCGGTCGTGTAATGGTGAGTTCGCTTGGAGCCGCGCTACTGGTCAGACCAGCTTCTTCGACTGGGCGTACAGCGTCAGCGCCACGCGATTGTCGACCTTCAGCTTCCGGTAGACGCGGTGCAGGTGGGTCTTCACCGTCCCCTCGCTGATCGCGAGGCGGCGCGACATTTCGGTGGTGCGGAGTCCGCTCGCCACCATGCGCACCATTTCCATCTCGCGCGGCGTAAGCAGCCCTGCGACCTCACGGGCGCCCGCTTCGTGGCGCAACAAGGCGTCGAGTGCCTGGCCGAACGCGCGCTTCTCGATCCACATCTCTCCGGCCATCACTTTGCGGACGCACTGCACCAACATTTTCAACGCCAACTCCTTCAGCACCATCGCCCGCACGCCGAGCCGGAAGGCCTCCAGGGCCTCCTCTTCTCCCAGCACCTCGGCGATCAGCACGACTTTGGTCGGTAGCTGGTCGCGCTGCAGCTCGCGCAATACGGCGAGCCCGTCTTTGCGGGGCATGTGAATGTCGAGGATCAGGATTTCCGGATGGTGGCGGCGCACGGCGATGATTGCTTCCTCGCCGTTGATGCAACGACCGATGATCTGAAAGTCCGGCTCTTGGCGGAACAGATTCTCCAGCCCGAACAGTACGATTGGGTGGTCGTCGGCAAGTAATAGACGCGTGCGCATCCGCGGGCCCCCTCATCCCCAAACCTCGCCCCAAGCTATGCGCTAGCCGTCAATCGCGAGTCAATCGGCATCCAGAATGCTCCGACAGGCCCGTACCAGCTGAGGGCACACGGGCTGATGTCTGCTGACTCGTTCGACGATTGAAATCGACACTGGACTGCCAGTGCAGAGACAGCCAGGGCGTTGTCGCGTGGATGGGCAGGGAAGCGGCGCCGTCTAGAAGGTATGCGTCGGTCAGAAGAGTGGCTAGAGTGGCTCCGTTTAGTAGAGCATCGCGTGAGAGCGTGCTAACGCATTGTGGGGCGCGCACATCGCCAGGGATACGCAAGCGTCAACCAATGTTGTAGTCGATGTACACCCCGCGGTTATGGTGGGCGCAGGCTGAGGTGGCGAGGCTAGATCAAGACTTGGTCGCTCGCCTCGGAGGCTCGCCGTGAAACGCACGCTTCGCTTCTCTCTGCTCGTTCTTTTGTTCGCGGTCGCCTGCACCGAGGATAAGCAAAGGCCAAGGTCCATTACGGCCCCTTCTCTCGCCATGGCCAACCCCGGCCTGAACTTGGATCAGTGTCAAAACATCAACCTCAGCCACCTCACAGATCCATGCGGCACGACACCATCCAACAGTCATCCCCAGTGGGCGAACGGGGACGTGAACGGCAACAACTCGCAGTACCGTGAAGCCGATGGGCTTCCATACCGGAATGCGGTGACTGGACTAACCGATGGCACCTGGATCGTCAGAGTCGACTATGACTTCACGAAAGGTGGAGTGTTCGCGGTCGACCGGCTGACGAGATTCAATCTTACGCAAGCGTCGAATCCATGCCTCAGCACGACCCTGGTGACCTGTACGGTGGGCGCGCCGACGTTCGATTTCGAAATGCCCGCCGAGGTTGTCACTCCGAGTGCGACGCAGCAAGCACTCCCCAACGGTGGTGCGCTTCATATCGCTGGTGACGGAACGCTCAGCTCAACAGACAAACGAATGACCGTTTGGGTCCAGGGGGGTACGGCGGCGTTCGTCTCTGCGGGGCAGAACGCCACGATCGATGATGGGAAGGTGCTGCAAAACGGTTCGTCCGCTGGTGACGCCGACCGCGAATTCGCCTTCAAGTTCATGCTCACCGGGTGCCCTGCTAGCGGGTGCAACCTCATGATGGGGTGGACCGGACACATCGCATCGGATGCGGATTGGGGCACCGGCAAGGGCGCAGCCAGTATCTCTGGCGCGCCATTCCACATGCGCATCCTCGGCGTGGACCAGGTCGACGGCACGAGCGGCGGTAATCAGGACCGGAGCGTACAGCTCGCTGCTTTGGTCCAGACGCTCGAGGTGAAGAAGGCCCTCGTTCCGACCACCGATCCAGGTCTGTTCAATTTGCAGATCGACGGCGTGACTGCCGGTACCGGAACGAACGTGGGGAACGGCGGCACCACTGGTCAGATAGTCGTCACCGCCGCTACCCACGCGGTCGGAGAGACACAGGGGACCAACACGACCCTATCGAACTACACCACCGCCATCTCGTGTGTGGATGCTCTCGGAAACCCGGTGGCAAGCGGGAGCGGGACCAGCCTCTCCGTCACCGTAACGGCCGGGGCAAATGTGGTGTGTACGATCACGAACACGCGGAACGCCTCGTTGCAAATCGAGAAGAGCACGGCAGGCGGAACGGCCTCGTTCGATTACACCGTGAGCGGCAGTGGGCTCGCGGCGTTCTCGCGCAATACGGCGACGCAGGGCAACCCGACCGTCACGACACCCTTCACGTTCAACGGAAGCCAGTTCGGAGACAAGTACGTGACGGAGACGGCGCTGGCTGGCTGGACGCTGACGAACGTCGTGTGCACGGCCAACGGGGCCACGTTCGCCATCGGGACCGGGCAGGGGGCCGGCTTCAGTCAGGGAGCGACGGCCGGCTTCGACCCGGGCGACAACACGGTAAAGGTGACGGTGGCGGCGGGCAATACGCCGAGCTGCACGTTCACGAACACCCACAACGCGTCGCTGGGGATCGAGAAGGCGACGACGGGCGGGACGGCGACGTTCAGCTACACGGTGAGCGGCAGTGGGCTCGCGGCGTTCTCGCGTAATACGGCGACGCAGGGTAACCCGACGGTTACGACGGCGTTTCCCTTCGACGGAACGCAGCTGGGGGACAAGTACGTCACGGAGACGGCGTTGGCAGGGTGGACGCTGACGAACATCGTGTGCACGGCTAACGGCGCCACGACTTTGATCGGCACGGGGCAGGGCGGCAGCTTCAGTCAGGGGGCCACGGCGGGCTTTGACCCGGGCGACAACACGGTGAAGGTAACGGTGGCGGCGGGGAACACCCCGACGTGCACGTTCACCAACACCCAGAGCGCGTCGCTGGGGATCGAGAAGGCGACGACGGGTGGGACGGCGACGTTCAGCTACAACGGGACGGGATCGGGGGTGCCGGCCACGTTTACGCGGAACACCGGCACGACGAATCCGACGACCGACGCGGCGTTCGCGTTCGACGGCACACAGCTGGGAGACAAGTTTGCCGAAGAGACTCCGCTGCCGGGCTGGACGCTGACGAACATCGTGTGCACGGCCAACGGGGCCACGTTCGCCATCGGGACCGGGCAGGGGGGCAGCTTCAGCCAGGGGGCGACGGCCGGCTTCGATCCTGGGGACAACACGGTGAAGGTGACGG
>DASSIL010000124.1:0-23594 GCA_035691925.1 Gemmatimonadales bacterium
CGGCAAGGCGCCGACGGCGCACTACGAGCTCGTCAGCACGGGCGAGACGGGACACGCCGAGTCGGTGGAGGTCACCTACGACCCCGCGCAGGTGTCGTATCGCCAGCTGCTGCAGGTGTTCTTCACGGTGGCGCACGACCCGACCGAGCTGAACCGCCAGGGCCCGGACATGGGTCCCCAGTACCGCTCGGCGATCTTTTATAAGTCCGACGAGCAGCAGCGGGCGGCGCAAGCGTACATCGCCGAGTTGTCGCGCACACACCTTTTCTCGAGGCCGATCGTGACGCAGGTGGTGCCGCTCGACCGGTTCTACGCGGCCGAGGCCTATCATCAGAACTACCTCGCGCAGCACATGACGCAGCCGTACATCGTGTACAACGACCTGCCGAAGCTCGACAAGCTGGAAAAGACGTTCCCGGCGCTCTACAGACAGTAGAAGCAGAGTTGCGGAGGTTGTGGAAGACGGTGGAGGCTGGTGGAAGTTGATCTGAGACTGGACAATCTCCACCCGCCTCCACCAACTTCCAACAACCTCCACGCACCCTCTGTGCCCAGTCCAGTCGCAGTCATCACCGCCTCTTCGAGCGGCATCGGCGCCGCATGCGCACGTGAGCTGGCAACCCGCGGACACCGCGTCGTCCTCATGGCGCGTTCGCAGAACGTCGAAGCGTTTGCCGCAACACTCGGCGGCAAGGCTGTGCGGGGAGATGTCGCTCGTGTAGCCGACCTCGAGCGGCTCGTGCGAACGACGCTCGACAGCTACGGACGCATCGACATCCTCGTCAACAACACTGGACACGTCGCCAAGGGCGATCTCCTCTCGATCCCGGATGCCGCGTGGGAAGAAGGACTCGCCCTGTTACTGCTCAACGTCGTGCGGCTCGCCCGGCTCGTCGTTCCCGTGATGGAGCAGCAGGGCGGTGGGGCGATCGTGAACATCTCGTCGCTCTGGGCCGCACAGCCGCACCTCGATGCCCCGGTGTCATCCGTGTTCCGCGCCGGGCTCGGCGCTTTCACGAAGCTCTTCGCGGATCGCTATGGGCCGTTGGGTATCCGCATGAATTGTGTGTTGCCGGGGTTCGTAGACGAGGCCGACCCGGCGTTCGTCGCGGCGACGCCGCTGGGACGTCCCGCCACCCTGGAGGAGATCGGACGCGTCGTGGCCTTCCTTGCTTCGTCGGATGCGAGCTACATCACGGGACAGAGCCTGCGTGTCGATGGCGGACTGACGCGCGCCATCTGATGGACATCGTCAAGGCGACCGCACGGTACGAGGCCTGGCTCGGCGAGCGGCTGCCGCTGATCCGCGCCGACCTCGATCTGAAGCACCGCGCCATGAGCGCCGGGCCGTTTCCGTTCCTGCGCGGCACGTTCTACCGCTGGGCGGAGCGCTGGGAGTCCATCGTCGGCGCCGACGCCCGTGCGCCGCAGGTGCTCGCGGTCGGCGACTTGCACGTCGAGAACTTCGGCACCTGGCGCGATTCCGAAGGACGGCTGATCTGGGGAGTGAACGACTTCGACGAAGCGTACCCGCTCCCCTACACCAACGATCTGGTGCGCCTCGCGACGAGCGTCGTCGTCGCCGTCGGGTACCACGACCTCAAGATCGACCCCAAGGACGCCGCCGCCGCGATCGAAAGCGGCTACCGCGAGACGCTGGCCGCCGGCGGGCATGCCTACGTGCTCGCGGAGACCCACGTCGAGCTGCGGGACATGGCCGAGTACCGGCTGCACGATCCGGAGAAGTTCTGGGAGAAGCTCGAGGCGCTCCCCGCCATTCGCGGGGCCCTCCCGCCGGCCGTGGACTCGGCGCTCGAGCGGGCGTTCCCCGAGCGCGGCCTCGAGAAGCGTGTCGTGCACCGCGTTGCCGGCGTCGGCAGCCTCGGCCGGCAGCGCTATGTCGCGCTCGCTCAATGGCGCGGCGGCCGGATCGCGCGTGAAGCGAAGGCCCTGGCGCCTTCGGCGTGCGTCTTCGCTCACAGCGGGCCGCCGCTACGTCGCGCGATCTGGGCCCTCGCCGGGTTCGCGCGCAAGATTCATTATCACGAGATGCTGCGGCGCGGTGTACGCTGCCCCGACCCCTGCGTCGACGTGAGCGGCGACTGGCTGATCCGCCGCCTCGCCCCCGACTGCGCGCGCATCACCCTCAACGCCCTGCCGAAAAAGCGCGACGAGCGGCGCCTGCTCGAAGGGATGGGAGGCGAGACCGCCAACATCCACCTCGGCGGCCTCGACGCCAAAACGCTCCTCGCCGACCTGAAGCGCCGCGACAAACGCTGGCTCTACGACGCCGCGTCAAGAATGGCAGATGACATCACGGAAGATTGGCGCGCGTGGCGAAGGAATTACGACTAGGTTGTAAAGGATTAGGGCCGATGCAGCCCCCGCACCGTCTCGATCGTGTCGGCCTCACTCGCCGTCTTGTCGGGCCGATAGCGCACGACGCGGGCGAACCGTAGCGCCAAACCACCGGGGTATCGCGCGCTCGCCTGCAGGCCATTGAAGGCGATCTCGACCACCAGTTCGGGGCGTACCCGCACGATGTGCCTTTCACGCTCGGTCGCGATCTCGAGCAGCTTGGCCGTCTGCCACTCCAGCAGCTCGTCGGTCAATCCCTTGAACGTCTTGCCGAGCATCACGAAGCCGCCCTGCGGATCGCGGGCGCCGAGGTGGAGGTTCGAAAGCTTGCCCTTACGGCGGCCGTGGCCCCATTCGGCGGCGAGCACGACGAGGTCCAGGGTGTGGACGGCTTTGACCTTGAGCCACGCCGAGCCGCGGGAGCCGGCTTCGTACGTCGCCTCGAGCGCTTTGGCCATGACGCCTTCGTGGCCTGCGGCGATGGCGCGATCGTAGAAGCCCTGCGCCTCCTTCGCGTCCGCTGTGACGATGCGGGCGGGCCGCTGTCCCTCCGGCATGAGGTCCGCGAGGACTGCGGCGCGTGCCTGGTATGATTCGTCGATCAACGCCGCCCCATCGGCGTAGAGAATGTCGAAGAAGAATGGATGGAGTGGGAGCTCCGACTTGAGCTCGTCGACATCGAGCTTCCGCCCGAAGCGCCGCATCGTCGTCTGGAAGGGGAGCGGTGAGCCGTCCGCCCGAAGCGCGATCGCTTCGCCGTCCAGGATCGCGGAGTCCGCGGGCAGGCGGCGGACCGCTTCGACGACCTCGGGGACGGCCGCCGTCACGTCGTTCAGGAGCCGTGAGAAGACACGGACTTCGTCGCCCGACTTGTGCGCCTGAATCCGGGCGCCATCGAGCTTGATCTCGAGCGCCGCGCGACCCAGCTGCGCCATCGCCTGCGAAATGTCGTCGGCGGTCTGGGCGAGCATCGGCTGGATCGGGCGAAACAGCTGAACGGTGAACTGGTCGAGCCCCGCCGGACCTTCGAAGAGCGCAGCACGAGCCACCATTCCCAGGTCGCCGGCTAGCATCGTGGCGCGCCGCACGACCCTTGCGTCGATGCCCGCCGCGCGCGCGACGGCCTCGATCATCACACCTTCGAGCGCGCCCTGGCGAACCTCACCGGTGATCAGACGAAAGAGAAATCCCTGCTCGTCCTTCGTCGCTCGCTCGAACAACGAGCGCAGCGTCGACTCGCGCAGCTGTGCGGAGCCCTTGCCCGACGCACCCTCGAGACGAGCGAGCGCGTCATCGACATGGGCGAGTGTGAGGCTGGATTCTTCCGCCGCGGCCGTGGAGGCCACGCGTTGTAACAGGCTGAAACCCACTCCAATTTTGGTTTGACGTAAGGCTCCCGTAAGGTACGCAGTCACCGTCTCGACTTCGGATGGGGCGGAGCCGCGCAGCAACTCCGCCAGTCGCTCGATCTTGGCGAGACGACCCGAAGTCCTGGCCACCTGGCCGGAGGTTTCGACGATTCGCTGCAGCAACATCGCGTCGCGCTCCCTGTCGCGTCCCCGCACCCCGCCTGTCGCAATAACAGCCTAACCGTCCCACGCCGCGACTCACACGTTACCCGCTCGTCGTTGCGATGTGAACTCAACCAACTGGGGGTTCTCATGAAACGGCTGAGCGTCATCGGAGCGACGGCGATCGCCGTCGCATCAGTGGCTTGCTCGCAGGATCGTCCGACCGAGCAGGTCAACAACCTGCCTCCCGTGACAGCCGCGCTGACTTCCAACTCGAATAGCTGTTCGCAGAATTCGCATCCCGGTGGAACGATCGTCGACAAGATCATCACTCCGCCGGCCTGGGCGATGGCCGTGCGCGACGACGGGCTCGCCTACTTCACCGAAGCGTTCAATGCCGGCGTCGGCATCACGAGCACGAAAACCAAGACGCTCGACGGGTTCATCTCCACAGGCAGCGCGCCCACGGGTGTGGCGTTCTCTCCCGATGGCGGAACCGCCTACGTGGCCAACCAGCTCAGTGAAAACGTGTCGGTCATCAACGTCGCGACCGCCCAGGTCGTCGCCACCATCTCGACCGGTGGAGCCGACCCGTTTGCGGTGCAGGTCTCACCCGACGGCTCCCGTCTCTTCATCGGCACGAACGGAACCGCCGTGCTGATCGTCGACACCGGCACGAACCAGGTCATTCAGAGCGTGGACGTCGGGGCGGCGCCGAATGCCTTTGTCGTCGCGCCCGACAATCGCATCATCTATGTCTCGGCGTTCGTGGGCGCCACGGTGAGCGAACTCGACATGTTCACCGGTACGGTGTTGCGGACCTTCTCGGTCGGCGGGACTCCCCAGGGAATGGCGATCACGCGCAGGGGCGACCGGCTCTACGTCGCCAATGAGGCCGGGTACCTGACCGAAATCACGCTGCAAACCGGCGCCATCACGGCGACCATGGCCCTCTCGGGCGGCGGCTTCGGTGTCGGTGTCACCGCCGACGATGTCCAGGCGTGGGTGACGATCCCGTTCGGCGGCACGGTCCAGATCTTCAATCTGCAAAACCATCACTTGAGCCAGGCGATCACCATCGGCGGCGAGCCGCGGCGACTGGGCTTCAGCCAACACGGTGCGATCGGCGCAATCGCCAACATGGCAGGCTTCGTGACGTTTGTGCGCTGAATCACACTCGCTCGGCCAACCCCTCTCCATGCGAGAGGGGTTTTTCTTTTCGGCGTTTCATTCCGCTGCATCGCAACGGCTTACACCTGGCTGACGTGAAACGCCGAGCACGATCGCCGAGTCCCCATTAACAAACGCGACACCCGAGGCGTCGAACCAGCCACCAACAACACAGGGCCGTCGTGTCGCGCTTCGCATGCTTTGGGGATGTGGTAGCAGATCGATCGGGTGCCCAACCCCCTGGCCCCGGCGTGTCTCGCTGCCCATCCCCGTTGTCTTTCTTGTCCTCACCACCCTACCAGGAGTCGGTCGTCATGAATGGTCTCTGCAGATTGGGCGGGTTCTCCACTCTGGCGGTCGCCGCCGCCATGCTGGGCACGGCGTGTAGCAACAGCACCGGCCCGGCGTCGGTGTCGCTGACGAGCGCACAAGCCGATAGCCTGAGCGCCGTCCTCGCGACGGACGTCCAGTCGGAATTCGATTTCTCGACGGCAAATGGCTCCGGCGCGGTGGGCCCGAGCGCCCCAGCCAACACACCGCCCCCACCGTGCGTCTCGCGGACGCCGGCCGCTCCGACGAACTCCGACGGCGATCCGGTGCCCGACTCGGTGCGGTTGACCTATAACAACTGCGTCGTGAATTACGCGCTCGGCGGCTCCGATACGGTGCGCGGCACGATCGACGTGCTCGATCCGACGCTTTCGATCACCGACCACGCCTGGAAGCACATCTTCACCGACTTCGCCCGGATCCACGTGGGCCCGCTCGGCCGTGAGTGGACGTGGACACTGAACGGCACCCGCCAGATTATCGGCGATTCGGCCCAGCTGGCGTTCACCTCGACCAACGTCAGCACCACCTACACCTGGCCCAACGGCGCTTCGGCCAACCACACGCGCAGCTGGAGCATCACCTTCACCGCGGATACCGCGGGCCAGATCCAGCCCGACGCTCCGCTGCCTTCGGGCAGCGTCACGCTCGCGGGGAACTCGACGTGGACGCGTGGCCCCAACACGTGGAACCTCGTGGCCTCGACGACCACACCGCTGCACTACAACAAGACCTGCACCGTACGCCCCATGGTCGATTCCGGCACACTCAAGTTCATGGCGACGCGCAATGGCCTGACGACGAACGTGACGATTCAGTTCACGGCGTGCGGAACGTATACGGTAACGCGGTCGTAGTACCTCATCCGCCATAGCAGGACGGTTAGAGGTCGGTAGAAAGGCGGGAGAGGTTGAGGCCGGCTCGGCGATCCAAGGCGTCGAGCCGGCTTTCGTTTAGTGCGTCTTCTGGGCGGGGTAGAGCAGTGCCGCGACCTGGTCGGACACAAGATCGGAAAACTGCAGGAAATGCTTCTGACAAAAGCGCGCCAGGAAGGCGATCTCGCCTCCCCGGTGCAGCGTCACGACCGTGATGACCTGGTCCTTCCCTCCCTCTTCCTCACCTTCGGAGAGAGAGGGTGCATCAGTGAAAACGCAGTGATCGCAGCTACCCAGTTGCCCGGCAGCGCCTGTCCAGATCCGCATCACAATCCACCTCGAAGCTCGTGAAGCCCGCGCGTCGACCGCACGGCTTCAAGCAGGTCTCATGCCGGAAATGGAGATCGAGTGGAGTGAATGGTTTACGGCGGTGTGACTGCGCTCACACTATTGCATTCGGCTACGGACTCATGATGTCCGCATACTCGCTCTTTTGATCCCGCAGCCAGTTGAGCACGACTTCCCAGTACTCGATGCTGCGGTCGACGTCTTTGGCGGCTGAAGTATCGGCGACTCGGCGCCGGAGGTCGTGCAGGTCGGCGATGGCGTAGCGCAGCAGAGAGACGAGCAGCACCCGCTCGACGCGCAGTCCCTTGGGCACACGCCCGGCCTCATCGCGCTCGAGCAGCGCGTCGATATCCTGGAACAGATGGTCGCCGATGCGGTCCACGGACACTCCGAGCCCGTCTTGATGGCTCGTAGCGCAAGTCTGGTGCCAGGGAAGAAGACGGTAGGAGACGGTAGGGGACGGTAAGGGAAGAAACAAATCGTGTTGCGGACTCTCTGCAGTTACAGGACCAACGCACCACCCCTACCGTCTCCTACCGTCCCCTACCGTCCCCTACCGTCCCCTACCGTCCCCTACCGTCCCAGCCGCATCAGCGCACCCTCGTGCTCCAACAGCCAGCGCTTGCGATCGAGCCCTCCGCCGAACCCGGTCAGCTCCCCCTTCGACCCCACGACGCGGTGACAGGGGACGATGATCGGGATCGGGTTGGCGCCGTTGGCGGCGCCGACGGCCCGCGTCGCTTTGGGATCGCCGAGGCGACGGGCAAGCTCGCCATAACTCGTGGTGACGCCGTAAGGGATCTGGCGCAACAACTCCCAGACGCTGAGCTGGAAGTCGGTCCCGCTGGGTTCGAGCGGCAGGTCGAATGTGGTGCGCGTCCCGGCGAAGTACTCCTTGAGCTGTGCTGCGACGCGATTCAATACGTCATTCGTTCCCCCTCTGCCGGAGACCCTGCCCCGAGTGGAGCGAGAGGGAGAGGGGATCAGGGAGTGAGGACTCACTCGATGAAGGGAGTGCGGTTGTTTCCGGGATGTGGGAAAATACACCCCGGTCAGCCCGGTCTCCGACGCCGTGAGAACGAGGTCACCCACTGGGCTGGGGATGGTCCGCTGTGCTTCGACCATGGAATGAAATGTAGCCGGGACAGTAGGTTGTTCTCGACAACCGCACCGGGAGCCGCCGTGAGATTCACGACCGCCGTCGCACTCGTCCTCGCCGTTATCGGCTGTTCATCGCACGGACCTCCGACGCACCGCGTCCTCGTACCGCCGGCCCTCGACCTCAAACAATACGGCACCGTGGGGCTCGTCACCTTCTCCGTCGAGGGGGCGAAGGGCAATCTCGGAGACTTCACGACGCGGCGCTTCGAGGAGTACATGCTGGGAGCACAGAAGGGAATCGAAGTGCAGGAGTTCGCCGTCGCAGATTCAGCCGCGGCGCTGGGCGGCGCGCGCGACGTCCCTGTCGTCTTCACGGGCCACCTCAAGGTGTCCAACGTCAAGCCGCACGGGGGACTGGTCGGCCTGATCACCGCGCACGTGGAGGCGCTCGTGTCCGCCGAGCTCGCGGTCGAGCTGCGCAACACCAAGACCGGAGGGGTAGTGTGGCGGTCGAGTGCCCAGGCGACCGAGAAGGTCGGCGAGCTCACGATCGCGAACGGGATTCCCGAATTCACCGCACGCGATCCCAACGAGGCCTATGGCCACCTCGTCAATGACCTAGTCTACGATGTGACGTGGGATATGCGGTCGACGTGGGTGCGCCAATGATTGAGCTGTCAGCTGTCAGCTATCAGCTATCAGCCGTAGCCTCGCTGATAGCTGATAGCTGATAGCGTCTCTACCGCGAGCTCGTCTGCGGTGCGTCCTTCGCATTGACGTAGGTCAGCGCGAACGGCCCCATCGCGTGCACCTGCACGATCGTGTGCCCCCGCGCGACCGCGAAGTGATGCATGTTCGCTCCCGCCGTGATGAACCCCCCTGCCGGTAGCGCCATCACCTTCGACAGATCGATCGAGTCGCCCATCCCGACGAGGAACGTTCCACTGATCACGGTGATGTGCTCGTCAGTGGGATGCCAATGTGCGGGGAAGCGATAGCCGTCCGGGAGGTCGAGCCGCACCGTGAACATCGCCGTCTGGCTCGGGTCGCCCTGCAACACCGCCATCTTGGCCCCGGCCGGAAACACCGCCGGCGCCGGACCCCAGGTGATCGTGTTGCCCTGAGCGTGAGCGGCCGTCGGGAGCGCGAGCGCCGAGAGCGCCGCCAGAACGAATCCGTTTCGAGTCATGGAGCTCGACATAAGCACCTCTGCAGTGGATGGAACGGGAGACACCCGAGTGCATCGATGCTAGGGCCGAGCCGCGCCACGCGCTTCGCCCGGGAGAGCCATGTCGATCTGGAGGTGGGTATGGCCCGATCGGGCCACAACTGCGCTATCAGCTATCAGCTATCAGCCATCAGCCATCAGCCATCGGTTATCGGCTATCGGCTATCGGCTTCACCAAAGCTGACGGCTGAAAGCTGATAGCTGACAGCTACAGCAACCCATGCTGTGCCGCATACGCGACAGCAGCGGCACGCGACGGCAGGCCGAGCCGAGTCAGGAGGTTCGCCACGTGGCGTTTGACGGTATGATCGCTCAGCCGCAACCGCGCTGCGATCTCCGGATTGCTGAGCCCCTGCGCCACGAGACGCAGAATCTCGAGCTGTCGCGCCGTCAGTTCCGGTTTGGCGGCTGAACCGGATGAAGGCCTGAGCCCTTTGAGCAGCTCGGTGGCGCGCGCCGCGTCGCGCGCGGCGCCGAGTGCCTGAAACGCGACGAGTGCACGGCGCGCCTCCCGTTCTGCCCCGCTGCGTTGCCCCTGCTCCGCCAGCGTGCGGGCGAGCTCGAACCGTGCCCGCGCCAGCTCGAGCGGCGCGCCCGTCCGTTCGGCAAGCACTATCGCTTCCTCGAAGCGGTTCGCCGCTCCGCGAACATCGCCGCGCAGTCGCAGCAAGTCCCCTTCCGCCGCGGCGACCGACAACTCGAGCGGCAAGGTGCCGAGTGTTTGCGCGATGCGCCGCAGCTCGTCCCGGGCCTGCTCGGCCGCGCTCCACTCGCCGAGGGCCGCATGCGCGCGCACCGCCAGCTCCAGGGCACCGGCCCGGAGTGTCGGCTCTCCCGTGCTTGTTTGAGCGAGGAAGCGATCGACGTCCAGAGCGGCGCCTGCGGCGTCGCCGCGCTCCAGGGCCAGCGCCACATGACCCAGCCGTGCGATCGGTTGCGAGCCGGCCTGGTCGAACAACTTCGCGGCCTCGCCAAGCCGGCCCTGTCGCAACCGCAGCTCCCCCAGGCGCGCGAACGCCTGTCCGACGAGCGGCGGGCGCGATTGTTCGAAGTCGCGCGTCGCCGCGGCAAGCTCGTGGTCCGCCTCGACCCAGTCGCCGCGCCAGATCAGCACCCCCGCGTACTGCACCCGGCAGATCGCCGAGAGCGGCCGGAAGTGCCAGCGTTTGGTGAACTCCTGCACGCGCGCGCACCACTGGGCGGCGCGATCGAAGTCGCGCACGCGCTCGCACGCGAAGATCTGCCAGCAGCACACCACCCCGACGGTGTGCAGCTCCTTCACTTCGCCCGCCGTCGCCGCCGCGGTCGCCTCGTCGAGACACCGCATCCCCCGGGCCACGTCCCCCGCGCTCACACGCGCCAGCCCTTCGAGCGCGAGGCCCGTGAATTCGAGTCCGCGGTCGCCCGTCTGCCGCCCGAGCTTCGCGGCGCGGATGCCGTAGTCCCTGGCCGCGGCCGGGTCATGACCGCGGAACAACGCGACCTCCCCCTCGCGGAGCAGCAACCAGCCGAACTCCGCGCTCGCTTCGTGTCCCTCGAGCAGGCGCCGCGCTCGCTCGAGCCAGCCCGACGCGACGGCCGTGTCGCCGCGGATCGCCAGATTGTCCCACACGAGCCAGAGCGCCACCCGCGCCGCCCCTTTCGCATCGCCCTGCTCGCGGTACAAGGCGTACGCGCGCTCCCGCGAACCAAACGTCCGCTCCGCATCGTCGAGCCACCATGACGCGAGGCCGAGCTGCTCTAATGCCTGAGGGGATTCGCCCGTCTCGAGGCTCGCGGTGAACGCGGTCCGAGCCTCTTCCCATGCGCCCCGTTCGAGGGCCTGGAGCCCAACGGTCAATGTGTCGGCAGGTACCATCGGCTCGGTAACTTACCCCAGGCTTCCCTCGTGAGGCGATTCCGCCTAGTGTGGGTCGATGAATCGGGGGGGGCCGTGGGCTCGCGCCGCGGGGCTGGTCGCGCTCCTGGTGGTTTACACGGCCGCCGGGAAGTTCGGCCTCCACTGGGGGATCGTGAACCCCAGCGCCTCGCCGGTCTGGGCGCCCACCGGGATCGCGCTGGCGGCGTTCATGCTGTACGGCGGGCAGGTCTGGCCCGCCATCTTCTTCGGCGCCTTCCTCTACAACTACACGACCGCCGGCTCGCTCGTTACCTCGCTGGGCGTGGCACTCGGCAACACCCTCGAATCCGCCGCCGGTGCCGCCCTGGTGCGCCGCTGGGCGAATGGCGCCCACGCCTTTGAAGGCGGTCGCGACGTCGTGCGCTTCGTGGTGCTCGCGGGCATCCTCGCGACCGCCATCTCACCCACCGTCGGCGTTACGACCCTCGCGCTCGGCGGCTACGTCAAATGGACCGCCTATGCCGCCGTTTGGCTGACGTGGTGGCTGGGCGACGCTGCCGGGGCATTGCTCGTGGCCCCGCCGCTCATCCTCTGGGGCCTGAGATCCCGGGTGCGCTGGGCCTCGGTCCGCATGGTGGAGATTGTGGCGCTGTTCACGGCGCTCATCCTCCTCGCCGCGCTCGCATTCGGGCCGCTCGGCGGACCGTCGCTCGGGTTCTTGTGCGTTCCCGTTTTGATCTGGTCGGCGATGCGGTTCGGGCCGCGACTCACCGCGAGCGCGGTTGCCGTCGTCTCCGTCGTGGGCGTCGCACAGACCGTGTCGACCCTCGCCACCCTCGATCCCGGGGAGCGCAACAACCAGCTCCTGCTGTTGCAGGTGTTCATGGCGGTCATTGCGATCACGATCCTGGTCCTGGCGGGGGTCGTCAACGAGCGCCGCCGCGTCGACGCACAGCTGCGCGAGCTCGCCATCACCGATCCGCTCACCGGCCTCGCCAATTACCGGCAGATGATCGCGATCATCGAAACGGAGATGAAGCGCTACCTGCGCACCGGTCGGCCGTTTGCGCTGTTGTTTTTCGATCTCGACGGTCTCAAGGCGATCAACGATCGCCACGGGCACCTCGTCGGGAGCCGGGCGCTGTGCCGCGTCGCCGAAGCGCTGCGCAGCTCGTCCCGGGCGATCGACACACCGGCGCGCTACGGCGGTGACGAGTTCGCCCTGATCCTTCCCGAGACGGACGAGCCCGAGGCGCTGCGGGTCGCGCAACGGTGCGCCGCGCAGCTCGCGGCCGACACGGAGCATCCTCCGCTCACCGCCAGCGTCGGCCTCGCCGTCTTCCCGCGCGACGGCGACTCGGTCGAACGGCTGATCGGGACGGCCGACCGCGCGCTCTATGCGATGAAGCAATCGCGCGGATGACTCCCCAGGAGCACCGCGTCATCGCTCGCGGACAAGCGGCGGAGCGAGTGATGAAGGGAACCCCCGGAGCGTGGGTCGAATGAGGCCGATCGACGTGGTGGCGTGGGTGTGCGTGCGCGACGCCCGCCTGCTGGTCACCCGGACGCGGGGCCGCGACGCGTATTACCTCCCCGGCGGAAAGCGAGAACCCGGGGAAAGCGATTGGCAGGCGCTGGCGCGAGAAACACGGGAGGAGCTCGATATCGAGCTTGTTCCCGAGACACTCTCACTTGTCAGTATCGTCGAGGCTCCGGCGCACTCCGCTCCAACGGGCGCGCGGGTCCGAATGATTTGCTATCACGCAGACCCGGTGACTGCACTGCCGTCGCTCACTCCTCGCGGTGAAGTCGCGGAGATCGCCTGGCTCGACATGCGGGATCGCGATCGCTGCGCCCCTGCCGTACAGGCCGTCCTCACTGAGTTGCGGGGCCGCGGGCTGATCGGCTAGTGGCCAGAGCGGCCCGGCCTTGAGCGACGATCACCAGCACCACTGCGGTTACGATCACCAGTGCCGCCACACCGATGCGCGGCGTGAGGGGCTCACCCGCCACTGCCGCACCGAGCAGCACCGCGATCACCGGATTGACGTAAGCGTACGTCGCCACCCGGGAGGGCGCTTCGACCGTGACGAGCCAGTTGTAGGCCGTAAACGCGACGATCGAGCCGAGCACCGTCAGATAGGCGAGAGCGATGATGGACCGCTCGCTCACCGCCGCGAGCACCAGGCGATGCGGCTCGCCGGCCACAATTCCGACCAGCAGCGCACCGATTCCCCCCACCAGCATCTCGAGACCTGCGGCGAGCAGCGGCTCGCGCGGCAACGGGGCCGTGCGGCCGTAGACCGATCCCAGCGCCCAGGAGCACGACGCGCCCATCAAGGCGAGCGCGACGGTTACGTCGACGCCGGCACCCCCGGTCGTGAGCTTCGGGCCGACCAGGATGACGAGCCCGCAGAAGCCCAATACGATCCCGGCGAGCACCGCGGCCGGCGGCCGCCGTCGCGTGAAGAGGGTCAACAGCACCGCCACCCAGAGCGGCTCGACCGCGACGAGTAACGCCGCAATGCCGGACCCGATGCGCGTCTCCGCCCAGACGACGACCGCATTCGCGCACGGAAAGAACAGCACCCCGATGATCACGATCGCCTTCCAGTTCTCCCGCGTGGGCCACTGCGCACCGCGCAGCACTGCCCAGGTCGACAGCAGCGTGCCGGCGACGATGAACCGCGCGGCGCTGAGGAGGAACGGGGGGATCGTCTGGTCGGCGTAGCGGATGAAGAGGTAGGTCGAGCCCCAGACGAGGTAGACGATCGCGAAAGCAAGGATGACCCGGGTACGCATCACCCATATTATCGCCTCCGATGCCGTTACCGGGACCGCTGTCCGTCTGCCCGGTCCAGGATCCGCTCCAGCGGACAGAAGCCGGTGAAGCTCGACTGCAGCAGGTTCACCCCGACGAACGCCGTGAACAGGTACCAGTATGGGCTCACCCAGTAGCCCAGGGCGAGCGATGCCAGGACGAACACCCCGGCAAAGCGGCGAATCAGATGCTCCAGTTTCATAGCAGCTCCTCGGTGTCGAGTGTGAATACGCGCAGTCCCTCCGCGGACCCGCGCGTCGCGCGCAGGTCGCGCAGTTCGGCGGACAGTCCGACGACGTCCGCCGGCGGAATGACCGTGAAGTAGAGAGCCGTGGCACCGGGGAACGCCCGGGTGCCGAGCTTGCGTCCGGTGTGTCCCTTGCCGAGCACCTGGGGGATTTCCGTATAGCCCGGCAAGCCGCGATGCTCGAGAATGCGCTCGACGTCGGGCGCGCGGTCGGCGTCCACGAGGATCAGGACGAGTTTCATTGGTGCGCCTCGAAGTAGAGCAGCGGAACGGCGACGAGCGTCAACGCCGTGGCCACGATGGCCCCGCCGATCAGCGCGATCCCGAGCCCCTGGAAGATCGGGTCCGTCACCATGACGAGCCCGCCGATGACCACCGCGGCCGCCGTGAGCAGGATGGGGCGCGCCCGCACCAGCCCCGATGCGATCACCGCATCGCGCAGCGATTCCCCGCGCTCCAGCCCCAGCTCCACGAAATCGGCGAGCAGGATGGAGTTACGAACGATGATCCCCGCCAAGGCGATCATCCCGATCATCGAGGTGGCGGTAAAGAACGCACCGGTGACGGCATGCGCCGGCAGGATCCCTACGAGCGTCAGGGGGATCGGCGCCATGATCACGAGTGGAGTCTTGAACGACTGGAACCACGCCACGACGAGGAGGTAGATGAGCCCCAGCACCGCCGCGAACGCGATCCCCAGGTCCCGGAACACCTCGTAGGTGATGCGCCACTCTCCGTCCCAGACGAGCAGCGGGCGCTCGGTGAGGGTCGGCGACGCCGCCCAGTGGACGGGAAGGCCGCCGTCGACGCGCGTCAGCGAGTCCCCCATCGCGAGCATCGCGTAGGCCGGGCTCTCGAGCCTCCCCGCCACGTCGCCCGTCACGTACACGACGGGGCGCAGGTTCTTGTGGAAGATCGGCTGCGGCGCGGGCGTGCTGTCGAGCGACGCGAGCGTGCCGAGCGCGCGCGCGCCGCGTGGCGTCGCCACCGGAAGCTCCGCGAGATCCCCCACCGATCCGCGGGCAGTCTGCGGCAGCTGGAGCCGGATGGCGACGGGCTCTGCGGCCGCGTCGTCGTGGAGCAGGCCGACCGTCGCGCCGCCCATCGCCGCGGCGATCGTCTGGGCCACGTCGCGCGGGTTGGTCCCCGCCCGCGCCGCCTCGGCCTGGGCCACTGCGGCGTCCACCTCCGCGTGCGGCGCCGCCGCGGACCAATCCACGTCGACGACCCCGGGCGTCGAGCGGAAGAGGTCCCGAACCCGCTCGGCGGTGGCGATCTGCGCTCCGTAGTCCGGCCCGTAGATCTCCGCCGTGAGGGTGGACTGCACCGGCGGGCCCGGCGGGATTTCGGCGAGCTTCACCGCCGCTCCGTAGCGACGCGCCACCGAGTCGACCGCCGGCCGTAACCGCAGCGCGACGGTGTGGCTTGCGGACCGCTCCCCCTTCGGCACGAGATTCACCTGCACGTCGGCGACGGTGGGGCCGCGCCGCAGGAAGTAGTGGCGCACCAGCCCGTTGAAATTGAAAGGCGCGGGCACGCCGACGTAGGTCTGGACGTCGTGCACCGCCCGGTCGCGCGCCACGGTCAGGGCGAGCGCCTGTGCCACCTCCGCCGTATGCTCGAGGGTGGCTCCCTCGGGCATGTCCACGATCAGCTGAAACTCACTCTTGTTGTCGAACGGGAGCATCTTCACTGTGACGAGCTTCAGCGGCACGAGGGCCATGGAGAACACGAGCAGCAGTGCGACGATCCCATAGGCGCGCCAACGCCGCCGTCGGTCGCCGAGCAGCGACTCAAGCAGGCGACGGTACGAGCGCGCCACTCGCGAGCTCGCGACAGGAGCCGAGGGGCCGGATTCCGCTGGGGCGTGGCCCCGCACGAGGCGCAGGGCGAGATACGGCGTCACGATGAACGCCACGGCGAGCGAGAACAGCATTGCCACCGACGCGCCCACCGGGATCGGCCGCATGTAGGGCCCCATGAGCCCCGAAACGAACGCCATCGGCAGGATCGCCGCGATGACGGTGAGTGTCGCCAGGATCGTCGGGTTCCCCACCTCGTCCACGGCCAGCACCGCCGCTTCCGCGGGGTCCCGCTCCTTGAGTCTCAGGTGCCGGGCGATGTTCTCGACCACGACGATCGCGTCGTCCACCAGAATCCCGATCGCGAAGACGAGGGCGAACAGGGTGATGCGGTTCAGGGTGTAGCCGTAGAGGCGATAGACGAGGAGGGTGAGCGCGAGCGTCACCGGGACCGCCACCAGCACCACCACGGCCTCCCGCCAGCTCAGGGCGACCCACACGAGCATCACCACGCCGAGCGTGGCGATGAGGATGTGTAGCAGTAGCTCGCGTGCCTTCTCGCTCGCCGTCGCGCCATAGTCGCGAGTCACCGTCATCCGCACGTCGTTCGCCAGGACGCGCCCGCGCAGATCGGCCGCCCGGCGCAGCACTTCCTCCCCGATCGTCGCGGCGTTCGTGCCGGGCCGCTTCGCGATCGCGATCGTCGCGGCGGGTTCGAACGTCTCTTCCCCGCCCGATCCGCCGGCGAGATAGCCGACGTATTGCGCCGGCTCGGCGGGCCCATCGATCACCAAGGCCACGTCGCGCAACCGCACTGCCCGCTCACCACTCACGCCCACCACCACGTCGCGCACCTGATCCACGTTCCGCAACAGGTGACCCACGCGAACCGGGACGCTGCGATCGGCGGCGACGAGCGTGCCCGCCGGCGTCGCGGCGTTGGCGAGCCCGAGCGCCTGGAGCACCGTCCCCGCGGACAGACCGCGGGCCGCGAGCGCCTGAGGATCGAGGGTCACTCGCACCTCGCGCGGTGCCCCACCCGTTACCGACACCTGCGCGACGTCGGGAATGCGCTTCAGCTCTCCGGCGAGTTCGTTCGCCTGCTGGCGCAACAGGTAGCCGTCGCCGGCGTCGCCGCCGCCCGAGAGGGTGAGGGTGAGAATCGGCACTTCGTCGATGCCGTGCAGCGTCACGAGCGGTGGCGTCGCGCCGGGCGGGACGGCTCCCGCGTTGGCAAGGAGCTTCCCGTACAGGCGGGTCAGCGCGACTTCCGGATCGGTGCCGACCGTGAAGCGCGCGGTGACGAGCACGCCGTCGGGATACGAGGCGCTATACACGTACTCGATGCCGGGAATCTCCCAGATGGCCCGCTCCAGCGGCTCGGCGAGCCGCCGCTCCACCTCGCGCGGCGTCGCGCCGGGCAGGCCGGCGGAGACGTCGATCATCGGGACACGGATCTGCGGCTCTTCTTCCCGCGGGGTCGCGAGCATGCCGCCCACGCCCGCGAGCAGCGACGCGCCGACGAGGAGAGGGGTGATCTTGGAGGTGAGGAACCGCTGCGCCAGCGCGCCGGACAGGCCGGTCTTCATGGAACGATCCGGTCTCCCGCCTCGAGGCCGCTCAGCACCTCTACGCGCCCGGTGTCGCCGCCGTCCGCCGACACTGCGGGCCGACCGAGCCGCACCCAGCGCAACATGACCGCGTCGTCCATGACAACCCGCACGCCGGTGAGCTCCCCGCGACGGATGATCGCGCTCACCGGAACGGCCACGCCGGCGTGCAGCCCGGCGGGGACGAGCGCCGTGACCGCGATTCCGGTGCGCCAGTCCGGGGGCGTGCTGACGCGCAGCTCCACGGTGCGGGTGAGGGGATCGGCAGCGCGGCCCACGACGCGTACCGGCAGCGTCGCGACGCGGCCCGCACCGTCTACGATTGCGATCCGATGACCCTGCGCGAGGCCGGCCGCCAGATCTGCCGGGACCGCGAATACCGCGTCGCGTGGACCGTCGTCCTCCACGACCACGAGCGGCACGCCCGGCGATGCAAGGTCTCCCGGATCGACCGACCGCAGAGCGACGACCCCCGCGAAGGGCGCCGCGATCTGCGCGTACCCTTCGGCCGTGGCGACGTCCTGGACCGCCGCCTGGGCGCCGGCGAGCTGGGCTTCCGCTTGCGCCAGGGCCAGCCGCGCCTGATCGCGTTGCACGCGCGCCACCGCGTCCTGCGCCAGGAGCGTGTCCATGCGGGCCGACTGCCTCGCCGCTTCGTCGCGAGCGGCGAGCGCGGCGTCGCGGGCCGCCACGACCCGGCTGCGGTTCGCAGCGACATCCTCCACGCCCAGGCGAACCAGAACCTGACCCGCCCGCACCGGCATCCCGACGTCTACGGGCACCGCGGTTACCCGCGCCATAAGGCGCGTGGCGATTTCGGCGCGGCGCCGCGCCACGACACTGCCGTCGATGGGGACACTGGTGGCGAGCGACTCGGCGCGCACCACGATCGAAGGAGGCGGGGCCTCTCGGGCGTCGGGGAGCGCGGCCTGGCCGGTGCCGCAGGCGAGGACGGTGAGCCCCAGCGCGGGGAGGGCGAGTCGGGCGGTCATTGGTCGAACACTCCGTTGGCGAAGTCGAGAAAAGCGGCCGCGACGAGCACATCGTGTCGCGCCGCGAGCAGATCGAGCTCGGAATCGGTGAGCGCCGCCTGCACGTCGAGCAGCTCGGATATCGTGGCGGCCCCGGTGCGGTAGCGGAGCTTCGCCTGATCGAGGGCCGCCAGCGCTTCGCGCTGCGCGTCCTGCGAAACGGCCATGCGGCGCAGCGCGGCCACGTGCAGGCGCTCACTCTGCGCGACCTCGAGCCGCGCCTGGAGCGTCGCGGCCTCCCGCCGCGCCTCGGCCGCATCGCGCTCAGCGCGCGCGCGGCGAACCGCCCCCAGCCCGGAAAGACCGGCAAACGGACGCCACACGAGTCCCACGCCGACCGTCCAGTCCCCACTGCCGCTGTGCAGCGGTCCCAAGTGACTGTGCTGGGCGAGATTCCCGAACACGGCGACCGAGGGCAGGTTCGCTGCCCAGGCGGCGCGCACGCCGAAATCGGCGGCGTGGACTCCCTGCTCCACCGCGGCGAGATCGCCACGAGCGCCGCCCGTCGTGGGAAGGACCGAATCGGAAATGGCCTCGGTGAGCGAATCGGCGAGCTGGAGCGGCGCCGAATCGGGCAGCGCCAGCAGGGCGCGCAGGGCGGCGAGCGCGTTGTCGGCCTCGGCCGCCGCGGCAACGCGCTGCGCCTCGAGGCGCGCGACGCGCAGCCGGGCGAGTCGCGCGTCGAGACCCGAGACGAGCCCCTGTCGATGGAGGTCATCGGCTTGCTCGGCGTGCGCGTTGGCCGCGGCGAGGGCCGTATCGAGTGCGACGACCCGACCGCGCGCGAGTCCGGCGTCCCAGTAGCCACGCGTCACGGCGAGCACGGTCGCTCCGGCCGCGCGCCGGGCCCCAGCGGCTGCGGCGGCCGCCGCGCGACCGGCGGCGGCATGCCCATACCAGCCTGCGAGATTCAGGAGCGGCAGCTCCAGCCCGAGCCGGGCGGAATAGTCGGTAAAGGGCGACGGATCGTTCAAGGCGTCGAGGCCCAGGTCACCTGCGGTGAAGGTGCTCTGGCGCAGCTTCATGCCGAACACCGCCACGGGATCGGTCGAGCGCATGGCCTGAGCGTCGGCGGTGAGCGTCGGCAGAAACGCACCCGAGGCCTCGAGCGGCCCGGCCGCTGCTGCCCGGGCGGCTGCCCGTCCGGCGCGCAGCGTCGGGTTCGCCGTCAGGGCGCGATCGCGGGCGGCGGCGAGCGTGAGCGCCGTCGTGTCGTGGACCTGAGGGGAGACGAGAGATAGACAAATAGCGATTATCATATGTTATGGCCGAGCCAAGAGGTGCCGGCTGAGGTCCTCCCTAGGCGTCACACTCGCGGATGCACTTCAGGATGTGATGGACTTTGGGCTCGACGACGCGATAGCGCACGTTCACCCCGTCGCGGCGCGCGGCGACCACTCCCGCTCCCCGCAACCGCGCCAGGTGCTGCGAGACGATGGCCTGCGGCAGGCCAACCGCTTCGCGGATCTGCGAGACGCTCGCCTCGCCCCGCTCCAACACCTCGACGATCTTCAGGCGCTCGGGATGGCCGAGCAGCTTGATGATGTCGGCGGCCCGGGCGAGGACGTCCGGCGCGATGCGGCGCAACAGGGTTTTCGCGGCCATCGACAGATATCATAATAGCTATTCTACTATATACAAGCCTCCGCCATTACGCTCTGGTCGGGTGTTCGGCGTATATTCGGTCGATGCCGGAACCCGCGAACTACCTGCAGCAACTCAACCCCGCGCAGCGCGCGGCCGTGGCATACGGCGCGGCGGACCTGCCGGGCACGGTTCCCGGACCCCTGCTGATCATCGCGGGTGCGGGGACCGGGAAGACGAATACCCTCGCCCACCGCGTCGCGCACCTGATCGTGTGCGGGGCGGACCCGCGCCGCATCCTGCTCTTGACCTTCACGCGTCGCGCCGCCGACATCATGTCACGTCGCGCCGAGCAGATCGCGGGTCCGGGGATGACGCCACGTTGGGCAGGGACGTTCCACGCGATCGCCAACCGGCTGCTGCGCCACCACGCGCAGGCGGTGCGCCTCGATCCGTCCTTCACCGTGCTCGACCGGTCGGATGCGGGCGACTTGATGAATGTCGTGCGCAACGAGCTCGGGCTCTCGCAGCAAGCCTCGCGGTTTCCGAAGAAAGACACCTGCCTCGCCATCTATTCGCATGCCGTCAACGCGGGGCATCCCGTCGAGCAGACGCTGCAGCACGCGTTTCCGTCCCACGCAAGATGGGCCGAAGAACTGAAGCGGCTGTTTCGCGGATACGTGGACGCCAAGCAGCGCCGCAACCTGCTCGACTACGACGACCTGTTGCTGTACTGGTTCTACTTGATGCAGGAGGACGCGGTCGCCGACGGCGTGCGGCGTCGCTTCGATCATGTCCTGGTCGACGAGTATCAGGATACCAACGCGCTTCAGGCCGGCATCCTGCTCGGCGTAAAGCCCGATGGCCGCGGGCTCACCGTCGTCGGGGACGACGCGCAATCGATCTACTCGTTCCGTGCGGCGACGGTGCGCAACATCCTCGACTTCCCGCGGCACTTCGATCCCCCGGCGCATGTCGTCACCCTCGAGCAGAACTACCGCTCGACCCAGCCGATCCTCGACGCGGCGAACGCCGTCATCGGCCTCGCCGCCGAAGGGTTCGGCAAGCGGCTCTTCTCAACCCGCCCCTCGGCGCAGCGGCCGGTGATCGTCACGGCGGCGGACGAGCAGGCGCAGGTCGACTACGTCGTGGAGCGGGTGCTGGAGCAGCGCGAAGCCGGCGTCGAGCTGCGCAGGCAGGCCGTGCTGATGCGGACCGCCCATCACTCCGATCTGCTCGAGGTCGAGCTCGGCAAGCGCAACATCCCGTTCGTGAAGTACGGCGGGCTCAAGTTCCTCGAGGCGGCGCACGTCAAGGACCTCGTGTGCGTGCTGCGCTGGGCGGAGAACCCGCGCGACACGATCGCCGCGTTCCGGGTGATCCAGCTCCTGCCCGGCGTCGGCCCGGCGCACGCGCGCCGCGTGCAGGACCAGATCGAAGCCGCCGCGTTCGACCTCCAGGTGCTGGCCACGCTCGACGTCCCCGCCCCCGCCCGATCCGACTGGCCGGCATTCTGCGATCTGATGACCGCGCTGCGGCGCGCCACCGAGTGGCAGGGCCAGCTCGCCCTGGTACGCAAGTGGTACGAGCCGCATGTGGCGCGGTTGTATGAAGCAGCCGCCGTCCGGATCGGGGACCTGGAGCAGCTGGAACAGCTCGCCGCGCTGCATCAGACACGCGAGAGCTTCCTGAGTGATCTCACGCTCGACCCGCCGGACGGGATGGGTGACGAAGCGGTCGAGCCGCATCTCGATGAGGACTACCTCATCCTGTCGACGATCCATTCCGCCAAGGGACTCGAGTGGGACGTCGTGTACGTGCTGAACGTCGTGGACGGCTGTATCCCGTCCGACATGGCGACCGGGACGCCGCAGGAGATCGAGGAGGAGCGGCGGCTACTGTACGTCGCCATGACGCGCGCGCGGGATTTTCTCTACCTGTTGCAGCCGCACCGCTTCTACACGCGGGGCCGTCCCGACGGAGATCTTCACGTGCACGTGCCGCGGACGCGATTCATTCCCGGTGAGGTTGCACAGCTGTTCGAGCGCCAGGTGAAAGGCGGGGGGCTGGTCGAGGGCGCCGTTACGGCGCCCCCGGGAGTAGGTGTGGATGTGCGTGCGAAGCTGAAGGAGATGTGGCGGTAGACTCACCCCTGCGCGGTCGCCGCTACGGTCGCCAGCTCCTCCATCAACAACGTCCACGTCTTTTTTCCGAGCCGGGTGCGAAGGTCCTGCTGGGCGCGCTCCCAGGCGGGTCGTGTCCGCTGCACTTTGCGCAGTCCCTCCGGCGTCAACTGCCAACGCGTTTCGCGCGCATCGGGACCGTCGACGACACGAATCCACCCCCTGCGGGCGAGCGGTCGCAACGTCCGCGACAGCGTCGTCGCGTCGATCGCCAGGAACTTCACCAGCGCCGACTGGGGACTCGCGCCAAGCAGGCTGAGCGCCTGGAGCAAGGTGAACTGCGTCACCTTGAGCCCACTTTCCTTGAGCGCCGTTTCGTAGCGCTGCGTCACCGCCCGTGCTGCGCGGCGCAAACTGGCGCACGCGCAGTCGAGGACGGGGAGCGTGTCAGCGGTCACCAATCCGACCTGCTGCCACGAGACGGCGGAACACGAGGACGTGGCCCACGAGGAGCACGGGGATGAAGAACAGCGGAATCGTGCTCAACGGAAACGCCAACACCGGCTCCATCCCAGGCGTGAGACCGCGCAGCGTCACCGACGTCGCGGTGCCTACCGCGACGAGCAGGTCGAGAGCGCCAAACGCGTTCCACGCATGGTAGAGAGCCCGGTGGCCCGTGGTCCTGGGCTTGCCCGAGGCGACGAGGACCAAGGCGAGCGTCGCAGCAGCGATGTCTCCCCACCCCGCCCGATCGCCGAAGACCTGCGCCAGCTGGCCCCGCGCGGCGAGGATCAAGAAGACGATCCCCACGAAGCGGATCGCGTGAAACGCGACGAGTGCGCGGAGCGGAACTGCATCGATCCAGGCGCGCACCGACGGAACCGCGCTGGTCGTAAAGAAGAGCACCACGATGAGGCCCAGGATCGTGATTTGTGGGATGGGAAACGGGGTGTGGGCCAGGACGCCGGACGCTCCCGCGAGGGCGGCTGCGACGAACCAGATCGCGGCGGCGGCGAGGGCGGCTCGGGGCAGCCGAGGCGTCGTGGCGGGGGCGGCCGGTGCGGCGGTATACGCGGTCATGCCGTGACTCCGGGAAAGGGTATGCAGAGAACATGTGTATATACAACTAATGTTCCCGGGTCACCAAGGGGCTATCATTGACGCAATGAAAGCCTCTGCCCTGTCGATCCTTATGGCCTTGGCGCTGGCACCCGCCGCGTCGCCCCAGGCGGCCACGTTCGACATCGCCACCTTCACTCCCCCGGGGGGGGCAGCGCAGCGACGTGACGGAGTCGCACGAACGCCTATTTCGGCAACAGGGCCTATACGATCAATGGCAGCACGATCACACTGACGAGCGACGCCAACCGCGGAAGTCAGACGCGGGGACACTTCCGCGTGGAACAAGTCAGCAAGGACGGCGGAGCGACCTGGACCGATCGGCTCTGCCTGCTACTCGAGGGGATCAGCGGCGAGGTGTGCTACACTCGAGACCAGACGCCGTGATGCCGGGCGCCGCCGGCTCCGGCTCGGCCAGGCGCAGCAGCGCCGTAGCGTTCGCGTGCGCGCTCTCCCGGTGGTCGCCGGCCAGGACGAGCAGCATCGTCATCAGATC
>DASSIL010000125.1:0-5639 GCA_035691925.1 Gemmatimonadales bacterium
CGCCCGATTCGGCGGCGTTCCGTGAGCATGAGGTCGCGCTGCGCGGCGCCATCGCGCGCGACTACAACCATCCAGCGGTGTTCTCGTGGGTCCTCTTCAATGAGACCTGGGGCCTGGAAACCAGGGACTCGAGTGGCCGCCGGTCGGACTACCTGCCCGCCACCGCGCGCCGAGTGGCGGCGGATTACCGCCTGGCCAAGTCGCTCGACCCGACACGGCTCGTGGAAGACAACTCGGTCTGCTGCGGCCGCGGGCACACCGAAACCGATCTCGACTCCTGGCACGAGTACCTCCCGGGCTGGAAATGGGAGGAGCGCGACAGCCGAGCGAGCGACAGCACGTTCCCCGGCTCGACCTGGAATTTCGAGCGGCCCTGGACCCAGGGACACCAGCCGATGCTCAACTCCGAGTTCGGCAACGTGTGGGGCTACGAGGGCAGCACCGGCGACGTCGACTGGAGCTGGGACTATCACCGCGCCGTCGACGCATTCCGCCGTCACCCGAAGATCGCGGGCTGGCTGTACACCGAGCATCACGACGTGATCAACGAATGGAACGGCTACGTGCGCTACGACCGTTCGTGGAAGGAACCAGGGTTCGGTGGGGTCGTCGACAGCATGACGCTGCGCGACCTCCACGCCCCGCTCTACATCGCGGTCGGCGATCCGGCGCTCGGTCGCACGGTGCAACCCGGGGAACGCGTCGACGTGCCGCTCTACGCCTCATTCATGAGCAACAGCACGACGTTCGGCGATTCGCTCACCCTCGCCGCCGAGCTGACCGGCTGGAACGCCCTCGGCGAGAAGCAGAGCTACGGCACGTGGGAGTGGCGCGTGCCCTACCGGCCCTGGATGTCGCAGCCCCTCGCCCCACTGACCATCACGATGCCCGACGAGAAGGCGGTCGTCATTCTCGCGGTGCGGCTCGAGGATGCGACGGGGAACGTATTGCAGCGCAACTTCACGACCTTCGTCGTCGCCGCGGACGTCCCCGGTGAGACGAAGCTCGCGGACGGCCGGCGTGTCCGCGTCGCGCGCGTCCCTGCCACGGTGGTGCGCGACGCTCACTGGAGCCGCAAGCAGTGGACGGTGCTGGGCGATCACAAGCTGGACGGTGCGGGGAGTGGGTTCTTCGAGTACCGCATTCCCTGGCCCGCGGGACTCGACGTGAAGGACGTCGCCGCTGCGACCTTCCTGGTCGAAGCCTCGGCGAAGCGGTTGAATGGCAAGGATCGTGACACCACGTCCAGCGACAACCAGGACTATATGCGCGGCGGCGGCTTCCACGATCCGAGCCGCAACCCCAACAGCTATCCGATGACCGGAGCGACCCCGTTCCGCAGCGCCGTCACGGTGAGCGTGAACGGCCACGTCGCCGGCCGCTCGGCCCTCGCCGACGACCCCGCCGACTCGCGCGGCATCCTGAGCTGGCACGCACAGCCGCACGATGGCCACCTGTACGAGGCCGGCTCGTACGGCCAGCTGTTGCGCGTGCCCATTCCCACCGCAGCGCTCGCGGACGGCGCCCGGCGCGGCGAGCTGATCGTACGGCTGGAGGTCGACGATTCGCTCCCGGGAGGCCTCGCGATCTATGGTGCGGACTTCGGCCGCTACCCTGTGGATCCGACCGTGCTGTTCGAGCTGCGCGACACGACGCCGCGCGTCCAACGTGCTCCGTTCGGTCACCTTCCTGATGGGCGGGCGGTGGAGCAGTTCACTTTCACCAATGCCCACGGCCTGGAAGTGCGGGCGATCACCTACGGTGGAGTCATCACGCTCATCCGCACGCCAGATCGTTCGGGACGCCTGGACGACATCACTCTCGGATACGACAGCCTCGCGGGATACCTCGGCGGCTCGCCATACTTCGGAGCCATCGTCGGGCGGTACGCCAATCGCATCGCGCGGGGGGAGTTCGCACTGGACGGAGCCACCTATCACCTCGCTCGCAACAACGGACCCAACAGCCTGCACGGCGGCAACCGCGGTTTCGACAAGGTGTTGTGGAGCGGTGAGCCGTTGCAGAACGACAGCGGGGTGGGCGTGATCCTGCGATATACGAGTCCGGACGGTGAGGAGGGGTACCCTGGCACACTGAGTGTGCGCGTGACCTACACCCTCACGGCGCGCGATGAGCTGGTGGTCGACTATCAAGCCACGACGGATCGGGCAACGCCGCTCAACCTGTCACAGCACACCTACTGGAACCTGCACGGCTCCGCGCGGGAGGACATCCTCCGTCACCAGCTGACGCTCTTCGCGTCGGCGTATACGCCGGTCGATTCGACGTTGATTCCGACTGGAAAGGTCACGCCCGTGGCTAGGACGCCGTTCGATTTCCGCCGCCCCACGGCGATCGGCGCGCGCATCGAGCAACAGGACCAACAACTGCGATTCGGGCGCGGCTACGACCACAACTGGGTCCTCGACCGCCGTGGTCGTGCAGGCCTCGTTCCCGCCGCGCACCTCGAGGACCCGGAAAGCGGGCGCACGCTGGACATCAGCACTACTGAGCCCGGGATGCAGTTCTATTCGGGCAACTTCCTTGATGGGACGATCACCGGTAAGAGCGGACGTGTGTACGCCCATCGCTTCGGACTGTGTCTCGAGACCCAGCATTTTCCCGACTCCCCGAACCACGCCAACTTCCCGTCGACCATCCTGCGGCCGGGTCAGACGTACCGCTCGAGGACCGTGTACACGTTCGGCGTCGCGCGTTAGGCCAGCGTAAGACAACGGCGCCGGGGGTGGGGCATAGGACGCGGGGACGCGGGGGCCGCACGGCCTGGACATCTGTGCCGCCGGCCGGCAATGCATCCGAGACTGTGGTCCGGGTCGAGCGCCCCCGCGTCCAACGCGTCCCGCTGCCCCACCCCCGGCGCCGTCGTAACCAGTCCGTCCCCTATCAGGTCGTAACGGCAGCTCCGAGCCAGCGTATCGCTTCAGCATCGCCCGCCCAGAGAGCCGGCCCGATCGGTGACCCGAGGACGAGTAGTGTTCCCCGCCCGCGGGGGCACTTGATGGCTGCGGGGCGACCATTCACGCGCGCGATGACCTCTCCCTCCCTGCTCGCGAGGGGCACCACTCGGCTGAAATCCCGCACCTTGGTGGGCACCGGCCAGGTGAATTCGACATAGGGAATCGCCGACCCGTGGGCCTGGGGCCACAGGTCGACTGGCCGCTCGACATAGACGTCGAACGCCTCACGGAGCACGGTCCGATGCGCGGCAAAGTCCGCTTGGTTCGCGAACCCTGCGCCCGACTCGAGAATCACGCGTCCGCCGTCGTCGAGGCATGTCGCGATCGCGTCGCTCGCGGCCGGCGGTATGCGCGCCGCCGCCGGAACAATCAATGCGGCGCAGCGCGGGACCGACGATACACTTACCCGCATAACCGCCGCCCCCAGGGCCGCCGCATACCCCGACAGCGACTCGCCGAGCGAGCAGTGCTTCCCCAGATCGAGCAGGGCCGAGGGCGACGTGACATCGACCGCGGGAGACAGGCGGTCCAGCCGCCACCGCAGTGAAACCGCCGCGACGCCGCACCCCAGAAACTTCCGGCGCGTTACGAGCACCGACTACAGCCTCCCGGAGATCAGGCGATCCATCGCCTGCGCGGTATCGAAGAACTGCTGGTCGGGTGCGTAGCGGTAGCGCGCTTCCATCTCCGCCACGAGCCAGCCGTCGTAGCCCACCTTCGTCAGGGCGGCGCGAATCGCCGGCCAGTTGTTGTCGCCGAGCAGCAGGTTCGTGTAGACGCTTTGGTCGCCGCAGCGGCCGCGGTGTTTCAGGACGTCCTTCAGATGAATCCGGGTGATCCGGCTGCCGTGGATCTCGATCCACTGCTCCGCGAACCCGTTGTCGTGAATGTTACCGACGTCGAGATGGATGCCCACCGCGGGGCTGTTGACGTCGTTGAGAAACTCGCCGAACTCGCGGGGGCTCATGAGAAACCGCTGTTCGGCGTTGCAGTTCTCGCAGCCGATCCGCACGCCAGCCCGCTGTGCCGTGGCGCCGAGGGCTTTGAGCGCTGCGACGCAGCGCTGGTACACCTCGTTGTAGGGGACCTCTTCGGTCACGAGACCGGCGACGACGAGCACGGCGTCGGTTCCGAGCAACGTCGCGGTCTCGATTTGTCGTTCCACGATCCGCGCGGCTCGGGCCCGGACCGCCGGATCACGAGCCGACAGGGGCGAGGCCCAGTGCAGCCCGGTCGAGACGTTCGACACGACGAGCCCGGCGTTTTCGACCTTGCGCCTGAGCTCCCGCACGTCGCCGTCGGTGGCGCTCATCTGGAACCATGGCATGTCGCCGAGCCACAGCTCGATGCCGTCGTAGCCGGCGCGCTTGACGAGCTCCAAGCCTCGCTCGAATCCCCAGTCCTTGGGGATCATGTTGTCGCCGATCGATTTCTTCATGGCGTCCCTCGAGCGGTCGTTATTGTGGCGTGTCGAGCGGGTGCTGGCTCCGGTCGTAGAATTCCTTTTGCAGCCGCAGGCTCGTGCTATCCGCCTTGACGGCGCGGATCGACTGCACGATGGCCGCGATCCACGTCTTTGCCTCGAACTCGCCCAGCTCACGCGACGCCGCGGCGCCGTCGCCGGCGTAGTGGTTGGGGAACCGGGCGTACCACCAGATGCCGGTGTAGAGGTCCTCCGGGAGCGCCGACAGGCGCGCCTGGTCGGCGCCCGATTCAGAGGGCGCGCGATCGAGGTGCACGAGATCGGGCCGGGCGACGAGACTCACCGACGATTCCCGCTCGCCGGCATGCATGTCCGTCGCGGGATCTGTCTTGGGCTTCGGGCCGCCCGGGGCGGTGCGCGCGATGCCCTGGACGTACACGACGTAATCATGCGGTGACTCGAGCTGCGATTGCGCGAAGAAGGGCAGCAGGCTGTTGTTCCCGCCGTGCCCGTTCACAATGATGATCTTCTTGCAGCCATTCCGCGCCATCTCGTCGGTCGTCTCCTGCAGCAATTCGAGCTCGAGGTGCCGGCTGTAGGCGATCGTACCGGGCTGGTGCTTCGCCTCGAAGATCTGGCCGAAATAGTATTCCGGGAAAACGACGGCGTATTCCTGCTGGGCGGCGTTCAGCGCCACGTATCGCACATTGAGCAGGTCGTTGCCCAGCGGGAGATGCGGACCGTGCTTCTCGAGGATGCCGAACGGCAGGAGGCAGGTGCCTTGGGCTCTGGCGATGCCGGCCTTGAAGTCGGCCGCTGTCAGCTCCTCCCAATGCACCGAGAGCTGCGGCGGCGCTGCCGGTGGAGATTGGGCGTACAGGATCGAGACGCAGACGGCGTTGACGGAAAGCAGAAGTGCTGTGCGCATGTGTCCTCCAATAGAAGAAGCCCGCATTCCTCGGATCATGCTCTGTGTCCGCCGCGTCCCGTCGGACGGACGATGATGGTTGAGAGCATCGTAGCGATCAGAACCCGCTCTGTGCTCCCGGTCGCGAATACCTCGGCCTGGCAGACGGTCAACGTCCGGCCCGGGCGCAGCACCCGGCCACAGGCGAGAAACCTCTCACCCTGAGCCGGTGCCAGCAGATTGATCTTGAACTCCACCGCCAGGACATTGGTCTCGGGCGGGGCCAGGGTGTAGGCGGCGTATCCGTTCGCCGAGTCCGCGACGCTGGCGA
>DASSIL010000126.1:0-14822 GCA_035691925.1 Gemmatimonadales bacterium
AGGTAGTCGGTGAACCCCCCCGAGCCATGTCCATTGACGATCAAATTCGACGGCCAGTAACACCAGACGGAGTAGTAGGCCGTGGAATCGTCGAAGCGCCACCGCAGCAGTTTGGCGGAGTGCTGCCAATCGAGCGACGTCCACGCCTTCCAGCCATAGGTGCCGGAGCGGACATGATCAGTCGACGGCAGCGCTTGCTGGATCGTCTGCCACGTCCCGTCGACACCCTGCAGTTCGGTCCCATTGCTCAATGAGACCGGGTTCGCTCCAATCCAGTCCGAGAAAGTCGGATCTTCAAAACTGGAGTTGAACTGCTCGGAGGCCACGTTGACGACGCCCGGGCCGCTCATTTTGGTCCAGAACCGATACGGCAGACTGGCGGCCGGCGTGGCGGCGAAATGCACCGGCGTGCCGAGCGTGACGGTCTGGTCGGGGCCGGCGAAACCCACGGGTCCGGGAAGCGGCGGTGGAGTGGTGAGGCCCCACTTTGCGCCGAGATATTGGTCGGCCTGCGCCCGGTCCGCATCGGAGAGCACGCCGGCGACGATGAAGACCTCGCCGATGTCGACCGGCGCAAACTCGCTGTTGGTGATGCGACCGCCGAGCGCGATCCCGCCGGGCGCGGGCGTGTCGGCGTTCCCGAGGAAGGGGGTGCCGCCATTGACCTCGACGGACGAGGTGGTCCCGTTGAACACGGCGGTGGCGGTATACCAGGTGTCCGCGCCGATGGGGGGACCGTTGACGACGTTGTAGCCATGGATATCGAGGTGGCCATTCGCGCCCATGGGCGCCAGCGTCATCAGGCCCGTCGGGCCGCTGCCGTTATCCACCAGATCCTTCTGCGGATAGGTGGTGACGGTGCCGCGATACCGGAACACGATGCCGATGGTGACCGGCTGAGCCTGCGCCCACGCCTTGGACATCCAGTTACTGGTGCCGTCGAAGTGCACCACCGGGAGGCCGTTCTGGATGGCGACCTTGTAGGTGGGGTTTCCCGCGCCGCCGCTCAGGAGATCGTGGCCGAGGCCGCTGCGGTCGGGCCAGGTCGTAATCGAGTCGCCGTCGCGCTTCCCGGTGATGGCGCTCGCATCCCACCAGCCCTTGAGGCCGGGAAGCGAGGCGGGCGTCCAGCTTCCCACGACGGATGAACGCTCCGCGGTGGGGCTGACGGCGCAGCCGGCCCCGAGGGCGCTCAGGACCAGGGAGGAGACGAGAACGACGGAAACGGTACAACGCATCTATGATCTCAGGCCTCAGAGAATCGAGATTGTGAGTAACCCTTCGGTTCGGTCGCATCCGAGAGGGTAGCGATCAGGGTTGGGGGGAAAAACAGGACACCCGGGAAGCTCAACCTTTGGACGTAACCCAATAGGATGGGGAATGTCAACCCGAGGGACACCTGGCTATGTGTCCTTCGTTTGGCCGACGCGCCTCACGGAACTTTTGGGTAGGGTTCCCAATGGCGCCCAAGGATCGGCCTTGGCACCCTCAACGACACGATATTCTCGGCGGAGACAGCCTCATGAAGAGAGCATTGGTCTGTGGCGCCGGTGGCTTCATCGCGAGCCACCTGGTCAGGCGCCTCAAACACGAAGGGTTCTGGGTGCGCGGGGTGGACCAGAAGCTGCCGGAGTACGCGCCGACGGCCGCCGATGAATTCCTGCAAGTCGACTTACGTGAACGGGAATCCTGCCGTGTGGCCCTGGCGCTCCCGGGGGGGGCTTTCGACGAGGTGTATCAGCTCGCGGCCGACATGGGCGGGATGGGCTTCATCCACTCCGCCGAGTGCGACATCATGCGCAATAGCGCGCTGATCAACATCAACATGATCGACGCGGCGGCACGCGCCGGCATCGGACGATACTTCTTCTCGTCATCCGTCTGCGTCTACCGCGACATGGTGCCGGGCGAGCCGGAGCTCAACGAGGAGCAGGCGTACCCAGCGCTCCCGGACAACGAGTACGGGTGGGAAAAGCTCTACGCCGAGCGCATGGCCCTCGCCTACGGGCGGCGGTATGGCTTGGCGGTGCGGATCGCACGCTTCCAGAACTGCTATGGTCCCGAGGGGGCGTGGACCGGCGGGCGCGAGAAGGCGCCCGCGGCGATTTGCCGCAAGGTGGCGGAAGCGGACGATGGAGGAACGGTGGAGGTGTGGGGGGATGGCAGCGCGATTCGTTCGTACACCTACGTCGACGACATGGTGGACGGCATCTACCGGCTCACGCACTCCGCGCTCACCGAGCCGACGAACATCGGCGACCCGGAATACGTCTCCGTCGACGACCTCGTCCAGACCGTCGCCGACGTCGCCGAGAAACGGATCCACATCGTGCACGTCGCGGGTCCGGTCGGCGTGCAGTCACGCAACTTCAGCAACGAGCGGATCTACTCGACTGGGTGGCGGGCCCGCTTCCCCCTGCGGGAAGGGGTGGCGAAGACCTATCCGTGGGTGGAGTCGCAGGTTCGGGCGCAGCGGGGCGCGCCAACGCCGGCGGGCGTCTAGGTCTTACCGCATCGCTTCGCCGCGGCCCGCGACCCGGTACCCCGAATCGGAGAGCGTCCGCTCACGCCGCGCGAGATCCCGGTCTTCGTCCACCATCATCTGCACCAGCTCCGTGAACGAGACCTGCGGCGACCACCCGAGCGTGACGCGCGCCTTCGACGCGTCCCCCTGAAGGTGGTCGACCTCGCTCGGCCGGAAGTAGCGCGGGTCGATCTCAACGTGGTTCCGCCAGTCGAGCCCGGCGTAGCTGAACGCGACCTCGAGGAACTCGCGGACCGAGTGTGATTCACCCGTCGCCACGACAAAGTCGTCGGGCTCATCCTGTTGCAGCATCAGCCACATCGCCTCGACGTAGTCGCCGGCGAATCCCCAGTCCCGGCGCGCGTCCAGATTGCCGAGGTAGAGTGTCTCCTGGAATCCTTCCGCGATGCGCCCGATGGCGCGCGTAATCTTGCGCGTGACGAACGTCTCGCCGCGGCGTGGCGACTCGTGATTGAAGAGAATGCCGTTGCTGATGAACAGCTGATACGCTTCGCGGTAATTCCGCGCGAACCAGTGGGCGGCGACCTTGCTTACGGCGTATGGGCTCCGTGGGTGGAACGGCGTCGCTTCGTTCTGCGGGGGTGGGGCGGCGCCGTACATCTCCGAGGAGCCAGCCTGGTACACCTTCACGCGCGCATGCGCTCGCGCGCTGTACTCGCGCACCGCCTCCAGCAGCCGCAGTGTGCCGGTTCCCACCACATCCGCCGTGTACTCGGGCTGGTCGAAGGACACGCGGACGTGTGATTGCGCGCCGAGGTTGTAGACCTCCTGCGGCTTGTAGCGCTCCAGGATCTGGCTGAAAACGCGGCCCTCGCTCAGGTCGCCGTAGTGCAGCTGGAGCGACGGGGACTCGTGTGGATCGGCGTACAGGTGCTCGATGCGCCCGGTGTTGAACGTCGAGGCGCGGCGGATCACGCCGTGCACCTCGTAGCCCTTCGCGAGCAGCAGCTCGGCCAGGTAGGAGCCGTCCTGTCCGGTGATGCCCGTGATCAGGGCGCGCTTGTCCCGGCGGGCCGTCATGCGAACAGGGACTTGAAGTATTGTCCGGCGAACAGCGCGACGAATCGAGGATTGTGATACGCGTATCGCCGCCACAGCCGACGCGGCTCTGTGGCCAGCCGAAACAGCCACTCGAGGCCCAGGCGCTGCAGCACGGCTGGCGCCTGCGGTTTCACGCCGGCGAGAAAGTCGAACGCGGCCCCGACCCCCAGCATCACCGCGTTCACACGTCCCTTGTGCGACGCCATCCACCGTTCCTGCTTGGGGCAGCCCAGCCCCACGAACAAAATACGCGCGCCCGTGCCGTTGATCGCACCCACGACCGCCGCATCCTCCGCCACCGTGAGCTGCCGAAACGGCGGCGCGTGGGCGTACACGACCCGCAACCCGGGGAATCGGCGGCGGCACACTTCGAGCATGCGCGTCAGCACCTCCGGGCTCGCGCCATAAAAGCCGACCGCGACTCCTGTCGTCGCCGCGTGCTGGAGCAAGTGAACCGTGAGCGTGGGCCCATATACCCGAGTCGCCCCGGCGACGCCGAACAGCCGCAGGGCCCACACGAGTGGCATCCCGTCCGGGGTCACCAGATCGGCGCCGTTCACGATCGCGCGATACTCGGCGGAATCGTACGACTCCATCGTGACGTGTACGTTCGAGACGCAGACGTAGCGCGACTCCGTGGTCTTGGCCCACGCCAGGACCCGCGTCGCCGCGTCAGAATAGCTGGTGGAGTCCGTACGGGTGCCGAGAATCAGGCGTGAATTCAGCCCCGGTGATTCCATCTGCGGATGGTAATGCTCTGCTCGGCGAGCCGCCTGAATAGAGAGGATGGGATCCGTGGTAGATCCTCCCTCACTCTTTGGAGTGAGGGAGGTGATGCGGGATCTACTGCACGGTAATCGTCACGTCGTCGCTCTTGGTCGTCGTACCGTCGGACGCCGTGAGGCGCAGCACATAGGTACCGGGGACGGCGAACGTCGCTGTCGTCTTCGTGACATCAGCCGCAGGCGTCACGATCGCGTCCGCGAAATAGATCGACTGCTCGCCCTGTCCCACGAGAGCGTTCGAGTAGTTCCCGATACCCCACATGAGATGGGCAGTGGTATTCGTGGCGGCCCCGAGCGTGTTGATTCCGCTTTGGTGGTAGAGCAGTTGGTGGTTCAACCAGACCGTCAGCTCGCCGCTCGTCCCGAAGCCTTCTTTCATGAACGCCGTGAGGTTGAACCACTGGTCCTTCGGCACCGGCACGCCCGTATGAACAATGGGCTGAGAGTTGTACCAGTCGTGAATGGCGAACTGGTCCACGCCCGGGCTCAGCCCCGTGACTGCAATCACCCAGGTGGGGTTGTACGGGCTGGACCGTTCCTTCCACTGCATGAGGTTCAGGTAGTCGACGAAACCTCCGGAGCCGTGCCCGCTCACGACTTCGTTGGAAGGCCAATAGACCCAGACCGAAAAGTAGGCTTGGACGTCGTCCAGATTCCACTTCAAGAGCTTGGCGGAGTGGTTCGAATCGTACGGGGTGAATGCCTTCCAGCTATGCGCGCCCGTGCGCGGCCGGTCGGTGGTCGGCGGAGCGAAGGTGGTATACCAGTTCCCCGCCACCCCCTGGATGCCGACCTCGTCGGGAAACGGGGCATCCGTGGTCCGAACCGTGGTCTGGTTGCCGCCGATCCAATCCGTGAGCGTGAGGTCGTCGAACGTGGAGTTGAACTGCTCGCTCGCCAGCGACACCTTGCCCGGTCCACTGATCTTCGTCCAGAACATGTTCACCACGGCGGCACCGGTCACCGTCGCGTTCAGAGCGGCGGCGACGCCACTCGTGACGGTCTGATCGGCCCCGGCGTTGACCACCAGTCCGGCGGGGGCGCTCACGACGATTCCCTGACTCGTCGCTTTCGCGAGGCCCGGGGCGGTGAAGTCCAACGTGAACGTCCCGGACCCGACGATCGCCAAGGTTGCAAAGCTCGCCCGACCTTGCCCGTTCGTCGTGGCCGTAACGGCCCCGCCCAACGATCCGGATCCGGTCGCTATGGTTGCCGTCACGACCACGCCCGCCTGCGTGACCGGCTCGTTCTGTGAGTTCCGCAACTCCGCCACCGGCTGCTGGGTGAAGGCCACGCCCGAAACGGCTCCGCCTGGTTGGGTCACCAGCGCGAGCCCGGTCGGCGGCAGGGGGGTGACCGTCACGACAGAGCTGTCCGCCTTGGTCCCACCCTGTTGCGTCGCGATCACCTGGAACGTGCCCGGCGTTGCTCCCGCTGTGTACAGCCCGCCGGCGGTGATGGTGCCACCGGTGGCGGCGTAGGTCACGGCCGGCACGGCGGACGAGCCGTCGCTCCACGTTCCCGATACCGCGAATTGGCTCGTGCCGGCGGGCGCGAGTGTGACGCTGGCAGGCGTGAGGACCAGTTGCGTGAGCGTAGGAGCTGACGCCGCGATCGTCACCGTTGCCGTATCCGCCTTGGTCCCGCCCTGTTGCGTCGCGATCACCTGGAAAGTGCCCGGGGTCGCGCCCGCGGTGTACAGCCCGCCCATAGTGATCGTGCCACCGGCGGCGGCGTAGGTCACGCCCGGCACCGTCGTCGAGCCGTCGCTCCACGTTGCCGAGACCACGAATTGGGCCGTTGCGCCTGACGCGAGCGTGATGCTGGGGGGGGCGATGCTGAGCGTCAACAGGGTTTGCGCGGGAGGCCCCACCCAGATCATGGCCGTGTCGGCCTGCCCGCTGACGGTCGCGACGATCGGTGCCGTCCCGGGGGCGACCGCACGCACCACGCCCAGCGAATCGACTGTCGCCACGCCGCCGTTCAGGGTGGTCCAAGAAATCGGCTCGAACGGGCCGGCCTTATGGCCGCCCACGATCACCGTGAGATGGAGGGTGTCACCGATCTTCGTGAGCGTATCGACCGGTGGCACCACTGCTACCGCAACGGGGGCTGCCAGCGTGGCGGTGTCGGTACAGGCGGCGCTGATCGCGCCGAGGATCAAGCAGGCGGAAAGTCGGCGAATGGGCCGCATAAGGCACCTTTCTTCGGCGGCTCGACCGGCATGGTGAGTCCTCAATGAGGAGCGTCACCGAAGCCTCGGAGCTTTGCGCCGCCACCTTTCGATGGCTTTGCCGTTATCGGAATGGCCGGGAAGCAGCCGGGACAGCTGGTCGGACTCAGCGTAGCAATCAGGAGAGCTGTCTCCCCACCAGTTCGAACGGCCTCGTGGAATGATTCAGGCCGTTTCGCAACGTAGCTCATTGGATCTAGTTCGCAAGGCTGAGATGCGATTTGAACCCGTCAATCCAAAGGGTCGCGGCTCGGCGGATAGAAGTCGGGTTCCGGGCAGGTGAGATTGCGGCATGACGCCGCAGTACATCCTCGGTCTTTCAGCCTTCTACCACGACAGCGCGGCGTGCTTGCTCCGCGATGGCGAGATCGTTGCGGCGGCGCAGGAGGAGCGCTTCACACGCAAGAAGGGGGATGCGGACTTTCCGGCGAACGCGGTCGCGTACTGCCTGCGTGCGCAAGGAATCAGCGCGCGTGAACTGCAAGCGGTCGGTTTCTACGACAAGCCGTTGCTCAAGTTCGAGCGCATTCTGGAGACCTACCTGGCGGTCGCGCCGCGCGGGTTCACGTCCTTCCTGAAGGCGGGGCCGCTCTGGATCAAGGAAAAACTGTTCATCGACCGTCAGGTTCGCGGCGCGCTGCCGGAGTATCGAGGGCCGGTGCTGTACGCGGAACACCACGAGTCCCACGCTGCGAGCGCCTTCTTTCCATCCCCTTTCGAGGAAGCCGCGATCCTCACGATGGATGGGGTCGGGGAGTGGGCAACGTCCTCAATCGGCATTGGCCGCCAGAACGACGTCACGCTCCTCCAGGAGATGCACTGGCCGGACTCGCTCGGCCTGCTGTACTCGGCGTTCACCTATTACACGGGCTTCAAGGTGAATTCCGGCGAGTACAAGGTGATGGGGCTCGCTCCCTACGGTGAGCCGAAGTATGTAGACCTCATTTACAGCGAGCTGATCGATCTGCATGAGGACGGCTCGTTCTCACTGAACCAGAAGTACTTCAACTACCTCGCGGGACTGACCATGACCAGCGAGGCCTTCCACGAGCGCTTCGGCGGTCCACCCCGCGTGCCGGAGACGAACCTCACCCAGAAGGAGATGGACCTCGCGCGCTCGATTCAGGTCGTGTGTGAGGAGGTCATGCTCCGCATGGCCCGAACGGCCCATCGGGAGACCGGGTTGCCGAATCTCTGTTTGGCCGGCGGTGTCGCCTTGAACTGCGTCGGCAACGGTCGCCTGTTGCGAGAAGGGCCGTTCGAGCGCATCTGGATCCAGCCGGCCGCCGGGGATGCGGGCGGCGCCCTGGGAGTCGCCCAGCTGATCTGGCACCGCTACTACGGGCAGCCCCGGCAGGTGCGCCCCGGGAAAGACGCGATGAACGGGGCATACCTGGGACCCGCGTTCTCCGACGTCGATATCGAGGAATTCCTGACCGCGGCCGAGGCCACCTACGAGCGTGTCGAGCGGGACGCCCTCCTCAAGCGCGTCGCCGAGCTGCTGGCGGACGAAAAGATCGTCGGCTGGTTCAATGGGCGCATGGAGTTCGGCCCACGCGCCCTCGGCGCCCGCAGCATTCTCGGCGACCCTCGCAGCCCGCGCATGCAGGCCCAGATGAACCTGAAGATCAAGTTTCGTGAAGGGTTTCGCCCCTTCGCCCCCAGCGTGTTGCGCGAGCGTGTCGCCGACTATTTCGAGCTCGACGGTGAGTCGCCCTACATGCTGCTGGTGGCGCCGGTCAAGCGCGAGCGCCAAATCCCGGCGAGGCCGGAGGACAAGCACTTGTGGGGAATCGACCGGCTCAATGTGGTGCGCTCCGACATTCCAGCCGTCACGCACATGGACTACTCGGCGCGGGTCCAGACCGTCGATCGCGAGACGAACCCCGACTATTACGATCTGATCAAGGAGTTCGAAGACCTGACCGGGTGCCCGGTTCTGGTCAACACCTCGTTCAATGTGCGGGGCGAGCCGATCGTCTGCAGCCCGGCCGATGCATTCCAATGCTTCATGCGCACCCAGATCGACTACCTGGTGCTGGGGCCTTTCCTGGTGACGAAGGCGGCCCAGCCCGAATGGAAGGAAGACAGGGTATGGCAGAAGGAATTCCAGCTGGACTGAGCAGTGGGGAGGCGAGGCGGTTCGGCCTCCTCGTGGGCGCCACGTTCTCCGTGCTCGGCGCGCTGCAGTGGTGGCGCGGCCGGCCGTCGTTCGCGCTCGTGCTCGGGGCTGCGGGCGCCGTACTCCTGTTGCTCGGAGTAGCGCTTCCCGGCGCGCTCGTGCCGGTACGACGTGTGTGGATGGGCATGGCGACGGGGATCTCAAAAGTCACGACGCCGATCTTCATGGGGGTTGTGTACTTCGTTGTCCTCACCCCCGTCGGCGTGGTCCGGCGCCTGGTCGGGAGCAGCCCGTTGAAGTCCCGGTCTCCGGGCGACAGTCGGTGGGTGGCACGCGGGACTCCTGCGCGCGCACCCGAGGATATGGAGCACCAATTCTGAAGGGAGTGTCCATGACGAATCCGAGCATGGCCCGCGAAGTCTGGGCCTTCATGCGGGTGCGGAAAAAGTGGTGGCTGCTGCCAATCATCGTGATGATGGTGTTGGTAGGCGCGCTGCTGGTGTTCGCGCAGGGGTCGGTCTTGGCTCCGTTCATCTACACAATCTTCTGAACCAAGCCGCTGAACGGATTCCATGATCCCCGGGACGGCCGTGTCAGACGACCCCACTCCCGGCAGCCAACTCGATGGGTGGGCGGGGAGACTCCTCCTATTGCTGGCGGCGGTCCTCGTAACAGGGGGCGCCGGCGAAGTCGCAGTGCGGTGGATCCTCGGCGACCAGATGGTGCTGTATCCGCGATACCACTCGCAGGCTGTCTACGGTGCCTATACGCTTCGGCGTCTCCGGCCCAACACGGTGTTCTGGCACACGAGCAGAGACGGGCATTGGCGATTCGTCACGAACGCCGCTGGCTTCCGTAACGACCGCGACGTCCCGTACGCCAAGCCCCCGGGCCGGTTGCGCGTGCTTTCGCTGGGCGACTCGAATACCGAAGGGTTCGAGGTTCGGCAGTCTTCCACGTTCTCCGCGGTCATCGAGCAATGGTTGAACCTCCACGGCGCCCCGGCCGACGTCCTCAACGCGGGCGTCTCCGGCTTCGGCACCGCCGAAGCGCTCGCGTTTCTCGAGAACGAGGGGATCAACTACCACCCCGATGTCGTGGTGTACGGATTGTACGCGAACGACTTCGACGACAACGTGAGATCCGGGCTGTTCGCACTCGACCACGACTCGCTGGCCGTCACGTCGACGGTGTATGCGCCCGCGGCGAAGCTGCTCGATGTGCTCAACGCCATCGCACCGTTGCGATGGCTGAGCGAGCATTCATACCTGTACAGCCTGGCCTTCAATACGGGCTGGACCTGGTTCAAGCGGGCAGACATCCACCGCGTCCGCAATGACTCGTTGAATGAGTACACGCAGCCACAGGGAACGCCGAACCAGGACGAGCGGTCCCTCATGGCGGCGCTCCTCTCGCGCATGAGCCAGTTCTGCCGCACGCGCGGAATTCTGTTCGTGGTGATCGACATTCCAGACTACGTCGATCACGACGCGGGAGCGTTCACCACCTCGATTCCGCCGTCGCTTCTCGAGGACGCCCGGCGCGACGCGGACGTCCTCCTGTCGAGTCATGATGTCCTCGATCCATACGCGGGCATCGCCAAAATCCACGTCGAGCACGGTCAGCACCATATCAGCGAGTTCTCGCATCTCATGCTCGGTCTTCGAGCGGCACAGGCCATCCTCGCCAAGCGGGGCGCCTGCGGGGCGGCACCGGTCCGGTTGCAGCTGTGCGTCGGCCGGTCCCCGGCGATGGCGACGGCACCCTGAACGGGCAATCGCTACAGCGCGTGACGGCCGGGTGGTCGCTACGACGGTCGCGATCTGTCTTCGTTCTCACCGGCCTCCTGCTGATCGTGGGCGCTGCCGCGCTCCGCTTCTATCGTATCGGGAGCCAGAGTCTGTGGATCGACGAAGGGTTCACGCTGCTGCATTCGGATACGCAATCGATCGCCGCGACGCTGCGTCTGATTCTCGCCTCCAACGGCACGGAGCGCTTCAGCCCCCTCTATCCGCTCTTCATGCATGGCGTCGTCCGGACTTGGGGAACCTCGGAGCTGGCATTGCGGAGCGTCTCCGCCCTATGTGGCGTGGCGGCGGTGATAGCCGTGATGGCGGCCGCTGCGGCCCTCTTCGATAAGCGCACCGCCATCCTGGCTGGCGTGTTGATGGCCGCCAGTTCGTTCGCGGTCTGGTACAGCCAGGAGGCACGACCCTACAGCCTCATGCTGCTGCTGGTGTCCCTGCAAGTATGGGCGCTCGGTCGGTGCCTGCGCTTCGAGCGGCGGGATCAGACTCCGGGCGGGCGAGCCCTGATGGCGGTCATCAGTGGTGTCGGCCTCTTCGGCAATATTCTCTTCGCCATCAGCACCTTGTCCCTCTCGGTCGCCCACTTGACGGTGGCGCCGGACCGTCGCCGCTGGTGGTCGGTGTGGTGGCCGGCGGCAGTCGCCAGCGTACCGGCGATGGTGTTCTACCTGGCATCGCCGGTCGCCGAGTCACCCGGCGCCGCCGGCGTGACGCATCTGCAGCAAAATGTCCTGATGAATCTCGGGTATACGATCTTCGGCCAGCTGCTCGGGCTGACGTACGGGCCGCCGCAGGCCACGCTTCGCGGGCTGAACAAACTCTCCGATGTTGCCGGCTACCTCCCGGCGTTGATGTCTGCAGTGTTGCTCGGATGTGCGCTCGTGGCAGCCATGCTGATGGCGCGACGGCTCCGGACGAGCGGAGATCCGAAGTGGTCCAACGGCGTCCTCCTGGAAATCGCCATCGTGCTCGCGGCCGGGTGTGCGGGGGCCTTCGTCGCCGTGACGCACCTGAACTGGCAACCGCGTCATGCGTACTTTGTATTCCCTCCGGCACTGCTCGTTGTCTCCTTCACCCTAAGTGCCTTGAGCCGATCGTCCCATGCGGTGCTCCGCGGGCAAGCGGTGGTGACGGCGGTGGCTCTGCTTGGTGCGAATGCGTGGAGCTTGTACAACTACTATGCGCAACCGCAGTACGGCAGAGACGATTACCGGAGTGCCGCAGCGTATCTCAACCAGATTCGCCTGCCCGGCGTCCCGTCCATCCTCTTGTTCGGCAAGGCCGAGTTGATGCGGTACTACGGGGATTCGGAGACCATCGATCTGACGGAGGTGCCCGACTCAGGGGTTGTGTCGCAAGTACGCGCCCTGTCCGAGCCAGCCGGGGAAGTCGTGGTCGCAATCAATCGCAAGTTCTACTGGTGGGGGGGGACTGAGCCGACCGTCGTATTCGGGGCGGCCTTCGATGTTCAGGAGATCAGAGCCTTCCAGTATTTCGATGTGTACCGGCTCCGGGTCAGGGCGACGTCGTGACCGCGACCACCGGGCGAGCGCCCGCCACAGTTCCCGAGACGGCGGTAACCAGCGATCCACAGCTTCCGGTCGCGATCCTGGGTGCGGGTCTGGCCGGTCTCGCTGCCGCCTCGGAGTTCCGCCGCCAGGGCGTCCCAGTGGTGGTGTACGAGGCCGGCAAACAGGTCGCCGGCTTGGCGCGCAGCCACCGTGACGCGGACGGCTTCAGCTACGATACCGGTGCGCACTTCATCACCAACCGTCTGGCCACCGCGATCGGTGTTGCCGCCGGTTGCCGGGATGTCCGCTATTACGGCGAGAGCGTTTGGCTGAACGGCAGGGTGGTACGCTACCCCACCGGGCTGATGACCGTGCCGCGATTCGCGGCGTCCGCCCTCAAAGCCCGGTTTGCGGCGTGGCGCGGCGCCCCGGCTCCGGTCAGCGCCGCTGACTGGTTCCGGGCGCAGTACGGGCAGACGCTGGCCGACGAAGTCGCGATCCCGCTGGTGGAGGCATGGTCCGGAATGCCGGCTGCGGCGCTGGCTCCCTCGGTCGGCGAGAAGATGGACCATGGCCTGCTCGGCACCCTCTGGCTGCGGGCGGCGGGGCGGCTGACCGGTCGAGCGATCGCCAACGGCTATTCGCGGGAGAAGCCGGAGGGCATCCACGTCTGGCACGTGTACCCGGAGGGCGGGCTGTCGCTGCTCTGCCAGCATCTGGCGGATCCACTGAGTGACGCGATCCGGCTGGAGACCCCGGTCGAGAAGATCCTGGTGGAGGACGGGCGCGTCGTGGCGGTCCGGGCCGGCGGACGCGAGCAGCCCGTCGCCGCCGTGGTCAGCACCGCGCCGGTCCACGTCCTCCCGCGGCTGGTCCTTGGCAGCGAGGCGCTGGCCCCGTTGGCGCGCTTCCATTATCGCGCGATGATCTGTGTCAACCTGCGACTCGAAGGTCGCGGTCTCCTGCCCGACGTGGTTCTGTGGATCCCGCAGGCACGGTTCCCGTTCTTCCGGGTTACCGAAGCGCCCCTATCGATGCCCTGGCTGGCCCCGCCCGGAAAAACGCTGATCACGGTCGATATTGGGGCGGAGATCGGCGACGCCTCCTGGGGCACGGCGGATGACGAGCTGGAGGCGCTGTGCCTCGAGCATCTGGAGGCGATCGTGCCGGGTATCCGCCGGCGGTCGCTCGGCGGCAGAGTCTTGCGTGTGCCGCTGGCCTACCCGGTCTTCGCCCTGGCCAACGAGGAGGCCCGCAAGGCGCTGGCCGTATCGACCGGGATCGACGGGCTGTTGAGCATCGGCCGCAACGGCGAGTTTGGGCACTGGCTGATGGAGGACGTCTATTGGCGTACGCTCGCCAAGATTCGCGCCTGGCTGGCCGGCGTACAGGCGCGCGTCACCGCACCAGCGATACCTGGCCGGCCCGTGGCGACTCCACCACGTTGAGCTCGACGTGCTCCGTAGCGAGCAGGGCTTGCTGTCGATCGCACACCCATCCGACACCCCGCTCCAGCGCGACGGCGGGACGGAATCCCAGGAGAGCAGACTGACGCTCGAGGCGAGGGCGCTTGAGCAGCGTCATCTGCGCCGGGAGCTCCCGCAGTCGAATCAGCGCCTGCTCGGCGCCAAGGCGCTTCCGGATCATTTCCGCCAGCTCGGTAGTCTGGACCAAATCCGGATGTCCGATGTTGATTATCGCATGCTCCCCGAGCCGGCCGGCTGCCTCGATCGCTCGGACCGCATCCGAGACATGCAGCCACCCGCGCGAGCTGCCCCGGTGCACCTCAATCGGCTCCCCCCGTGCCAGGTGCGATGCGAACCGGATCATCGCTGAACGGTGATCGCCCGCTACCTCATTCTCATCGTAAATGGTGAACAATCGAACGATGGTGGCCTGTAGCAGGCCCGCTCGCACCTCGTACTCTACGATCTGTTCGCCGAGCCATTTCGACAGCGCGTAGCGATTGCTGGGTCTGGGGACACTCGTCGCTTCGTCCATCGCATGGTCGTTTGGCCCATAAACCTCCGAGCTCGAGAAGAAGACACACCTGCTTCCCGAGCGCCGGCAGAGGGTCAGGACATTCGAGAGACCACTCAGGTTCGTCGTGATCGCGAGGGCGCCCGCTTGCTCGCAGACGCCGCGCCCGACGGTGCCGGCCAGCAGGAACACCACGTCCGGCCCCCAGTCGAAGGCCGGGAGCAGGTCGAGGGGGTTGTTGATGTCCGCGACGAGATACCCCTCACGAAGTCCGGGGCGGATGTCGGTCTCGAGCACCTCGTAGCCGACCTCCTTGAGATGACGGACCAAGGGCCCGCCGATGTTGCCGACGGCGCCGATGACGAGGGCCTTGTTCGGCCGTGCCGCTATCACGTGTTGCCTCCACTTGGTCCAAGAATTGTGTTCCAGGGAATCGAGTTCGATGGTACGCCGCCGGTCCACGCCGAGGCGGCACGAGGCACCCGCAGAACCCGTTGTGGGAGATCACCGCTGCCGCTCAGCCGCAGCGCCTGCGCGCCCATGCTCTCGAGAGTGAAGGACTGGCGCAGCAGCCGCAGAGAGTCGCGCAACAGCGCGACCTTCCTGCTCGCGCGCAGCGCCATGCCCGGAAAGAAGCGGAGCGCCGGAACCTCCTCCCCACCCAGCCAGTCGAGCGGATGAAACAGGACGCTGGGGTGAATCCCGCGGGCGCGGCAGGCCGCCAGCGCAGTTCGGAAGTAGGCCAGGGCCAGTCGCCGGGAGAAAGTGGCGAGGTAGACGACGTAACTCTGGTGGAA
>DASSIL010000127.1:0-2677 GCA_035691925.1 Gemmatimonadales bacterium
TCTACCTCCGGCCGGTGGACTACTGATGCAGGGCCGGGCTCCGAGTGAATCTGAAGCGGTGATGGCCGAATTGATGATGCCGCAACACGCGAACCTCATGGGGAACGTGTTCGGCGGCGTGATCCTGGCGCTGGTGGACCGTGTCGCTGCGGTGTGCGCCATCCGGCACGCGCGGCGGCAGTGCGTGACGGTATCAGTGGACAAGGTCGACTTCCGCGAGCCGATCCACGTCGGGGAACTGGTCACTGCATTCGCGCGCCTCAACTTTGCGGGAAGGACCTCGATGGAAGTAGGCGTCAAGATCGTTGCCGAAAACGTGCTGACGGGCGAGAAGCGTCACACCAACTCCTGCTACGTCACCTACGTCGCATTGGACGACAACGGCCGCCCGGCGGAGGTGCCCCCGATCGTGCCGGTAACGGCCGACGAGAGGCGGCGCTACGACCGAGCAGCCAGCCGGCGCGCCGCCAGAGTGATGGACCGGCGCTATGCCGAGGGACAGGGAGAGTAGTCGGCGTCCCTGCGGACGTCCGATCGATCATGACCAAGGTCGTTGCAGTCTTCAGCGGTGGCGGCGCGAAGGCTGCGGCGCATGTGGGCGCGGCCAAAGCGCTGGCGGAAGCTGGTCTGACGCCATCCCACTACGTAGGAACCTCCTTCGGAGCCGTGATTGCCTCCGCGCTGGCGAGCGGCACCACGATCGAGGACCTCACCAACCAGCTGCTGCACCCCGCTTCGCAGTCCATCGTAGCCTTCGATTGGACGTCATTCATAAAGGGGTTCTTCGCCGATCACCTCCTGAAAGCGGGTCCGCTCGAGGAACTGATCGCCCGGCTCGTCCCGGCGCACCGGTTCGAGGAGCTGAAGGCGCCGTTGCTCGTCACGGCGACGGACCTGGACTCGGGGGAGCTCGTCGTATTCGGAGGCAATGGCAATCGGAGTGTCGATCTGCATCGCGTGTTGTACGCGTCATGCGCTCTTCCACTGTATTACTCGCCCGCGGTGATCGACGGCCGCCGGCTTGGTGATGGAGGCTTGCGCGCCGTGTTGCCGCTGGGGCCAGCCCGGCAAATTCCGGCTGATCTGGTGGTGGCGGTACACGTCGGCTCGGGGTTCGACGAAGCGCCAACCCCGGCCACGGCCAGTCGGCTCCTGCCGCCGCCGCTCGTGCGGGCACACGGCGACAGCGAGCGCATCATGATGGCGGCGCAGGTGGAAGCGGCGATCGCGGCGTGGCCGCGGGACGCCGCGCGGCTCCTCGTGGTGCGGGCCGTCGCGGAGCGGGAGGCGACGTTCGCGGTGGATCGGCTGGCGCGCTACCATGAGTCCGGCTACCACAAGACCAGGGAGGCGCTCGCGACCATATGACCCCCGCCGCGTTCGATGCAACGCGCTCCGCCCGTTCCGGGCTCGTGATTCTGACCCTCATCAACCTGTTCAACTATCTCGATCGCTACATCCTGCCGTTTCTCGGCGAGACGCTGCGCAACTCGCCGCTGCACATCAGCGATACGCAGTTCGGCATCTTGAGCAGCGGGTTCATCGTCGTCTACATGGCGTCCGCTCCGTTCTTCGGCACCGTGGGCGATACCGGCTCGCGCACGCGGCTCATCGCCGTTGGCGTCGCCATCTGGAGTGTTGCGACCGTGCTGGGTGGTCTCGCGTGGGGCTTCGTGAGCCTGTTCGTGGCGCGTGCGGCGGTCGGCATCGGCGAAGCGGCCTACGGCACCATCTCACCCGGACTGCTCGCCGACTACTACCCACCCGACACGCGCGGCCGCGTGTTCGGCGTCTTCTACGCGGTGATTCCGCTGGGGGCGGCGCTGGGGTACCTCGTCGCGGGCCAGATGGACGTCCACTTCGGCTGGCGCAGTGCCTTCTTCGTCGCGGGCGCCCCTGGTCTCCTGCTCGCCGGCCTCGCCCTGACGCTGCACGATCCGCCACGCGGCATCCGTGACGACGCAGCCGGAGTTGCCGCGCCCCGGGAAGAGCGACCGCGGGGTCGGCTGGCGCCATTCATCGCGCTGCTGCGCAACCGTCCTTACGTGCTCACCGTGCTGGGGTATGCGGCGTACACCTTCGCGCTCGGGGCAATGGTCGTGTTCATGCCCAAGTTCCTGATGCGGGTGCGCGGGATCCCCGAAGGCACGGCGGCGTTCCGATTCAGCCTGTTGCTCGCGGTCACGGGGCTGGGCGGCAATCTGTTGGGCGGGTGGCTGGGCGACCGGCTGCTGCGGTACACGCGGCAGGCGTATCTCTGGGTGTCCGGGGTCGCGACGTTGCTCGCGGTTCCGGTGACGGTGGTGGCGCTGACCGCGGCGGCGCCGGCGGTGTATTGGACCGCGATGACCGGCTCGATCGCGCTGCTGTTTCTCTCGACCGGCCCGATCAACTCGGTCATCGTGAGCGTCGTCTCTCCCGACATGCGGGCGACCGCGATGGCCGGCAGCATCTTCGCAATTCATGTGCTCGGGGACGTGCCGTCGCCCACCATCGTGGGAGCGATCTCTGACGCGCGCTCGCTCGATCAGGCGGTACTGATACTTCCGGTGGCGGTGCTGATCTCGGGCGCGATCTGGACGTACGCCGCCTGGCAGGGAGCGCGCCCGGCGCGAGTCGCGCTGCCGGGATGAGCGACGTGCTGCGCGGGATGTTCCGTCTCGTCCTGCGCATCTTC
>DASSIL010000128.1:0-5000 GCA_035691925.1 Gemmatimonadales bacterium
TGCGAGCGCCCGGTGAACATGTCGCCATCCGGGACGCCCTCGGGCAGCACGCCCGCCGCCTTGACGCTGCCGTTCATCGCGATGTGCCGGCCGACATGGTCCGAGAGCAGCGCCAGGAACGGCCGCGACGCCAGCAACAACCGCGCGGTGCCCACCGTCCCCCCGCCGAGCACCACGATCTTGGCCCGGTAGCGTGCCGTGGCTCCGTTGGCCCGCCGCGCCAGGACTTCGTAGCGCTCGTCCAGGTGGGCGAGATTGCGGTGTCGCTCCGTGCCGCGGGGATCGGCGAGCGGGTGAATCGACAGCGCCTCGACGCCGCATTCCACCTTCGCTCCCGCGGACACCGCCCGGGGCAGATAGTTCAGATGCAGCGATTGCTTGCTCCCGTAAATGCACCCGGTCGTGCAGAAGCCGCTGCCGAGACAGTGCTGCACCGCATACCGTGCCCGGTCACAGCTGTACCCCAGATTCTTCATCAGCATCGAGAACACGAGTCCTGACTTGGGGACCTCGTGCTCGCCGATCTGCTCCACCTTCAGCATGCGCTCGGCGATGTCGTAGTAGGGGTCGAGGGCTGCGCGGTCCACTGCGGCGGGCCAGAGCAGCCGCCCATCCTCATCCCGCTGTTGAAACACCAGCGAGGGTGCGCGCAGCGACACCATCTCATAGAAGCCGGAGCCGCCACCCAGTCCCTCGGCATACGTGAAGTTGAGATGATCCCCCGACAGCCCCCTGATGTAGCGCAGGATGTACTTCGGATCCTGGGTCTGGCGGAAATCCTTGAAGGGGCTGATGTGCGGCCCCTTCTCGAGCATGATGACCCGCAGCCCCGCTTGCGCCAGCCGCAGCGCGGGCGCGGCGGCTCCGAAGCCGGTCCCGATTACGAGGACATCGGTGTGGATGACGCCCATGGGATCCTCCTCACGCGCAATTCCCGTCCGGTGTCAGGGACCAGGACAGGAAGCGGTCGGGGTCGGGGTAGGTGAGCGCGGCCAGGCCGCGGAACCGGTAGGCACCCTCGAAGTCGATCAACGGGCAGCCGTGGGCGTCGTCGTAGATGCCGGCGTAATAGCTCGCCTGCGTCACGAGAATCGCGCCGCTGTAGAGACGCGCAGTCGTGGCGTCCGCAGCGAGTCCTTCCTGCACCACCGCCACACGATCGGCCTGGCTCAGACGATCGAATGCGGCGTCGCCCGTGCGGGCGGCGGATCGCCGACACAGATCGGAGACGAAGAACCCCCGATAGGGCGCGAACCGCAGGTCGGAGTCGCTAAAGGCCCGTGCGAGGTTCGGATCGCGCGCGTCGGCCTCCGGAATCACCGTGAGCACGAAGGCGCGCAGCACTCGCTCCGTGGCCTCCCACGCATCGAAGGCACTGGGATAGTCGTGCAACACGACGCGCAACGGCGTGCAGGCCGTCGCCAGCCCCGCCGTCACGACACCGAGACGGCGCAGCGCCTCACGGCGTGCGATTGCAGTGTCGGCTGGTCCGGTCATGGCGCGTCTCGTGAAGGTGACGCACCGAGTCTAGGGGAAGGGTGTTAAGTGCTGGTCAAACGACTGCACTAGCCGCACCGGAGGGGGCCCGGTAGCATGGAGGCTCGTGATCGAGGTCCGCCTGCTTGGCCCGCCCGCCGTCCGGGTCGATGGAGTGGATGCTCCGCGGCTGCTCACGCGGCACAAGAATCTCACGCTCTTTCTCTACCTGGTCTGCGCCGGCCGGAAAGGCCGCAGCCAGGATCAGCTCATCGGCGTCCTGTGGCCGAACAAGGCGCAGGATCGGGCGCGCCGCTCGGTCACCGTGGCCATCAGCACGCTGCGCGGCTGCCTCGGCCCGGGTGTCATCATGAGCGAGGGCACGCAGTTCTGGATCGAGCCGGCCGTCGTCGGGCTCGACATCGACCAGCTCGAGGCGCTCATCAAGGCCGGGATGTGGCGGGAGGCCAACGACCTGCTCCCGGAGACCGCGGGCTTCCTCGATGGCTTCGGCAGCGACGTCTCGGCCTACGAGGACTGGCTCGGGACCGAGCGGCGCATCTGGAATCGTCGCATGCTGGACGTGCGAATCCATGTGGGCGAGCAGGATCTGCAGGCCGGTGACACGCTGGCGGCGATCTCCGCGGCGCAGCACGCGCGCCGGCTCGACCGGTTGTCCGAACCCGCGGTCCTGTTGTTGATGCGCGCGCTGACGCTCGAGGGCGATCGCACCGGCGCGCTGGGAGAGTACGAGGCCTTCGTCAGGCTGCTGCAGCAGGAGCTGGGAGCGAAGCCGAGTGCCGCAGCGGTCGCCCTGGCCGAACGCATCCGGCGCGAGCGCGGGGCCCCGGTTCTGCCCACCGCCGTGCAGGATTCGCCGCGGCGCCGCGCCCCGCTGGTGCACCGTTCGGAGCAGCTGGACGAGATCATGCAGGTCTGGCAGCGGACGCGCCGCGCGCCGACAGCCGGAGTCGCGGTGCTCGTCGGCGATCCCGGAACGGGGAAGACGCGGTTGGGAGACGAGCTGGCGGCGCGCATGCGCCTCGAGGGCGCGGTGACGGCCGTCATCCGGGCCGTCGAGAGCGACCTGGACACGCCGTGGAGCGGTGTCCTCGGCCTGGCCCGGGGTGGGTTGCTGGAGGCGGCGGGTCTGGCGAGCGCACCCGCCGCGGCACTCGCCTGGTTCGCACAGCGGACCGTGGAATGGGCCGATCGCTTTCCGGCGCTGCGGCTGGCGGTCCCCGAGACCGAGGCTGCACGTGCCATGATCGAGGTGCTGCGGGCGGTCGTGCAGGAGCAGCCCGTCGTTCTCATCGTAGACGACGCGGTGATGCTGGATCGTGATTCCCTGCTGGCGATCGAAGCTGCGCTGCGCGACCTGGCCAACACCCCGCTGTTCGCGCTGCTGATGGTCGCTGCGCAGGCGACACGCCCCGAGATCGAGCAGCTGCGTGCCCGTGTGGGCCGGGATCTCGACGGGGTCGTCTCGCGACTGAGCCCCCTCGACTTTGCCGATATCCTCGAGCTTGCGCGGTGGGCACTGCCCTCGTACAACGAGCAGAGTCTCGAGCGGCTGGCGCATCGCGTCGAACGGGACTCGGCGGGTTTGCCGTTGCTCGTGATCGAGCTGTTGAGTGCCGTGGCGGACGGCCTCGATCTGCAGCGCATCGATGGCGCCTGGCCGTCCCCGCTGCGGACACTCGACGACACGTTCCCGGGCGGCTTGCCGGAGGCGGTGACGGGCGCGATTCGGGTGGGGTTTCGGCGTCTGTCGAAGCCGGCGCAGCTGGTGTTGCAGGCCGCCGCGGTGCTCGAGGATCGCGTCCCGGCGGACCGCCTGGTGCTGGCGACCGGGCTCGAGATCTCCGTCGTCATCGCCGCGCTCGACGAGCTGGAATGGGGGCGCTGGCTCACGGTCGAGGGCCGGGGATACACGTTCGTCGCCGGCATCGTCCGGAAAGTGGTCGACCGCGATCTCGTGCTGCCGGGCCAGCGCAGGCGGTTCCGCGACCAGGCCGGGCCGCCACCGCCGCCGGGCGCTTGATCGAATCTTGACCGGCCCGTCGCATCGTCCTCCGACCACTCTCACCGGAGGACGTTGTGCGCAGCCCCCTCTTGCTCGCCACGGCACTGCTCGCGATCGGGTGCGCTGATCGGGACCCGTCGAGCATTTCCGCCAACCAGCTCAAGCCCGTCGACGGCCCGCCGGCCGGCCAAGCAAGCCCACCTGGCCTCACGGTCTTGACCTGGAATGTCTACTACGGCACCGACCCGACGCCGCTCCTGACCGCTCCGGCCGACCAGGTCCCGTTCGTCGCTGCTGCAGTCTGGGCGCTCGCCCAGCAGACCGACTTCCCCGCGCGCGCAGGCGCGCTGGCCCGGGCGATCGCGGCGCGGCGCCCGCATCTCGTGGGCGTCGAGGAGGCGGCGATCTACCGCCTGCAGCACCCCGGCGACCTGGCGTTCGGAGGGTCGCAGCCGGCGACCCAGGTAGTCTACGACTTCCTCGGGCTGCTCGCCGACTCCCTGGCAGCGCGCGGATTGCATTACAGCGTCGCGGCCGCGGACTCGACGACCGACGTCGAGCTGCCGGTGATCACCGGAGTCGACCCGGCGACCGGGATCCCGACGTTCGACGACGTCCGCCTCACCGACCGCGACGCCGTCCTGGTGCGGTCCGACGTGACGTTCGCCAATCCGCAGCACGCCACGTACGCCGCGTTCATTCCGGTGTCGATCGGCGGGGCGCAGACGGGCGTATACGAGGGGTGGAGCTCGGTCGAGGTCACGGTCAGCGGCCGCACCATCCGCTTCATCGACACCCACCTCGAGACCCAGGACGCGCTCCCCGTCCAGCTGGGACAGGCACAGGAGCTCCTGGCATTGCTGCAGAACGAGTCGCAGCCGGTGATTCTCTCCGGGGACTTCAACTCGGATGTGTACGGACAGGATCCGACGCGCGCCACGCCCTCGTACGGCATGATCACGGGGGCGGGCTTCGCCGACAGCTGGCTGCGACCGGGACTCACACCCGCGGGATTGACCTGTTGCCAGAGTGAGACGCTCACCAACCCGGCGCCGTCGTTCAATCAGCGGATCGATTTCATCTTCACGCGCAACATGCCGTTCCAAACGCAGGTGATCGGGCGCGACGTGGTGGGTGCCGCCGCGGCGGATCGCACACCGGGGGGGTTGTGGCCGTCGGATCACGGTGGGGTGGTTGCGACGTTCGTGATTCCGCCGGTGCTGCCGGAGGAAGTTGCGTCGAACTAGACGGTAGGGGACGGCAGGAGACTGTAGGAGACGGCAGGGGTTTACCCGTACCGACCCCTACCGTCCCCTGCCGTCTCCTACATTCATGCTCCGACCAGTCGCCCGAGCAGCGGCACTCTCCTCGCTACCGTCATCACGCCGAGTGATACCAGGCACAGTCCCGCCGCCAGCACCGGAATTCCAATGAACGGCGGCAGCGACGTGCCGCTGATGCGAACTCCCAGCACGCCGCTCCCCAGTACGTCGAGCAG
>DASSIL010000129.1:0-4074 GCA_035691925.1 Gemmatimonadales bacterium
CGGCCACGATCGCGCCGACCGACGAGCCCGCGAGGTTGACGGCGTCGTTGTCCAGCCACGGGACTCCCCGCGTGAGCGCGAGCGGCGCATGACAGGTTCCGGGCCGCTCGGTCACCGCGCGGCAGACGGGACAGGTGTAGTGTCCCTGGAGCGTCGCGCCGAGCCAGGAATCGCTCAGCATTCCCAGGATTCCCGCGGCGGCCCCGAGCATCGCGGCGGCGATTCCAAAGCGGGGGCGCGGTGCGACCACTGCGGCGAGGCCGGCGATCGCGATTGCGCCCAGGACACCCCCCAACGTCCCGAGCGGCGTGATACCCCCCGAGCGACCGCGCGGGACCGGCGCTCCGGTGACGATGTCGTGCGGATCGGTGGGCGAAAAGGCTCCGATCTCGGTCGCCCAGGTGTCGGCCGCGGCGGCCGCGAGAGCGCCTACGCCTGCGGGCCAGCTCCCCAGGACCGCTGCGAGGGCCGTGACACCACCGTTGGCGAGTACCTGGCGGGCCGTCCGGGCGGCGCCGCGGCCGGTTGCGAGGCGGGTGAGCACACTGCCACTAAGAAGGAAAGCGAAGAGCGGGACGAGTCCGGCCCACCCCAACCCCCACCACACGGCCACCCCCACGATGAGGGCGGCGGCCACACCGCCCGGTGTGAGCCAGGTCACTCTTCGAGGAGCTGCTCCAGGATGCGGCGCCGCAGCGCGGCGGGTGCGCCCTGCGCCCGGCAGCGCACGCGCACGAACTTGAGAAACAGGGTTTCGAAGTCGAAGTGCTCGCTGCAGGGGGGGCACTTCTGGATATGCGCGCGGATCTCGGCCTCGAGGTCCGGGGTGACCTCGCGATCGAGGTACTCGTACAAGTGCTCCACGCACTCACGGCATCTCATTTCCGGCTTTGCCCCTTGATGTAGCCCATGCTGACGGCGTACTCGTACAGTTTCGCCTGTAACTGGCGGCGCCCGCGATACAGCCGCGACTTCACAGTGCCCACCGGCACGTCGAGCACTTTCGCCACTTCTTCGTACGACAGCCCTTCGACGTCGGAGAGGGTCACCGCCTCACGGAACGCCTCCGGAAGCTGGTCGACCGCCCGCAGCACCTCGTCGTCGACGATCCGGTCGAAAAACGCGCCCTGGGGATCCTCCTCCTGTACCTCCTGAAACAACGCGAACGGCTCGATTGTGTCCACGTCGACCGTTTCGGGGTGCCGGCTCCTGCGGCGGTATTCATTAATAAAGAGGTGGCGCAGGATGGTCAGGAGCCACCCTTTGGCGTTGGTGCCCGGAGTGTAGCGCTCCCAGGAGCGGTAGGCCCGGAGCATCGTCTCCTGCACCAGGTCCTCGGCATCGGAGGCGTTTCCCGAGAGGCGTAGCGCCACGCGGTACAGGGCGTCGAGGTGGACCAGCGCCTCCTTCTCGAACCCGGCACGGCGCTCTTCGGGCGCCGGGGGGGAGGGGGGCGATGGTGGCGGCGGAGGCGGCGGGGGCGTGGGCGGGGACGCCATGGTGGCTGAAGGCTGTCGTGGCCTCCCTTGTTGCGCAATGGGGTGCTAGAATGCGCGCCGTGATCCACAGCATCGTGCCGCTCGCGGTGCTCGAGGCCATCCGCAATCTGGACACCCCCGTGGAGGACGGCCTGGGCGAATTCGCCGACGAGCTCCTGTCCAAGCGCTTCGGGTTGTCGGCGACCGTGACGACCCAGCTCGCCGAATACGAGGCGCTGGTGCGCCGCGACGCGCGGGTGGCGAGCGAGCACGTCGAGGCGCTGCTCCGGCTGGTGGGCCGGCGCGCCGACGCCGATCTGGTGTTCGCCGACGCAGGCCGCCGCGTGGCACGCCGCGCGCTGCGGCGCGCATCGGCCCCGGCGCGGGTGGCGGCGGCGATCGCGCCGAAGAGCGCGGGGTACGCCGCGGCCCGCCGCCAGGCGCGCATCGTGCTGGAGGGCGATCTGGTGCGGGAGCAGCGGATGCCGGTCGCGCGCGTGGGCGACGGTCTGGCGATTCGCGCGACGCCCGACGGCTCGGCGTGCGGCCTCTACGCCGCCGCGTTCTCCGAGCTGCTGCGACTGTTCGCCGGGTTCGAAGGAGCGATGCTGCACACCTCCTGCCGGGCGAAGGGTGGGGCGCGCTGCGAGTGGCGCGCCGCGCCCTCCGATCTGCGACACCGCTGATGCCGCCGCTCGCCGGATTCGATTTCCCGGGACTGCGCGCCGCGCTCGCGGCGATGGACGCCGACGGGTGGCTGCTGTTCGATTTCCGCGCCGTCAACCCGATCGCCGCGCGGGTGCTCGACGTGCATGGCATGGGCACGCGCCGCTACTTCGTGCTGCTGCCGCGCGCGGGGACGCCGGTGGCGGTGGCCCACAAGATCGAGCTGGGGAGCTTTGACGGCTTTCCGGGAGAAGTGCGACCGTACGCGGCGTGGAAGGAGCTGCACGCCGCGCTGCGACCGCTGGTGCAGGGCCGCACCCTCGCGCTCGAAGTATCGCCCGAGGATGCCGTGCCGTATCTCGATCGCGTGCCGCACGGCGTGGTGCAGCTGCTCGAGTCGTTCGGTGCGCGCATCGTCTCGTCGGCGCCGCTCGTGACGCAGTTCGCGGCGCGCTGGTCGGCGGCGGAGCTCGCCGGCCACCGCCTGGCGGCGGAGGCGATCGCCGCCGTCGCGCGCGAGTCGCTCGCGTGGGCTGGCGCCGAGCTCGGGCGGGGACAGGAGGTGCGCGAGACGACGCTGCAGCAGCACGTGCTCGCAGGGTTCGACCGCGCCGGGGTGGTGACCGACCATCCGCCGATCGCCGCGTTCGGTCCGAATGCCGCCAATCCGCATTACGAGCCGCAGCCCGGCGCCGACCGGCGGCTCGTGCCGGGCGAGGTGCTGTTGCTCGACCTGTGGGCGGGACCACCGCCCGGCCGCGGGACGGTGTTCGCGGATCAGACGTGGATGGCGTTTTCCGGCGGAGCGGGTGGGGCGGTCGATCCCGAGGTGGCGAAGGTGTGGGCGGTGGTGCGCGATGCGCGCGACGCGGCCGTGGCCACGCTGCAACGCCGCTGGGGACAGATGGGGAACGACGGCGCAGGTCGGGGCGTGACCGGCGCGGAGATCGACGATGCGTGCCGGGCGGTCATCACCAGGGCCGGATACGGCGAGTGGTTCGTGCACCGCACCGGGCATTCGATCGACCGCGAGCTGCACGGCTCGGGTCCGCACATCGACAACTTCGAGACCGCGGACACGCGAGCGTTGCAACCCGGCATCGGGTTTTCCGTGGAGCCCGGCGTGTATCTGACGGGACGCTTCGGAGTGCGGAGCGAAATCAACGTGTACCTCGATGCCGCGGGTCCGGAAGTGACGCCATCCGTCCCGCAACACGACCTGTTCGTCGTGTGATCGTCGCCATTCGTCGGAGCGGAAGACGGGTCTTGCGCGCGACGCAAACCGTCGCCATGCACGTCGCCGTTTTGTTGTCCACTTCGGGGGACAAGTGGTCTTCGCGCTGACGTGACAGGTCCTTGACAGTCCTCTGAAGCGGGGCAGCTTTCTCGCAGGAACAATCCACGCAGTTCGAGAAGCGTTGAGCACTCACCGGGAGGGAGGTGACGTGTCGTCATCAGCTTTTCCGTCCGCAGTCTGTGATACCCCTGCAATCATGCCATGGGAGGATGTGTCCATGACGCATCGTGTGCGCAACGTCCTCGGTCGATTCCTGGGCTACGGTGTCGCGCTGGCGATCGTGTTATTCGCGGTCGCGCCGGCGGCGGCACAGCAGACCACAGGGAAGCTCGAGGGTACGGTGACGGATCAGGCGGGCGGTCCGCTCGCCAACGCCCAGGTGATCGTGGTCGGAACGTCGTTCGGTTCCGTCAGCGACGCCAAGGGCTACTACTTCATCAACAACGTGCCGGTCGGGAGCTACACCCTGCGGGCGCAGTTCATCGGATACGCACCGACGGAAGTCCAGAACGTGCGCATCCTCGGTGGACAGACGATCACGCAGAACGTGAAGCTGTCGCCGTCGGCGGTGGTGGTGAGCGGCGTCACGGTGACGGCCGCGTCGAACCCGCTGGTGCCGCGCGACGAAGTCGC
>DASSIL010000130.1:0-8289 GCA_035691925.1 Gemmatimonadales bacterium
GGAAAGCGCTCGGCCACCACCGGCTCGAACGTCAGCGCGCCGGCGGCCAGGGCGTCGAACCGCCGCGGACCGGTGTCGGCCACGCGCTGGGGATGCGTCAATGCGTAAAGAATCGGAAGCTCCATATTCGGGAATCCAAGCTGCGCCAGCACCGAGCCGTCGACCAGCTCCACGAACGCGTGCACCACCGACTGCGGGTGCACCACCACGTCCACCTGGGGGAAGCCGAGTCCGAACAGGAAGTGCGCTTCGATCACCTCGAGCGCCTTGTTCACCAGCGTCGCCGAGTCGACGGTGATCTTGCGGCCCATCTTCCACGTCGGGTGCTGCAACGCCTCCGTCACGCTCGCACGCGCGATCCGTTCGGGCTCCCAGGTGCGGAACGGTCCACCCGAGGCGGTCAGCACGAGGCGCGCGACATCCGCGGTGCTCCTTCCCGCGAGGCACTGCAATACCGCGCTGTGCTCCGAATCGACGGGGACGATCTCGCCGCCGCCGGCCCGGGCGGCGGCAGTGACCAGCTCACCCGCCATGACGAGCGTTTCCTTGTTGGCGAGCGCCACCCGCTTCCCGGCCCGGAGCGCCGCGAGCGTTGCCTCGAGGCCGGCGGCTCCGACGATGCCGTTCACGACGATCGCCACGTCGGGATGCGTCGCCGCCTCCACGAGGCAGCCGGGCCCATGGCCCGCCACCGGTCCGCGCTGCGCGGCGCCGTTGACCATCCCCACATACACCGGCCGCCACGTGTTCGCCTGTGCCTGCAGCAGCGCGGCGTTGGAGTGCGCCGTCAGGGCGACGACCGTGAACCGGTCCCGATGGCGCTCCAGCACCGCCAGCGTGGACCGGCCGATCGATCCCGTCGAGCCGAGGACTGCGACGCCGATGCTCACACGAGGCCGAACAACCGGAACAATCCGGCCGACACGGGGAGCACGAAGTAGAGCGAGTCGAGACGGTCGAGTACGCCCCCATGACCCGGGATCAGGTTGGACGAATCCTTCACCTGCGCTTCGCGCTTGAACAGCGATTCGGCCACGTCGCCCACCTGAGCGACCAGACCGACGGTCGCTCCCACCAAAACCAGCCGGCCGGCAGAGAGCGTCAGGCCGACGCGCGGCAGCACCCAACCACCCAACAGCACCGCCGCCGCCACCGCGGCGCTGAAGCCGCCGATCGCCCCCGCCCATGTCTTATTGGGCGACAGCAGCGGCGCGAGCTTGGGACCGCCGATGGCGCTCCCCGCCGCCATCGCCGCGGTATCGCAAATCCAGGTGAGCGCGAGCGGCAGGAGCACCAGCACCGCGAGCGGCCAGCTCTTCACTCCGGCGTTGGCGCCGTGACGGATCGCAATGAGGAATGACGGCAGCGCGGAGGCGTACAGGGCCCCGAATACGGTCACCGATACCACCGGCAGGGGCCGCCGTTCGGGGCCGCGCCACATGGCCGCCACGAGCAGCGCGAGGAGCCACAGGGCTGCGGCGAAAATCGCCGGCTCGGCCCAGCGGGTTTCGGACCCCTTCACCCAGTAGGTCGCGAGGGGAATCACCGCCGCCGCGGCGAGGCCCATCCCGTCGAGCGGATCGATCCCCTGACGGCGCGCGAGGCCGTATACCTCGCGCGCGCCCAGCACGCCGAGCAGCCCCAGGGCGCCGGCGAGCGGCCAGCCGCCCCACCAGACGAGCCCGACGGCCAGGGGGATCGCCACCACGGCGAATGCGATGCGCTGCGCGAGATTGCGGGTCATCGCGCCGGCACGGCGCCGAAACGCCGCTCGCGGCGCTGGTAATCGAGAATCGCTTCGAACAGCGTTCGCCGCGTGAAATCGGGCCACAGCACCGGCGTGAGATACAGCTCCGTGTAGGCGAGCTGCCACAGCAGGAAATTCGAAATGCGCTGCTCCCCCGAGGTGCGGATCAGGAGATCGGGGTCGCCCCACGGCGCCGTGTAGAGGTGGGCGGCGAGGGCCTGCTCGTCGATGCCCTCGAGGGTGCGCGTCCCGCGCAGCACCTCTTCGGCGAGGAGGCGGGCGGCGCGGGCGATTTCCGCCCGCGACGAATACGAGATGCAGAGATTCACCGCGAGCCGCGTGCCGTTCCGCGTTTCCCCCTCCACGCGCTCCACCGCTGCCCGCCCCGAGTCCGAGAGCCGGGTCTTGTCGCCCAGCACCGAGACCTTGACCCCCTGGCCCACGAGCTCGGCGATTTCCCTGCCGACGTACTCCTCGAGCAGATCCATCAGCGCGGAGATCTCGCTCGCCGGGCGCTTCCAGTTCTCTTCGGAGAAGGCAAACAGGGTGAGCACGTCGAGCCCGACTTCGATGGCGCCCTCGAGCGCCTCGCGCACCGCCTTCATGCCGGCGCGGTGCCCCAGCGTGCGCGGCAGGTGCCGTCCTCGCGCCCAACGTCCGTTCCCGTCCATGATGATGGCGACATGCCGCGGCACGGCGCCGTTCAGCCGGATTTGCGACAGCAGATCGTCGGCCATCAGACTTCCATGATCTCGGCCTCTTTCCCCTTCACCGCCTCTTCCACCAGCTTGAGATGATCGTCGTGCAGCTTCTGGACGTCCTTTTCGCTGTGTTTCTTCTCGTCCTCGGACACGTGCTCCGCCTTCTTGATCCGCCCGATCGCCTCGGTGCGGGCGTGCCGGATCGCCACGCGCCCCTCTTCGGCGAACTTGTGAATGACCTTCACCAGCTCCTTGCGACGCTCCTCGGTGAGCGGCGGCAGCGGAATGCGGATGATGTTGCCGTCGTTGGCGGGATTGAGCCCCAGATCGGAGGCCTGGATCGCTTTTTCGACGGCTTTGAGCAGCGACTTGTCCCACGGCTGCACCGTGAGCAGCTTCGGCTCCGGGGCCGCGACGCTGGCGACCTGGTTCAACGGCATTTCGTTGCCGTAAGCTTCGACCCGCACGAGGTCGAGCAGGGAGGTGGTCGCTTTGCCTGTCCGCACGGTCGAGAACTCCCGGCGCACGGCGTCCACGGCCTTGTCCATCGCAGCCCGAGCCTGCTTGAGATGATCCGCGAGCGTCATTGGACGATGGTGCCGACGCGCTCCCCGGCCAGCACTCTGGCCGTCGCGCCGGGCTGGTTGATGTTGAACACCACGATGGGCAACCGGTTTTCCTTGCACAGCCCAAAGGCGTTGGCATCCATCACGGCGTAGCCCTTGACCAGCGCTTGCTGGAAGGTCAGCTCCGCGATGAACTTGGCCTTCGGGTCCTTCTTCGGATCCGCCGTGTAAATGCCGTCGACGTTCGTCGCCTTCAGAATCACGCGGGACTCCATTTCCAGGGCTCGCAGCACCGCCGCCGTATCGGTCGAAAAATACGGATTCCCCGTCCCTCCCGCGAAGATCACGATGCGCCCCTTCTCGAGGTGGCGCACGGCGCGCCGCCGGATGTAGGGCTCGGCCAGCTCCTCCATCCGAATGGCGCTCATCACGCGAGTGTCGAGTCCCTTCTTCTCAAGAATATCCTGCAGCGCCAGCGCGTTGATCACGGTGGCGAGCATGCCCATGTAATCCGCCGAGACGCGGTCCATCCCCTTGTCGCTCGCGGTGGCGCCGCGCACGATATTGCCGCCGCCGACGACGAGGCCGAGCTGCACGCCCGTTGCCGCCACCTGCTTCAACTCGTCGGCGAGCTGGTCGACGACCCCGAAGTCGATGCCGGATGAGAGCGTCCCCGCGAGCGCCTCCCCGGAGATCTTGAGAAGCGCCCGCGGGTAGACCAGTGCCACTAATCGCCCCCGAGCTGGAAGCGGGCGAAGCGGCGGACGTCGACCTTTTCCCCGGTCTTCGCGGCGAGCGCGCGCACCAGGTCCCCGACGGTCTGCTTGTCGTCCTTGATGAACTTCTGCTCCAGCAGGACGTTTTCCTCGTAATACTTCCGCAGCATGCCGTCGATGATCTTGCCCCGGATGTTCTCCGGCTTCTTCTGCTCGGCCATCTGCGCCTCGTAGATGCGGCGCTCCCGCTCGACGACGTCGGCCGGGAGGTCCTCGACGTGCACCGCGATAGGCCTCGCCGAGGCGATCTGAAGCGCGATGTCCTTCGCCAGTGCCTTGAAGTCGTCGGTCCGCGCGACGAAGTCGGTCTCGCAGTTCAGCTCCACGAGCACGCCGATCCCGCCGTTGAAGTGGACATACGATTCGATCAGGCCCTCGCCGGCCGTCTTCGCGGCGCGCTTCTCGGCCTTCCCCGCGTACTTGACGCGCAGGATGTCCTCCGCTTTCGCCATGTCGCCAGCGGCTTCCTCGAGTGCCTTCTTGCAGTCCATCATACCGGCGCCCGTCTTGGCCCTGAGCTCGGCAACCAACTTCGCGGGAATTTCTTTCACGGTCGTCACCTTTCGTCACTCCTCATAAGAACGCCGCCCTTGCGAGGCTCTTGGCTCGCAGGGCGGCGGCTGTTGATCGCTGGCCGGGCGGCTCCCTTTCCGGTCTGGTTAGGGCTCGCTCCCGGTGGCCGGCTCCGCCGCAGCCGGCGTGTCCTCTGCCTTGAGACGCGCCGCGATCGCTTCCGGCTTGGGACGCCGCTTGCGCCGCGCCGCCGGCCGCTTCTTGCGATCGCCTTCCGCCTCCGTTTCGACTCCCGTCTCGGTGGAGTAGGTCACCGCCTCCGCATCATCCGACGGCTCCCGCAGCGGCTGCATACGACGCGCTTCGGCGATGACGTCGGCGATCGCCGCCGTCAGGAGCGACACCGCCCGGATCGCGTCGTCGTTCCCGGGGATCGGCACGGTGATCAGATCAGGATCAGCGTTGGTGTCGACGATCGCCACTACCGGAATCCCGAGCTTGTTCGCCTCGGCCACGGCGATGCGCTCCTTCTTGGCATCGACCACGAAGAGCGCGCCCGGCAGCCGGCCCATCTGCTTGATCCCCGAGAGGTTCTTGTCGAGCTTCACGCGCTCGCGATCGAGCAGCAGCTGCTCCTTCTTCGTGTAGTGCTCGAACTCCCCCTCGGCCGCTCCCTGCTCCAACTCCTTCAACCGCTTGATCTGCCGCTTGATCGTCTGGAAGTTCGTCAGTGTGCCGCCCAGCCAGCGCTCGGTGACCCAGAAGCCGCCGGCGCGCTGCGCTTCGGCCTGGATGATCAGCTTGAGCTGCTTCTTGGTGCAGACGAACAGCACGCCGTCGCCCTTCAGCACAACCTCACGCAGCTTGTCCTGCGCCTCCTGGATCTGCCGCAGGGTCTTCTGGAGATCGATGATGTATATGCCGGAGCGCTCGGCGAAGATGAACCGCCGCATCTTCGGATTCCAGCGACGCGTTTGATGTCCGAAATGGACCCCGGCTTCCAGCAGTTCCTGCAACTGAGGCTGCGCCATGCACTTCCTTTCCTGGGTTTTGGTCCGCCGCCGCCGTCGTTTTCGAGGCTACCCTGCGATGCAGGGACCCAGCCTGGAATCGGGCGACGTGTGTGTTCGTATTGCGTTCTCGGTCATCTGTTATCGGTAACTACCGATGACCGACAACCGATTACCGACAACGCTACCGCTTGCTGAACTGGAACCGCTTCCGTGCTCCCGCCCGACCCGGCTTCTTCCGTTCGACGGCCCGTGGGTCGCGCGTCAACAGCCCTTGCTCGCGCAACTTCTTGCGGTGCCGCTCGTCAGCGAGGCAGAGCGCCCGCGCGATTCCCATGCGCATCGCTCCCGCCTGCCCCGTCACACCGCCGCCGCGGCAGATCCCCTTCACGTCAAAGGCGCCCAGCGTGTCGGTCGCCGTGAAGGGCTGCTGGATGTGCGACACCAGCGACGCGCGCGGGAAAAAATCTCCCAGCGTCCGGCCGTTGATGTTCCACTTTCCCGATCCGGGCGTGAGGTACACGCGCGCGACGCTCTCCTTGCGGCGTCCCACCGCGTGCCAGCGCAGCTCCGGCGTCACCGTCATTTCGCCTCCCCGAGCGGGAACGGCTGCGGCTGCTGCGCCGCATGCGGATGCGTCGGTCCCGCGTACACCTTCAGCATCTGTTTGACGTGCTGGCGGGACAACGTCGTCTTGGGGAGCATCCCCCAGACCGCCCGCTCGATGACCCGCTCCGGATGCCCCTCGAGCACCTTCTTGACCGGCGTAAACCGCTCGTGCCCCATGTACCCGGTATGCCGGAAGTAGCGCTTCTGCTCGACCTTGCGACCGGTCAGCCTCACCCGCTCGGCGTTGATGACGATCACGCCATCGCCACCGTTGAGGTGGGGCGTGAACGTCGGCTTATGCTTGCCGCGCAGCAGCTGTGCCACGCGACTCGCCAGCCGGCCGAGCGGCTGCCCGCTCGCGTCGACGACATACCACTGATGCGTCACATCTTCTTTGCGCAGCGAAAAGGTCTTCATACCACCTCGAGAACGTCCGAAATTTTCAATAGCCAAGTACTATACCCAGTACTCTAAGCCGCTGTCAACTTGGAGGTTGTGTCATCCCCCTTGCTCCAGCGACCGCGATACAACAAGATGCCCCCTCCCAACGCCCGGGATGATCCGCTCATGTGGCCGTTTTCCAGGAAGCGCGTGTCCGAGATCCGCGACCAGACGTTCAGCGATCAACGCATCGAGTTGGACGGCAAACTCTTCGAGCGCTGCACCTTCGTGCGCTGTATCCTGGTGTACGCCGGCGGGGATGGCGGCGGGATCAGCGGGTGCACGATCAACAATTGCGTCTGGAAGCTGGAGGGGGCCGCCGCCAACACCGTCGGGTTCATGGCGGCGATGTACCACTCCGGCCAGAGCGGCCGCGATCTCATCGAAGGCACACTCAAGAACATCCGGGAGACGACCTAGCTCGTCTCTATCGCTCCGACTCCGACAGCGTATCGGCGAGGGTAACGAGGATCGCCCCGCGCTCCACCGCCGCCCCGCGCTTTACGTGAATCTTCGCCACCCGTCCCGCCCGCGGGGCGCGCAGCTCGTTCTCCATCTTCATGGCTTCCACCACGATCAGCGGCGCGCCTTGGGCCACCCTCTGACCCTCGTGCACCTCGAGTCGCACCACGAGGCCGGGCATGGGCGCCCGGACCACACCTCCCCCGGGCCTTCCCTCGCGCCGCGCCGTGAGTGCCTGGATCCCCCGCGTCCGCTCGTCGACCGCCTCCACCTCGACACGCTCCCCCACGGCTCCGAGCGCCCAGCGCGGTCCGCCCCCGTCGCCCGCACCGGTCAGCGCCTGTGCCGCCACGGTCCAGGACTGGCCGGAGAGCAGCAGGTGATAGAGCGGCGTCCCCGGAACGGGGGCGAGGTGTGCCTCATGCGGCGCCCCGTTCACGAGCACGCGGCCACCGTCCACCTCGATCTCCACGATCTTCGGTGACGCGCCGATGCGGACGAAGTACTTCATGCGACACGGTCCAGCTGCGCCACCGTCTCCACCAACGCCGTTTGCGGCCCGGTGTCGAACACCCGCAGGGCGCGCAGCTCGTAGTTGACGCTCATGCGGTGCAGGTCCCGCGCGAGCGTCGCGGGGTCCTGTGAGACGTACACGAGACGCGGGACCGGCTCGCCCGTCAGGCGCAGCGCCACGTCCCAGTGCAGGCCGCCATGCGGCGGACGCACGATCGCCGCCTGGGGATCGGGGAGGCTCGGCAACACGTCCTCGGCCCTTGCGGCGATGATCCGAACGCGATCGCCTCGCGAAGCGAGCTCGGGACGCTGGCGCGCCCACCCGACCGCCTGCTCGTCGGCATCGACGCTCACGACCGTCGCGTCGCGCTCGGCGAGACGCGCCGCCGTGTCCCCGATGCCGCCGTAGAGATCCCATACCACACCGCCCTGCACCGGTCCGAGACTCTCCACCGCCCACTCACGCACCTGGCGGTCCATCGCCGGGTGATCCGCTTCGAAGCCGACCGGCGGGAAACCGGTCGCGGGCCCGGCGACGACGCGTGCCGCGCCGCCGGTCGGATGCCACCAGCAGATTACGCTCTCGAGCACTTCCCGCATGCGCTCCGCGTTGCGCCACGGCTCGCCCGGCGACTCGACGATCAGATGGCGCGCGCCCGCGCGATCGAGCCGCAGCGTCAGCCGCACGGCGCCGTCGGGGAGCAGATCGAAGTGACGCTCGAGCGTGTGCCACAGCGCCATCAGCCGCACGTCGGCGATGTGACACTCCCGCAGACGGAAACCAGCCCCGGGACGGTCGTAGCGAGCGAGCCCGAATGCGGGTACGCGTCCGCCCGCCCGGATCAACGACAGCCGCGCGCAGTAGCGCCACTGCTCCGACGCCCCCACCACCGTCGTCTCCGGCACGTTGAGCTTGCCGATGCGCCGCAGCGTATCGAGCACGATGTCCCG
>DASSIL010000131.1:0-2553 GCA_035691925.1 Gemmatimonadales bacterium
TCGAACCTCTAAGGGCTTTCACCCGCCGGTTTTCAAGACCGGTGCCTTACCATTCGGCCAGCCCTCCAACGCCACCAAATCTAAGAGGATCGGCCGGTTCGAGGGCCCCGCGGACGGAGCCCCCGAACTGCAGCGTCGATAACCGGCCTACGGCTGTGGCTCGCCGTACACAAAGTCGTCCATCACGACGAGATCCTTGGTACCGCCGGCACTCACGTCGGTCACGGCGGCGCTCAACGCGGCGTTGCCGCTCACGATCACCACCCGGGCGATCAACGGCGTGTCGAACACCGCCCCGAGGAATGAGAACTCATCCGCACTGTTCTTCGCCGGCGCCGCCAGGCTGGCCAGCACCGCGCCCGCCGCATCATAGAACACCACGACGGTCGAGCCTGCGATGTCGACGTCCGAGAACACGACGCCGAACCCCTTCACGAGCCCGTTCGTGTTGGTCCCCACGATCTTGAAATCGACCGCCACCTGATCGCTCCCCACGGCGGCGAAGAGCTTCTTCGGCGAGAACGAGTGGAACTGAGTCGGTACGCCAAAGTCGAGGCTGTCGACCCGGAGCCCCGTCCCGGGCGTCGAGAGCAGCGCGCCGCGCTTCGAATTGACGTTGAAGAAATCCAGCGGGAAGTTGTCGACGTTGGTGACCGCCGGAGGCACGCCGTCCCAGTTGATCTCGCGCCGGCCGTCGGCCGCGGGGGGAGCGTTCGGCGCGTTCAACGCGCCGCCCAGCGCCGCGCGGAACTCGTCCAGTTTGCCGGCGACCGTCGCGCTGTCGCCCTCCACCTGGTAGGTGGTGTAGTGCGGCGCCGCAATGATCGGGGAGCTGAGACTGTTGCACGCCGCCAGCGCCACTAAGGTCAGCATGCTCGGGAGATAGACCGTCGGTTTCATACGCGCCTCCATCGTGAAAAGGGATCGATCGTTGCTGGAGGCAAGCGTAGCGATCGCGCGTCGCGCGCTGTATCAGGAGCTTGGGTAGGACGGAGTCGACACCTGCGATACTCGTTTGTCGGAGCAGGGACTACTTCAGGTGCAGTTGTCAGCGAGTTGTCCGCTCGGCTGCCGGCTCGTCAGGGCTGCGTCATGGCCCCCGCGGGCAGAACTGACTGGCGTGTCGCTGCACGGGCAGGTCGACATATCCGATGATCGACGCGAAGCTGTCGCAGGTGCGCGCGGCAAGCGCCGTGTCGCCCCGCGCGCGGGCGAGCTGCGCGAGATCACGCCGCAGCCACCACAGCGACGCCGCCAGATCGAAGGGGACGCGCAGCACGGCGTACCGCTCCGTCGCCGCTTGCCACAAGCCGAGCGCGCTCGCCGAATCTCTTGCAGCGAGGGAACGCCGCGCGTCGAGATCGAGCCGCAAAGCCAACGGCAGGGGCGCACTGTCCGCCGCAAGGCGGTCGAGCGCCGCCAGGTGACGCGTCCGATCGCGGTCGAGCCGCGCCAGCATCCAGTGGACCAGCTCCCCGCCGCGCCGCTCGGCCGCGACCTGCGCAGCGAGTCGCTCCGCGGCACTGCGCCAATCGCCCAGCGAATCGAGCCCGGTCACGTTGCTCAGCACCAGCCACATGTCCCGTTCCCGCATCGTCGCCGGCGTGTCGGCACGGGCGAGGCGCGCACGCGCGCTGTCGACCCACTCCTCTCCCAGATCGGCAGCGACGCCGAAGCGCAGCGCGTAGACCCGCTCGGAGTCCGTCGCCGCCTTGCGCTCGAGCGCGTCGAGGACGTCGCGTCCCGGCCCACGCCGCTGCTCCGGACTCCCGAAGATCTGCACCTGGAACGCCAGGTACTCGAGCGCAGTGAAAGAGTGGCTCAGGAGTGTCTTCTGGAGGGCGACCTTGGCCGTGAGCCCGTGTAGCAGCAGGGTATCGACGATCCCCACCGTCTCGGTCACGACGGACGGTGTGCCGAACCCCTCGTACTGACGGATGAGGCGCTCCATGGCATCCCGGTCGTTCCGGGCAACCGCGAACGAGATGAGGTGGGCGACGGCGGGGGCGAAGTCCGGGGCCAGGCCGAGCACCGAGTCGAACGCCAGTTCCGCGTCGTGCAGTCCCTGATCGAACAAGGCGCCGAAGTGATAGTAGAACTCGCCGAGGGCGAACCACACCTGGGGTTGATCGGGGGCCAGGGACGCAGCCGTCTTGAATCGCGCCAGCGCCGCGCGCCCGTCACCCCGCTCGAGCAGCTGCTGGTAGCCCTCGAGCAGGACGCTGTCGGCCGGCTCCAACCCCGAATGGTGCCGCTGTGCACCCGCGAGCGCCGCGCGAAAGGTCTCCTCCCGCGGATCCACCTGGGCGACGACCAGCGCTCGGCGGAAATAGCCGATCGCGAAGCTCGAATCGGCCGCCACGACCCGGTTGTATTCCTCGTGCGCCGTCTCGTAGTCCCCACGGCGAAACGCCTCCTCAGCGTTGGCGTAGGCGAGCAGCGCCGCGAGGGTGTGCGGCATCGTCACGGTCGAGACAGGGGCGAAGTTGCCCCGCACAATCAGCGGCAAGAGCTGCGCCCACACCGCGTCCATGATCTCGGAGAGCGAATCCG
>DASSIL010000132.1:0-5793 GCA_035691925.1 Gemmatimonadales bacterium
GTGTCGCCGCTCTGGCCCGGAGGCGGCGTGGCGCTGCTCCTGAGCCAGTGTAACCGCCACTGCCCACCCCGATACGCGTAGACGCGCGATCCGCCGTCGTCGGTGAGCTGGACCTGGTCATCCGCCACGAAGCGGTCGAACTCCGCCAGCATCTCCTGCACGAGCGTCGCCCGATCGGCGTCGGTGAGCGACTTGGGAAAGTCAGGGGCCGTGCGGATCACCTTCGCCGGCGAGCCCACGGCGAGGCTGTTGGGCGGGATCGTCCCGGAGACGAGGGAATTGGCCCCGATCACCGAGCCGTCGCCGATCGTCGTCCCCGGCATCAGAAAGACGCGCCACGGTAGCCAGACGCTCTTGCCGAGCGTCACCGGCTCGTAGGTAACGGGATAGCCCTCGAGGTTCGAAAGCCAGGCACCGTGCGTGAAAATGAGGCAATGCCCGCCGATCCCCGTATCGTCGCCGATGACGACGGGCTTCGTGGGATTGATGTTCGCCATCTGCAGGATGATCGTGCGGCTGCCGAGGGAAAAACGGGATTCGGGGAGTTGCGGGCCGCCGACATACACCTGCTCACGGATCTTCGCGTCCTCGCCGATCTCGATCACGCGGCACGAGAGGTAGCTCATCGTCCCGACGCTCGAGTAGCGCCCGATCGTGATGCGCCGGCCCATCACTACCGCCAGCATCCCGATCTCGACGTGGTCACCCAGCTCTACCTGCTCGCCGATCACGACGCCCCCGAATCCGAACTTCACGCCGTGGCCGATGCGGTACCCCTTCAGCCGGTAGGCCAGCCGTTTCAGCGGGCTGGGCATCCAGCCATAGAGCAGGAGATGGCCGAGCGGCAACCGCGCTTTGGGGAGGAGCGGGTGGACCATGGGCTCAAAAGATAGTTAAGATACGATCCGACATGATTCGACTGCCCGCGCCCGTCTCGCCGGGCGCCGCGGGCGCGCCGGACCAGCGCCATCTCCTCCTCCTCACCGAGCTCGCCCGTCTCATCCCCGTCACCGATCCCGCAGCCGACGTCGTACGGATCGAGGTGACGGCCCGGCCCGAATCATTCGCGTCGGTGAACGCCTGGCGCGCGGCAGGGTGGGGAATCGAACCCGGTGACGGCGTGGTCCGCGTTGCCCGGGCAGGCCTGCAGCTGGCCTGGGACATCGCCACCGCGGCAGCGGAGATCCAGTCGACGGCGCGCGACCGGTTCGGCCGTGTCCCGGCGGCGGCCAACGCCCTCGTAGCGGCGGGACTCGAGCGCGAGCCGATCGTGTCGCACGCGGCGACAGCCCTGCGCCGCGCTGCGGCCCGCGCCGCGGGACGACGTCCGCTCCGAGTCGCCGCCCCCTGGCCCGACGGCCGCCGCTGGGCCGTGGCGCTCACGCACGACCTCGACGTCGTGGCACTGTGGCCGCTCTTCACCGCGTTGCGCCTAGTCGAGCTGGGCCGCAAAAGGCACTGGCGCCTCGTAACCCAGGCCGCGGGCCAGGCACTCCGCTCCCTCGGTCGTGCGCCGGTGGAGCAGGGGATCGCCGCCTTGCTCGCCGCCGAGCGGGCGCGATCGATCCGGTCGACGTGGTTTGTGCTGTGCGGGACACCGACGCCACAGACGTTCTTGTCCGGTGATCTCACCTACCGGCCCGAATCGGCGGCTGCCCGGCGGATCCTTACGGCGGTTGCAGCAGAGCAGCACGCGATCGGACTGCACGGCAGCTTCGAAACCCTGACGCGGCCCAACCGCTTCGCCGAACAACGGCGTCGGCTGCAGGATATTACCGACCAGGGCGTGGACGGAGTGCGACAGCATTTCCTGCGCTTCGATCCGGCACGAACACCCCACGCGATGACCGACGCCGGTTTCCGATACGACAGTACGGTCGGATTCCCGGATCGCAACGGCTTTCGCATCGGCGTGGCGGATGTCGTCCGCCTGGGCGAGACGCTCGACGAAGTGCCGTTCGCGTGGATGGACCGGGCGCTGAGCAAGTACCGCGGCGTCGAGGACCCGGAAGCGTGGATTGACGACGCCCTGGCACTGGCGCAGAGGTGCCGGGACGTCGAAGGCCTGTGGGTGGGAGTCTGGCACCCGAACCTGACCGATGCGCTCGGATTTCCCGGAGCGCCCGACGCATACCAGCGCCTGCTCGAGGGCCTGCTCGCCGACCAACCGTTCGTCGGAACGTTGGATGCAATCGTCCAATGGCGAGCCAAGCGCCGGCAGCTGCGGATTGAGCGCCTCGCAGAGGACGGACGTGTGGCGCTGTCCGACTCGTCACCCGTGCCGCTCGAGACTGCCCGATGAGAGTGCTGTTCCTCGCCCACTCGTATCCCCGCTTCGCGACCGACCCCGTGGGGTCGTTCGTGTTGCGCCTCGCCGTCGCCCTGCGCGAGGCCGGGGTCGACGTGCGCGTCATCGCGCCGTCGGGGGAGGGGCTCGCCGGACGGGACGAGTACGAGGGAATCGTGGTCGATCGATTTCGCTACGCTCCCCGCTCGCTCGAAACCCTGGCCTACAGCGGCACCATGCGCGATCAGGTCCGCTCGAGCTGGGCCGCGCGGCTCACGCTGGGCAGCTTCCTCGGCGCCGATCTCTGGAAGACGTTTCGCTCGCGGCGCGACTTCCGCGCCGACCTGGTGCACGCCCACTGGTGGTTTCCGAGCGGGCTCATCGGCACCTGGATGGCCGGGTGGTGGCGGGTCCCGCTGGTGACGACGCTGCACGGGTCGGATATCGCTGCCGCAAAGAGCTCTGGCCCCACGACCCGGATGTTCCGCCGCGTGATCACGCAGTCCCGTGCCGTGACGACGGTCTCCTCCTGGCTTGCCGCCGAGACGCGTGCACTCGCCCCTGAGGCGCATCCTATCGTCGCGCCGATGCCGATCAAGCCGGATCTGTTTCACCCCGGGGGACCGCGCGAGTCCGACCGGCTGCTGTTCGTGGGAAAGCTCAACCAGCAAAAGGGCATCGAGTATCTGTTGCGCGCCCTCGCGGAGATGCGCGCGCGGCCGATGGTGGATGTCATCGTCGGTGTGGGCAGCGCCCCCGAGGACATCGGGGGTCTCGCCCGGTCCCTCGGCGTGGCCGACCGGCTGCGCTGGCTCCCCCTGCTGCCGCAGGCGAAGCTCGCCGAGTACTATCGCAGCTGTACGGCCCTCGTCATGCCGGCGGTGAACGAAGGGCTGGGCCTTGTGGCCGCCGAGGCGCTGCTCTGCGAGACGCCGGTGATCGCCTTCGCCTCGGGAGGGCTGACCGATTTGATACGCGACGGGGAAACGGGGGTGCTCGTGGCACCGGGTGACGTCGCGGCCCTCGCCCGCGCGATCGACGACCTGCTCAGCCGGCCCGATCGCGGCGCCGCTCTCGGGGTGGCCGGACGCCGCACCACGCTCGCCGCGTTCGGGCCGCAAGCGGTCGCGGCGCGCTATCGAGCGATCTACCATGACGCATTGGGTCCGCGTGTCGCGTAAACAGGTCTGGACCCTCGTCCAGATCGCGTTCGTCGCCCTGGCGCTGTGGTTCGCCGGGCGGGCGCTCGCGGGGCAGTGGCAGGGGGTGCGGGAGAAGCTCGCCGACACGCACCCGAGCTGGGGTCTCGTCGCGTTGTCGGTGCTGCTCGTCCTGCTCGACTACGCGCTCCTGATCCAGGTGTGGCGCGCCATGATCACGGCGTGGGGGGAGGGCGGGAAGCTCTCGCTCAAGGAAGCGGCGCGCATCTGGTTCGTGTCGAACCTGGGCCGCTACGTTCCGGGGAAGGTGTGGCAGATCGCCACGATGGCGGTGATGGCGCAGCGGCGCGGCGTCTCGCTGGTGACGGCGACGGGCGCATCGCTCGTCGTCAACCTAGCGAACATCGCCTCGGGGTTCGTGGTCGTGCTGGCGACCGGAGCCGCGGTGTTTCGCTCATTCAGTGACGCGGGACCGCACACCGGAGTCCTGGTCGCCGTCATCCTCGGGGCGGGGCTGCTCGCGCTGCCATTGGGCTTTCGCGTCGCCGCGCCGCTGGTGGCCCGCGTCACGCACGGGCGGATTCAGCTCCCGGCAATCCCCGCCCAGGCGATCTGGCTCGCCGCGCTGGGGACCGCGGCCGCATGGGTGGTGTACGGCATCGCGTTCCTGTGGTTCAGCACGGCGCTGGTGCACCCCGTAACTGGCGGGACCGCGCTGTACGTCGCAGCTTTCACCGGCTCGTATCTCGTGGGGTACCTGGCGATCTTCGCTCCGGGAGGCATCGTCGTCCGCGAGTTGATGCTGGCCACCTCACTGACGAGTCTCGGCCTCATGACCGCTCCCGAAGCGGCGCTCGTCGCCATCGCCTCGCGGCTCTGGCTCACGGCGGTCGAGATCACGCCCGGCCTTCTGTTCCTGCTCATTCCCGGAGCACGTCCCTGACGCCTCCACCGTTCACGCCGAAGCGCCCCAACCTCGTCGCCTTCGCGTTCTGCTGCCTGTGGATCGCGATTCTCTCGCTCCCGATGTGGAGCGGGCGGTTCCTGGCGGGGCAGCACAGCGATCAATTCGCCACCGGGTACGCGTGGCGCTGGTGGGGCGCCCATCAGATCGCGACCACCCACCAGATCCCGCTGTGGAATCCGTACGCCTTCGCGGGATTCCCGACGGTCGCGGGCTTCGGCGACCTGTTTTATCCGGCGAGCCTGCTGCGACAGGTGTTCCCGACGGCACTGGCGATCGATCTCGAGTTCGTGCTGCACTACATCCTGGCGGGGTTTGCGCTCTATCTGCTGCTCCGGATACTCAACTTCTCCTGGACGGCCGCCATTACCGGCGGCACCGCCTACCAGTTGAGCGGCGTCGTCGTCTCGCTCGTGAGTCCGGGGCACGACGGCAAACTGTTCGTCACAGCGCTGCTGCCGGTGATGATGATCGGCCTGGTATTCGGCATCCGGCGGCGGCGCTGGGAGGGGTTCGCACTCTCCGGGCTCGCGGTCGGCCTGGCGCTGCTGTCGCCGCAGTACCAGATGACGCAGTACGCCCTCGTGGCCTCGGGGGTATTCGCGCTGTATCTCGCGTTCGGAGAGCCGGAGGGGCTGACGGCGCGCGAGCGCTGGGTGGCGCTCGCGGGAGCGGCGGGGGCGGTGGTGCTGGGATTCGGTGTCTCGATGATCCAGGTGCTTCCGTTCCTGCACAACATTCCGCTCTCGCCGCGCGCAGAATCGGGAGGATACGAGTGGTCGTCGGCGTTCGGGTTGCCGTGGAGCCACTTCCCGGAGCTGTTCGTGTCGGGGTTTGCGGGGCACTACGAGACGTATTGGGGCCCGAACATCATCAAGTTCCACAGCGAATATCTCGGGCTCCCCGTACTCGGCCTGGCCGCCATCGGGGTCGGGACATCACGGCGCACGCTGCGGTGGTGGATGCTCGGCATCGGTGTGCTGTTCATGCTCGTGGCCATGGGAGACAGCACGCCCTTCTACCGGATCTGGTACGCGCTGGTGCCCTATGTCAGCAAGACGCGGGCGCCGGGGATGGCGCTCTACGTGGTGTCGCTCGTGGCTGCCACGTTCGCCGGCCTGGGCGTCGAACGGCTGGAGCGCGGGGAAGGGAAGCAGGTGCTGCAGATCGTCCTGGGGGCTGGAGGGCTCGGAGCGCTCCTCGCCGCTGCCGGGGTGTTCGGCGCCATGGCCGCGAGCGCGGCGCGCGGCCTGCCACCGGAAACCGGCGACCACGTGCAGGCCGCCCTCGCCGCCGCGGATGGGATCCGGATCGGGGCGCTCGGCAGCACCGTGGCGCTCGCCGTCGTCGCCGGACTGGGACTCGCGTTCCTCGCGGGCCGC
>DASSIL010000133.1:0-27540 GCA_035691925.1 Gemmatimonadales bacterium
GAGATCGTCTGCCATGAGGGCCACATCGGCCGTTTCAATTGTCGCAGGCGATCCGGCAGCGCCCATTGCGATGCCCACGGTGGCCTCGGCGAGCGCGGGGGCATCGTTCACCCCGTCGCCCAGCATCGCCACGCTGCCGTGTAGATCCTTCAGCGCCCGAATGGCCGAGACTTTGTCCTCGGGGAGTAGTCGAGCCCGCACGGCATCCACTCCGATCCGGTGGCCCACCAGCTCCGCCGTCTCGGCCCCGTCCCCCGTCAGCATCACGATCGGATGGATCCCCAGAGCGTGCAGCCGGGTGAGGACCGCCCGGGTCTCGGGTCTCACCTCGTCCTGGATTGTGAGCACCCCTTCGAGCCCGTCTCCCGTCCGCGCGTAGATCAGCAACGTCCCGGGCTCTGGCCCCCCCCACCGCGAAGCGGGATCCGGTCCGACAAACGTCTCTGTCCCGACGACGATGTCGTGACCGTCGAGCTTGGCGCGGATTCCGCGTCCCGGCATGGCGGCGAACTGCTCCACCTGCGCACCGGGATGAACACCACGCGCCGCGGCAAACCGCGCGATCGCTTGGGCGATCGGGTGCTCCGAGCGGGCTTCGACGGTCGTCAGCCGCTGCAGCAACAGCTCCGGCGGGGTCCCGTCGGCGACCTGGAAACCGGTTACCCGCAGCGCCCCCGTCGTCAGGGTGCCCGTCTTGTCCACCGCGAGAGCTCGGGTGCTCCCCAGGGCCTCGAGGTGCTCGCCGCCCTTGATGAGCACACCATGCCGCGCAGCGCTCGTCAGCGCGCTCACCACGGTGACCGGTGTCGCGATCACGAGCGCGCACGGGCAGGCAATCACGAGGAGCGTGAGCCCGCGCACGAACCAGTCCAAGCCACTGGCGCCGAGTACGAGGGGCGGGACCACCATGACCAAGACTGCTCCCCCCGTGACCACTGGCGTGTAGACCCTGGCGAAGCGCTGCACGAACTGTTCGATTGGCGCGCGGCGCGCCTCGGCTTCGTTGACGAGCCGGATGATGCGTGCCAAAGTGCTGTGCGCGGCATCGGCGGTGACCTCGATGTCCAGGGCGCCGTCCGTGTTCAGCGTTCCGGCGAATACTTGATCGCCGAGCTGCTTCGCGCGCGGCAGCGACTCGCCGGTGATTGTCGCTTCATTCACTGCGGAACTGCCGGCGACCACGCGTCCATCGGCGGGGACCTTGTCGCCAGGACGAATGCGCACGCGATCGCCCGTGCGTAACTCGGCAATGGGAATGGTCTCGACCACACCACTGGGAAGCAGGCGGTCTGCCCGCTCCGGCGCCAGCTCGACCAGCCGAGCGATCGAGCGGCGACCTCGGTTCACGGCGAATCGCTCGAGCAGCTCAGCGAAGGAGAACAGAAACGCCAGGGTCGCCGCCTCGAACGGCTCTCCGATGAGGATAGCGCCTACGATCGCGGCCGACATCAGGAAGTTCATGTCGAGCTTCAGGGTGCGCGTCGCCCGGAGTGCGGCCCCCACAAAATTCCAGCCGCCCACCAGCGAGGCCGCCGTGTACAGCAGGCCCGCGGGGTCGAGCCGGATGGCGAGCCACCCCGCTTGATCGGGAGCCCCCGCCAACCATGCGGCGGCGCCGCCAGCCGCCCAGAGCGCTCCGGCGATGTATGTGCGCTTGGCGAACGGTGTGCGCCAAGGTGACATCATCCTATAAACTGCCGCCGGCCGTAACCGGAGATAAGATCATTTTCGCCGCTAGTGCGTGCGAAACAGCACGTCTCCCCGTCGGTAAGACTTGCAGAAGGCCAACCGGCTGGCGACCTTACCTTTCCTCCGGCGCCGTAGCCAAGTGGTAAGGCAGAGGTCTGCAAAACCTCCATCCGACGGTTCGATTCCGTCCGGCGCCTCTCACCCCATGCGCCTTGCCTTCGTGTCGGCGGTGCTCCTCTGCGTCCTCGGTCGCTCCACCACTGCCGCGCAGGACTGCCAGGGCTTCGTCCCATATCCGGGTCGTCCGGTCCATTTCTTCGTTCGCGGGGCGTTCGACAACCAATCGAGCCTGTACGGAGGCGGCGTGGGAGTCGGCGGCTCCGCAGCATTCGGCGAGCTGGAAATGGAAGGGACCAGCTTGGCCGGTTTCAGCGGGTCATCGTTCACCGTGGGCGGCGGTGGTGGCCTGCAACTTCCGCTGAACCGCAGCGGTACTGCTCACTTCTGTCCGATCGCCCATGTAGCGTTCTTGCTGGGCCCGAACAACATCTTCGATTTCAACTACGGCGACAACATCCACTACCGGGAGACCGATTACACGTTGGGTGGCTCCTTCGGGTTTATCGCCACCAACGCGGCCCATCAGCTCAAGCTCGTTCCGACTGCCTCCTACGTTTATACCAGCGCGCACAACCGGTTCAGTGATTCCACCGGCATTTCACTCGCCTCGCATTCACGCTCGTTGTTCATCCTCACTCTGGGTTTGGGCGTGCAGGTCGGCCGAGAGGTGAGCATAACGCCCACGGTGTCAGACGTCTCAGGGGGTGCCAGGTCGTCGCTCACCGTGGGGCTGCGCCTGGCGTTTGCGCTGGGCGGCACGCGGACGGCGATCGTCAACCGCCACTCGACACCGTGCGCCGGGCTCACCACGACCGATTCCACCATCTATGACACGACGCAGGTGAGCGAACGCCCGACGATCCGCACGGCACCGGAGCTCAATTACCCACCGCTGCAACGGGATCTGCTCATCCGGGGCCGCGTCGTCCTTGGGGTGACGGTGGGTGCTGACGGCGCGCCCGACGACAGCTCGGTGCAGGTCCTGGACAGGGTCGATCCGGCCCTCGATCGCGAAGCGATTCGTTGGATCGAGGGTGTGACCTACTGACCGGCGTGTCGCGACGGCCGGCCGGTGCGCGTCCGCATCGCCCAACCGGTCGACTTCTGCATCGGCGGATGCCCGCGCGGCAGGTCTTCATAAAGGAACAATCGCGTCCCGGCGCCCCCGCCGGTATCTTGGCGTTCATCCCATGACCGAGTTGTTGGAACGTCTCCGCAGCGCTGTGGCTGACCGCTACCAGGTCGACCGCGAGGTCGGCCGCGGGGGCATGGCGACGGTGTACCTCGCGCGCGATCTGCGACATCACCGGCCCGTCGCCCTGAAGGTGCTGCATCCGCAGCTCGCCGTCAGCCTCGGCCCCGAGCGATTCCTGCGCGAGATCCAGATCGCCGCCGGCCTGCAGCATCCGCACATCGTCCCCCTCTACGACTCGGGCCAGGCGCAGGACCTGTTGTTCTATGTGATGCCGTTCGTCGAAGGAGAAAGCCTGCGCCAGCGCCTCGATCGCGCGAAGCAGCTGTCCGTGGACGACGCGGTGCAGATCGCCCGCTCGGTCGCGGCGGCGCTCGACTACGCACATCGGCACCAGGTCGTCCATCGGGACATCAAACCCGAGAACGTGATGCTGCACGACGGCGAAGCCGTGGTGACCGATTTCGGCATCGCCAAGGCGGTCAGCGCCGCGGCGGCGGAGAATCTGACGCAGACCGGCGCGGCGATCGGCACGCCGGCGTACATGAGCCCCGAGCAGGCCGCGGGAGAGGCGGAGCTGGACGGCCGCAGCGACATCTACGCGCTGGGGGCGATGCTCTACGAGATGCTGGCCGGCCAGGTCCCGTTCGCGGGTCCGACGGCGCAGGCGATCATCGCGAAGCTGTTCACCGATCCACCGCCGCCGTTGCGCGACCGCCGCGCCGATCTGCCGGACTGGCTCGAGGCGGCGATCGCGAAGGCCCTGTCCAAGTCCCCGGCCGATCGCTTCGCGTCGGCCAGTCAATTCGCCCAGGCGTTGAAGCCCTCCGGGGCCGCGACGCCGCCCGGCGCCTTGCCCGGCGTCGCCGGCGCGCATGCGGCGGTCAAGTCGATCGCCGTGCTGCCACTCGCCGACATGAGCCCGCAGCGCGACCAGGAGTACTTCTGCGAAGGGATGGCCGAGGAAATCCTCAATGCGCTGACCAAGATCCAGGCGCTGCGGGTGGCCTCGCGGTCGTCCGCGTTCGCCTTCAAGGGCCAGAACCTCGATATCCGCAGAGTGGGAGAGCAGCTCGGCGTCGGGACCGTGCTCGAGGGCAGTGTGCGCAAGGCCGGCAACCGGCTGCGGATCACGGCGCAGCTGATCAACGTGGCGGACGGCTATCACCTCTGGTCGGAGCGCTACGACCGCGACATGGAGGACGTGTTCGCGATTCAGGAGGAGATCGCCGGCAACATCGTCAAGGCGCTGCGGGTGGTGTTGAGCGAAGACGAGAAGCGCGCCATCGAAAAGGCGCCGACGGCGAACGTTCAGGCGTACGAGTATTACCTGCGGGGCCGGCAGTTCTTCCATCAGTGGCGCCGCAAGAGCGTGGAGTACGCGCGCCGCATGTTCGAGCGCGCCAAGGAGATCGACCCGAACTACGCCCTCGCCTACGCCGGCATCGCGGATTGCTGCTCGTTCATCTACACGTATTGGGACGCCAGCGGAGCACATCTCGAGCAGGCCGACAGCGCGAGTCGCAAGGCGCTGGAGCTCGATCCCCAGTTGGCGGAGGCCCATACGTCGCGCGGCATGGCGATGGCGTTCGCGGGACGACAAGCGGAGGCCGAGCAGGAGTTCGAGACGGCGATTCGCCTGAACCCCAAGCTGTTCGAAGCTCATTACTACTACGCCCGGGTCAAGTACGGGCAGGGCAAGGTGGCGGAGGCGGCGCGCTCGTTCGAGGAAGCGAGCCGGCTACGCCCCGACGACTACCAGGCGGCGTCGTTTCTGTCCCAGACGTACGAAGGTCTGGGCCGCACGGCCGAAGCCGAGGCGGCGCACCGCCACACGATGCAGCTCGTGGAGCGCTACGTCGAGCTGAACCCGGACGATCCCCGGGCGCTGTGTCTCGGGGCCATCGAGCTGGCGCACATCGGGCAGCGGGAGCGCGGGCTCGAGTGGGCGAAACGGGCGCTCGCGATCGATCCGGAGGATTCCGGCCTGCTCTACAACGTCGGCTGCTTTTACGCCGTGCAGGGTGAGCACGACGAAGCGTTCGCGTGCCTCGAGAAAGCGATCCAGCTGGGGTTCGGGTTGCGGGGCTGGATCGAAAACGACTCGGACCTGATTACGCTGCACGACGATCCGCGGTTCAAAGCGCTGCTCGAAAAGGCGTAGCGTCGCCCATGCGGCGGCGGGCGTTCTGGCTCCTCTTCGCCCTCGGCGCCACCCTGCGCCTCGGCCTCTACCTCTCCCGCCCCTCCCTCTCGATCGACGAAACGATGACGAGCCTCGAAATCGGGGCGCGGTCGTTCGCCGGATTGCTGCATCCCCTCGCCTACGAGCAAACGGCGCCACCGCTGTTTCTCTGGGGAGTCAAGCTGTGCATCCTCATCGGCGGGATGAACGAGTATGCACTGCGCGTCGTGCCGCTGATCGCGGGGTTGCTCGTCCCCTATCTCGTCTGGCGAGTGGGGCTTCGGGTACTCGAACCGGCCGCGGCACTACTCGCCACGGGCATCGCCGGCGCCGCGCCGACCCTCGTCCAGTACAGCGTGATCGCCAAACCGTACATGACGGACGCGGTGATCGCGCTGGTGCTGGCCCAGTGCACGCTGCGCGTGCTGGACCATCCGGAGGAACGCGGGGCCTGGGCGTGGCTGGGAGTGGCCGGGATCGCCGCCGCCCTCGGGTCGATCGCCGCTCCGTTCCTGTTGGGCGGCGTCGGCGTCGCCGTGTTCGTGGGACTCAAGCCCAGGACCGCCGGTGGGACCGGGCTGCTGGCCGCCCTCGTGGGGGTCTGGGGCGTGGTGTTTCTCGTTCTCTATCAGTCACTGTATCGCCCCGTCGCAACGAGCACGTACATGCATGTGTTCTGGTCCGGGGCATTCCTGTCCCCGCTGCACATCGCCGGGTGGGAGCTGGCGGGACGTGCCGTGATTCAGTCTCTCGTGACCCGCCCGATCCCGGCGCTCGTGATCCCACCCGTCATTCTTGTCCTCGTCCTGGGTTTCACCGTGCTCGCCCGTCGTGGCGGCCGTGCACCGGCCGCGCTCCTCGGGATTCCCGTGCTCGCGGTGCTCATCGCCTCGCCATTGCATCGCTACCCACTCTCCGCGAGGGTTCTCCTTGGCGTTGCGCCGACCTTCGCGCTCTGTGCTGCGGCCGGCCTCGCCGCCCTTTCGCGAGGGCAGCGGATAGTCGGTAGGGGGTTCGGGGCGCTCGTCGTCGCGCTGCTCGGAGCGGTGAACATCCTGCATCCATATCGCACACCGGCGCTCCGCCCAGCGATTCGCACGATCGCCGCCGCCGCGGTTGGTGATCCGGTCTACATCTCGAGCGGCGCGATTCCGGCCTGGGCGCTCTATACCACCGATTGGTCGTCCCCCGATACGGGTTACCTCGAGAGCATCCGCCGCTGGGGCGGACTCCCCGACGCTCCAGGCTTCCACAACCTGGCGCCACGGGGTCGAGCGGTTATGGAAACCGACGGGGGATCGGATGTGCGACGGCTCGGGAGGGTGGAGATCCTCGGACTCGCCCCCGGCATTCAATGGCGCGAAGTGGTCGGGTTGAGCGGCCGCTCCCCTGACGCGGGGTGGGCCGCGACGGAAGCGGCTCGTATCAAGCAATCCGGGCCCACCGTCTGGCTGCTGATCGCTACAGCGTACGCCGGCACTCGGGACTCGCTGTTCGCGGCCCTGGGGATCGCCGGCGGGCGGATCGAGGTCGACACGGTCGTGGGCGGAGTCGAGCGCTCGCGGGTCGGATTCGCCGGGCCGCCGTGACGGTGCCGATCCGCCGTCGCCAGCTCCTGCTCACGGTCATTCTGATTCTGGGAACGGGCCTGCGACTCGGGTTCTATCTCTCTCGCCCGTCGCTGACGATCGACGAGACGACGTTGAGCCTGGACCTGGGGCTTCGCTCGTTCGCCGGCTTGCTGCGTCCGCTGGCCTCCCTCCAGACTGGTCCGGTTCTCTTCCTCTGGGCAGTGAAGCTGTGCACCGCCGCCCTGGGGATGAGCGAGTATACGCTCCGCCTCGTACCGTTTGCGGCAGGTTCACTGATCCCGTTTCTGGTGTGGAGAGTTGGTCGCCGGCTCGTAACGGAGCCCGCGGCCATCCTCGCGACTGCCTTGGCAGCATTCGCCCCGGCGCTGATTCAGTACAGCGTCACCGCGAAGCCGTACATAACCGATGCGTTGTTCGCGCTCCTCATCGTCTGGTGTACGCTCGACCTCCTCGACCACCCCGATTCGCCCGGCGTCTGGGTCCGTCTCGGGGTCGTGGGTCTCGTCTCGATCCTCGGCTCATTGTCGGCTCCCTTCCTGCTCGCGGGGGCGACGGCGGCGATCGTGGTGGGAGTACGGCCCCTCGCGGGACAGACGGCGCGGCGACTGATCCTCAGTGTGGCCGCGTGGGGGGCGGTCTGGGTTTCGCTCTACGCGCTCCTGTACCGTCCAGTCGCGGCCAGCTGGTACATGCAGCAGTTCTGGGGTCCTGCGTCCTTCGCGCCCGGCCACGGCGCGGGGTGGTGGAACCTGGCGCGCGGGATGTTCATGTCGATCGTCGGCCGCTCGGCGCCTGCCGCTGTCATCATCGGCTTCGCTGCCATCGTGGGTGTCGGGCTCTGGGTGTGGCTGCGCCCCTTGCCGCGCGCACGCGTCGCACTCGTCGCCGTGCCACTGCTGCTCCTCCTCGTCGCCTCCACCCTGCATCGCTACCCGCTCGCCGCCCGGCTGCTGATGTTCTCGGTCCCGACCTTCATGCTGGGCCTCGCGGCGGCATTCGCAGCCCCCCCGGTGCAACGAGCGCGGCTCGGCTGGTTATCTGGCGGCTTGGCGGTTGCTGCGCTCATCGCGGTTAACGCCGTTCATCCGTATCGCCCGGCGGCCACGCGGCAAGCGGTGGACTCGCTGCAGCGCCTGGCGCGTTCGGGCGAGCCCATCTACCTCGCGAGCGGGAGCATCCCCGCGTGGGCCTTCTACACGACCGATTGGGGGCACCCGGATACCGGGTATCTCGATTGGATCGAACGGTACGCGGGGACGCCGGGAGCCGCAGCCTTCCACAACACTCCGCCACGCGGACGTCCGGTCGGTCCGGACGAAGGCGACCGTCTCGAGACGACACGCGGCGGCCGGATCGAGCTGCTCGGGCTCGCATCCGGCATCCAGTGGCGCGAGGGGCGTGGGTTCGGCGTCCCCGTCGTCAGTGATTCCGGCTGGGCGGCGCGTGAAGCGGTGCGCATCGCGGCGGTCGCCCATCCGACGGTTTGGCTGTTGGTCGCGAATTCCTATCCCACGATGATGCAGGAGCTGTACGGTGCGGTCGAGCGGGTGGGAGGGGCAATCGACATCGACGCCGCTGTTGGCGGTGTACGGCTCACGCGCTACCGCTTCCACTCGGCTCCTCGCCCGTGAATTGACGCGCGCCTGCTGTTCTCGTTAGCTTCGCGCTCGGTGTCCGCACCACGCCTCCGCCGAGCCCTCGCATGCAGCTGACCGTCCACCAGGCGGCCTCGTATCTCGGGGTGAACGAGTCGACCGTGCGTCGCTGGATCAGCCAACGGGGATTGCCGGCCCACACCGTCAACGAACGCCTCCACCTGAATGCCATCGAGCTGTGGGAGTGGGCCACGGAACAGGGCATCGCCGTGTCCCGCCGCCTGTTGGATCAGGCGCGGCGTCGGCCCGAAGACGTGGCCTTGCTGTCGGAGCTGCTGGTCGCTGGGGGCGTCCATCACGAGGTCGGCGGCGAAGGAAGAGCAGAGGTCCTGCGTGAAATCGTGAAGCGCCTGCCGCTGCCCGCCGACGCGGACCGCGACTTTCTCGCGACGGTGCTCGAGGCACGCGAGGCGATGGGCTCGACGGGGATCGGGGACGGGATCGCCATCCCGCACGTCCGCAACCCGATTCTGCTGCACGTCGCGGCCCCGTTCGTGACGCTGTGCCTGCTGCACCATCCGGTGGCATTCGACGCGATTGACGGCAAGCCCGTGCACGCCCTGTTCACCGTCATCAGCCCGAATGTGCCGGCTCATCTCCGGATTCTCGCACAGCTCGGCTTCGTGTTGCGAGACAAGCCGCTCAGGGCTCTGTTGGAGCGGCGCGCCGGTGCCGAAGCGTTGCTCTCCCGTGTGCGTGAGCTGGAGCAGGCCACGAGCGGAACGCACCCGGTCGCGTCGCGGTGAACCTGTGCGTTGTGGGGCTCGCGATCATCGTAGCCTCCGCGCTGTGCGCCGCCCTGCTGCGCACCCGGCCGGTGCTCGCCGATCGCGCGTACGGATTGTTGATCGCCGCCGGCTGCGCGGTGGCGGCGACGTCCGCGGTGCGCGTGCTGTCGGGCTGGTCGGCGGCTGACGTCCACTTGTCCATCCCTGCGCCGAGTGGCCCGTGGGTATTCGGTCTCGATCGCCTGTCCGCGGCGTTTCTTCTCGTCATCCTCGGACCAGGATTGGCGAGCGCGCTGTATGGGGTACGTGCGCTCGGCGACGCCAAGGACCGTCGCGGCGTTGCGACCGCGCGCGCACTGTTCGCCATCGAGCTGGCAGCCCTGGCGGTGGTCGTGTTGGCGCGAGCCGTCGTGCCGTTTCTCGTTGCCTGGGAGGTGATGGCGGTACTCGCCTATTTCCTGGTGACGTTCGACAACGAGCGGCCTGAAGTGCGGCGCGCGGGGTGGGTGTACCTCGTAGCCACTCATATCGGTACGCTCGCGCTGATCGCGTTGTTCGCCTCCTGGGCGAGCGTCGGCGGTGGACTCACCTTCGACGCCTTGGCGGGTCGGGCCGGCAGCCTCCCCGCTCGGGGAGCGCTTGTCCTGTGTCTCGCGCTCTTCGGATTCGGCCTCAAAGCCGGTCTCGTCCCGCTCCACTTCTGGCTTCCCGACGCCCACGCCTCGGCCCCGTCCCACGTGTCGGCGCTGATGTCCGGAGTGGTCATCAAGATGGGGATCTACGGTCTGATCCGTGTGATCAGCCTGCTCGGTGCGCCGCCTGCGTGGTGGGGTTGGCTGGTTCTGGTGAGCGGGGTTCTCTCGGGCGTTCTCGGTGTGCTCTGGGCCCTGGCGCAGCACGACCTGAAGCGGCTGCTCGCCTATCATAGCGTCGAAAACATCGGGATCATCCTGATCGGTCTGGGAACGGGCGCCTTGGGGGCCGCCTACGGGGTGCCGCTCGTTGCGGTCCTCGGGTTCGCCGGCGCGGTGCTGCACACGGTCAATCACGCCCTGTTCAAGAGCCTCCTGTTCCTGGGCGCTGGAGCGACGGCCCACGCGACGGGGACGCGGATGATGGATCGCCTTGGCGGCCTGGGACGGCGCATGCCGTTCACCTGGGTGTCGTTTCTCATCGGATCTGTCGCCATCGTGGGGTTGCCGCCGCTCAATGGCTTCGTGAGCGAATGGGTGGTGTATCTCGGCCTGCTGCATGGCGGCACGAGTAGCGGATCCATCAGGTTGATCCTCTTCGGTGTAGCCGGGCTCGCGATCATCGGTGGTCTCGCTCTGGCGTGTTTCGCGAAGGTGTGCGGAATCGTGTTCCTGGGCGTGCCCCGGAGTGACGCGGCGCTGCGCGGGCACGAGGTCTCCGCCGGCCTGCTGGGTCCGATGTTCGGTCTGGCGGGCACCTGCGCTTTCATCGGGCTCGCACCCGGGCTGGCGGTAGGGCCGGCGCTGGTCGTGGGCGGGTCGATCGCGCGAATGTCACTGCCGGCGAGTGGGAGCGACATCCTCGCAGCGAGCGTGCGCCTCGGGCTCTGGTCACTCGCGCTCGTCGTGCTCCTGGCTCTCGGTACCGTGGCATGGGCCGCCGTACGGCGACGCCGGACCATCGCACGAGCAGAGACCTGGGGATGCGGTTACGCGCTGCAGAACGCGCGGATGCAGTACACGGCGTCTTCGTTCGCCGCTCCGCTCCTCGCGGCGTATGGCCCCCTCGCGGGTGTCGACGAGACGCACACCCCAGGAGGAGGAGCCTTTCACACTCACGCCAGTGAACTTGTCCTGGACCGAGCGATCCTCCCGGCCTGGACGGCCGTACGCCGCTTGTTGGGGCGGCTACGTCCGCTTCAGCATGGCCGGTTGTGGGTGTACCTCCTGTACGTCATTTCGATTCTGCTGTTGCTCCTCCTCTATCTGGCGCTGGGGGCTTCCCCGTGACTGCGTCGTCGATCGTCGGCGTTCTCGTGCTGCTGGGGCTCGCACCCGCGCTCCCTGGCGTCGCGGCCAAAACGAAGGCGGTGCTCACGGGCCGCCGCGGTGCGCCCCTACTGCAGTCCTACTGGGATCTCTTCCGTCTGCTGCGCAAGGGCGCCGTGTACAGCACCACGACGACCTGGGTATTCCGTCTGGCCCCGGTGGCAGGACTGGTGACTCCGCTACTCGCGCTCGCGTTGCTGCCACTCGACGGGCGTCGCGCACTGTACGGTTTCACGGGCGATTTCGTCGGGTTCGCCGCGCTGCTGGCCCTGGGTCGCTTCACCCTGGTGCTCGCCGCGCTCGACACCGGGTCGAGCTTCGAAGGAATGGGGGCGAGCCGTGACGCGGCCTTCGCGTCCCTCGTCGAGCCGGCGCTGTTCATCTGCTTCGTGGTGCTGGCGCTCGCCACCGGGCAACTCTCGCTCGAGGGGATGCTCGGCGGAGCGCAGGCGCTTTCCTGGGGCCCGGCGGCGCCGGCGCTGGCGATGGCGGCGGTAAGCCTGTTCTTCGTGCTGTTGACGGAAGCGTCCCGCCTGCCGGTCGACGATCCCGCCACGCACCTCGAGCTGACCATGATCCACGAGGTCACCGTGCTCGATTACAGTGGCCCGGATCTGGCGCTGCTGCTTTACGGGGCCGCGCTCCGCATGACGCTGTTCGCCGCGCTCCCGGTCGGCGTCGTGGTGTCCCGCGCTCGACTCCCCGGTCCGGCGACTCTGGGCGCGCTGGTGGCGGGAATCCTGACGGTGGCCGTCGCAGTGGGCGTGGTCGAATCCAGCATGGCGCGGCTCCGCTTGAGCCGAGTCCCACAGTTCCTGGTCGCCGCATCGGTGCTGGCGTCGCTCGGTGCCATCCTCCAGCTCCTCAGCTAATCATGCAACGTCTGGCAGACCTACTCCTGCTGCTGGTCCTGTTGTTCGGCTTTCTCATCCTCGGCACCACCCGCCTGACGACGTGCATCCGGGCCGTGGCGGTACAGGGCGGACTGCTCGGTCTGCTGCCGCTCGTGCTGCGCCCGCAGTGGTCGGTCCATACACTGGGCCTCGCGGCGGGAACGATCCTCGTGAAGGCGATCGTGCTGCCCTGGTTTCTCATCTGGGCGATTCGGGAGGCTGCGGTCCGCCGGGAAGTTGAGCCACGGGTGGGCTATGTCGCGTCCCTGGTGCTGGGGATTCTCGCCGTCGCCGTGGCCGGCGCGGTGGCGGTGCGGCTCCCGGTGCCGGGTGAGCATCCGGTGTTGCTGGTCACCACCTCCCTCGCGTGCGTCATCATGGGGCTCCAGGTCCTGGCCACGCGGGCGAAAGCGTTGATCCAGGTGGTGGGCTACCTCATGCTGGAAAACGGGATCTATGTCTTCGGGTTGACCAGCCTGGACCGCGTTCCCTTTCTCGTCGAGGTCGGCGTCTTGCTCGACGTGTTCGTGGGCGTGTTCATCATGGGGATCGTGGTATTTCACATCAACCGGGAGTTCGATTCGCTCGACTCGGCCCGGCTCACCGAGCTGAGAGACTGATGGTCCTGCTCGCGCTCTTCCTCGTTCCCGCCCTCGGCGCGGCGGGAGCCTTTGCCCGCGGGACGCGGCAGAGCGGGTGGCTGGTTTGGGTGGCTGCGATTCATCTGGTACTGGTCGCGACGGTGTGGTGGGCACCGCCCCCCGCCGTGCTCGACGGCTGGCTCGCGCTCGACCCGTTGGGGCTCGTCGTTCTCTCGATCGTCAGCGTGCTGTTCCTCGTCGTGGCGACGTACGCGGTCGGATACCTCGGTCGCGAACGGACCGGGCGCGGCTTCGCGAGCTGGCTCCTCGCGTTTCTCGCCACCGCGTCGCTGGTTGCCGTGAGCCATCACCTGGCACTCCTGTGGGTCGGGATGGAAGGCACCACGCTGGCGCTGGCACCGCTCATCTTCCAGCGGCGCGACCGGCGCTCCCTCGAAGCGGTGTGGAAGTACCTGGTTCTCTCATCGGTCGGCATCGCTCTGGCGCTGCTCGGCACGTTCTTTCTCTCCACCGCCCAGGGCGACCTCGGCCCGGGAGTGCGGCCGCTGGTGCTGGAAGATCTCGTCGCGCATGCGGCCCTGCTCCATCCGGTCTGGCTCAAAGCGGCGTTCGTCTTCCTGCTGGTGGGGTATGGCACCAAGTTGGGACTCGCGCCACTGCACACCTGGAAACCGGACACGTACGGCGAGGCACCGGCGCTGGTCGGCGGTCTCATGGCCGGTGGACTCACGAGCTGTGCGTTCCTCGGGATCGCCCGGGCGACCGAGGTAGCGGTTGCCGCCGGCCTGGCGCCATTCGTGCAGCCGCCGCTCGTGATCTTCGGCCTGCTCTCGCTCGCAGTTGCAGCGGTGTTCGTGATCGGGCAAACCGACGTGAAACGTCTGCTCGCGTACTCGAGCGTCGAGCACGTGGGCTTGCTCGTCCTCGGCCTGGGATTGGGTGGGGTTGGGGTCTACGGCAGCGTCCTGCATCTGGTCAACAACGCGGTGGTGAAAGGGCTTCTCTTCCTCGCGGTCGGGAACGCCGTCATGGTCCTCGGCCCTGTCGACACCGCATCAGCTTCGTCCGGTGGCGGGGTCCTCCGCACGGTCCCCGTATCCGGAGTATTGCTCCTCCTCGGAATGTTCGCGGTGACGGGGTCGCCGCCATTCGGGATGTTCTTGAGCGAGTTCACGATCGTGCGGGCTGCCTGGGCCGGCGGCCATCCCTGGATCGCGGGCGCGGCTCTCGCGCTGCTCGCGGTGATCTTCATCGGGGTTGGGGCGATGATGTTGCGGATGCTGTATGGGTCGGGGTCGGTCTCCGGGCCGCACGCGAAGGAGAACGCATGGCTCGTGGTGGGTCCGGCGGCGCTCGTCGTCGGCGCCCTTGTGCTGGGCATCGCGATTCCCGGGCCGCTACAGCAGCTTCTGGCTCAGGCCGCCACGGCGCTCGGAGGATCGGCGCCGTGAGAGGCTTCGGGGAGCTGGGGCTGCGCAATCGCCGCGCCGTCCCGTGGAAATCGGTTCCGCGCGAACCGCTCGACCGTTTCCGCGAGGCGCTGGCGCAGGCGGTGACAGAGGGGGGGCGCCTCGTATCGCTGTTCGGCATGCCCGAGGAAGACGATCGGACCAGGCTCGTTGCCATCCTTGCCGACGATCTCCGCGGCGAGCTCGAGGTGTCGAGCACGGTCGTAGCCCGGAGCTACCCGGCGCTCACGCCTCACTGCGCGCAAGCCAACCGCTTCGAGCGCGAGATCGCGGAGCAATGCGCGGTGGTGCCCGAAGGCCATCCCTGGCTCAAGCCGTTGCGGCGCCACCCGCCGGATCACGTCGCACCGGCCCGGCGGATCGATGCCATGGATCGGGAGGCACATCCGTTCTCCCGGATCGATGGAGATGAAGTCCACGAGGTGGCGGTGGGCCCCGTGCATGCGGGGATCATCGAGCCGGGGCACTTTCGCTTCCAGGCGCACGGCGAGACGGTGTTGTTTCTGGAAATCATGCTGGGGTACCAGCACCGCGGGGTGGAGCGGCTGCTGGAAACGCTCGACTCCGGGCGTGGAGTGCTGCTGGCGGAGTCGATCGCCGGGGACACCGTGATCGGGCATGGCGAAGCGTATTGTGGCGCCTTGGAAGCCCTGGCGCGCACCCGCAAGACGCCGCGCGCGCAGACGATTCGCGGCATCGCCCTCGAGCTCGAGCGGCTGGCGAACCATATCGGCGATCTCGGCGCCATGGCCGGTGACGTAGCGTACGCGCCCGCAGCGGCATACCTCGGGCGCCTGCGCGGTGAGTGCCTGAATCTCCTGATGACGCTGAGCGGCAACCGGTACGGTCGTGGATTGGTGCGGCCGGGGGGAGCCGGATTCGACATCCCGCCGGAGATGGCGGCGTACATGCGCGGCCGGCTGGAGCGACTCGGAGATGAAGTTGAGCCGGTCCTCGATCTGATGTTCCAAAGCGCGTCGGTACAGGCCCGCTTCGAAGGCGTGGGCATCGTGCCGAAGGCCGCTTGCGGCGAGGCCGGCCTCGTCGGTCCGGTGGCGCGCGCATGCGAGGTGTCGCGGGATGTGCGCCAGGATCATCCCTACGGGATCTTTCGCTTCGCCCACATCCCGGTCGCCACGGCCTGGGCGGGCGACGTGCTGGCGCGGGCACTGGTGCGGCGGCTGGAGATTCAGCGCTCGCTCGCCTTCCTTATCGAGCAGCTCGGCGCGCTGCCTCGGGGCGATGCCCGCGTGGCGTGCGGACCGCTTCGGCCCGGCGAGCTGGTTGTGGCGATGGTCGAGGGATGGCGTGGGGAGATCGTGCACGTGGTCATCACCGACGACACGGGAGGAATCCGCCGGCACAAGGTTACGGATCCGTCGTTCCACAATTGGGCCGCACTCGCGCTCGCGCTGCCCGGGAACGAGATCTCCGACTTCCCGCTGTGCAACAAGAGCTTCAATCTCTCCTACGCCGGGCACGACCTGTGATCGCCGGGACGGTCTCGTGCTCGACCTGATCCGCAATCGGCTGCGGCAAGGGATGCGTACCCTGTCCTTTCCGCGGGGGCCCCTCCCCGAGTTCCCCGAGCGGTTCCGTGGCCGACCGGTGCGCGACCCCGCCCGTTGCCCGGATGACTGTCGCGGGTGCCGCACCCGCGCCCCCTCGGCAATTCTGGTGGAAGGCCCCGACGCCCGGACAGCCCTGGACCTCGGGGGTTGTCTCTTCAGTCCAGAGGAGGCCGCAGCGTGTCCGGCGGGCGCCATCGGATACTCCCGCGACCATCGGATGGCCGTCGACCGCCGCGACGCGCTGGTGACGCCTGACGGCGAGCTGGAGCTGGCGCGGGCGTTCGACGAGCGCAGTCGGCGGCTGTTCGGGCGATCGCTGCGACTGCGGTCGGTGGTGGCGGGGAGCTGCGGCGGGTGCGAAGCCGAGCTCGTGGCTCTCGGAAACGTGGTGTTCGACCTGGCGCGTTTCGGCGTCCAATTCGTCGCCTCGCCCCGCCACGCCGATGGCATCGTGGTTACCGGCGCCGTCAACGTCAACATGCGCCTGGCGCTGCAGAAGACGTACGACGCCGTTCCGCCGCCGAAGATCGTGCTGGCGGTCGGCGCCTGCGCCGTGAGCGGTGGGCCGTTTCGCGGCAGCTCGGAAGTCTCGAACGGCGTTCCCGGCGAGATCCCGGTCGATCTCTGGGTACCGGGGTGTCCGCCGCATCCGCTCACGATCCTCGACGGACTGCTACGCGTGCTGGGCGTAATCGAAGGAGGTCGCGCCGGTTAGCCGCGAGTCGACGCAGGGTGCATCTTAGCACCATGGCGAACGCCCCTTCCATCCAATTCCTCGGTGCCGCCGGCACCGTCACCGGCTCGATGCACCTCGTCACCGCCAACGAGCGCCACGTGCTGCTCGACTGCGGGTTATTCCAGGGACTGAAGGAGCTGCGCGAGCGCAACTGGCGCGACTTCGCGTTCGATCCCAAGACCATCGACGCCGTCGTCATCTCGCACGCGCACATCGATCACACCGGCGCGCTGCCGCTCCTGGTGCGCCGCGGCTACCGGGGTCCGATCTACTGCACGCGCGCGACGGTCGACCTGCTCGGCGTGCTGTTACCCGATTCCGCTCATTTGCAGGAAGAGGACGCGGAGCGGGCCAACCGGCTCCACTACTCGAAACACGCCCCGGCGCTGCCCCTGTATACCGCGTCCGATGCGCAGCAGGCGTTGTCGCAGCTGAAGGCGGCACCACCCTATGGCCAGACCTTCCCCGTCGCGGGCGATATCGCCGTCACCTATCGCCGTGCCGGGCACATCCTCGGCGCGGCAACGGTGGACGTGAAGCTGGGGACGGGCCCGCGCATCCTGTTCAGCGGCGATCTGGGACGCTACGATCGCCCGATCCTCCCCGACCCCGAGCCGGTGGCGGAAGCGGAGGTCCTGCTCGTCGAATCCACCTACGGCGATCGCGTGCACCCACCGGGGACCGACGACGAACTGACCGCGGTGGTCAAGTCGACCGCCGACCGTGGCGGGATGCTCGTCGTGCCGGCGTTCGTAGTGGACCGGACACAGGAATTGCTGTGGATGCTGCATCACCTCGAGGACGCCGGACGGATTCCGCAGCTGCCGGTGTACGTCGACAGCCCCTCCGCGACCGACGTGACGCAGATCTACCTGCAGCATCCGGAGGATCTCGACGAAGAATGCCTGGCCGAGCTCAGGAGCGGCCACACTCCGCTGCATACGGCGCATTGCACGTTCGTCACCACCGTCGAGGATTCGAAGCGCCTCAACGATCTCCGCGGGCCGGCGATCATCATTTCCGCCTCCGGTATGGCGACCGGAGGCCGTATCCTCCACCACCTCGCGCATCGGCTGCCCGATCCCAAGACGACGGTGCTGCTCGTCGGATTTCAGGCGCTCGGCACCAGGGGCCGCGCGCTGCAAGACGGCGCCAAGACGTTGAGGCTGTTCGGGGAAGACGTGCCGGTGCAGGCCAGGGTGGAGACGATCCACGGTCTCTCCGCCCATGCCGATCAGAATGAAATGCTGCGCTGGCTCGGCGGATTCACCCGTCCGCCGCGCACCACCTACCTCGTGCACGGCGAGCCGCAAGCGGCGCAGGCGCTCGGGGACCTGATCTCGTCGAAACTGCACTGGACCAGTCAGGTGGCGCAGGACGGTCAACAAGTTCCGGTGTGAGCCGTTGAGGCAGACGCCGTAGCCGCCGTGCCGCCGAGTGGACGCCCTGGAGTTGGGAATCAGGACCGTCGCATCGGCGCGACGCCCGAGAGCAGATGCGCGAGCGCCCACAGCAGTAACACCACCGACGCACCCACCGCGGCGCGTACCGAGCGCGGCCCGTCGCCGTCGAGCGCGAATCGCCACCAGGTCTCGGCGCCGAACGGCACGTGGCGGTAGGTGAGCAGCGCGATCCAGAAGTCCACCAGCAGCACCGCGCCGACCGTGAAGATCCAGCGCGGCCCCATCGGCTCGCGGACGAGCGAACCGCCCCGCGGGAACGTCCGACCGGCGAGCAGAAACAGTACGCACGCGGCGCCGAGCAGCGTTGCGAGCCGAACGTCGAACGACCGCAGCAGCGACAGCAGCGCGCCGAACGCGAACAGGCCCACCACGGCGTGAAAGGCGAACCGCACCCGGCGCTCGACTCCCCAGGCAAAGACGATCAGCACCGCGCCGACCACGCTCGCGAGGAAATGGGACGCTTCGATCACGGGCAGCGGCAGCACGCGCGCGAGCCACGCGAGGCGTTGATCGTCCGCCGGGATCGCCCCGGTGACGAGCAGCACGACGCCCGCCAGAAATGCGATCACGCCGAGCGTCCGGGGCACGAGCGCCGCGCCCTGGACGGCGAGCTGATGCAGCGGTCGATCCGAGTCCCGCGCCTGGCGGATGGCGCGGACGGCGAGAAGAATCCCGGCGACGATGAGGGGCAGCAGGTAGTAGAGCACGCGGTACAGCAGGAGCACCGCCAGCGCCTGCGGGGCCGACACCTCCGGCGGCCGCAACACCAGGATCACCGCCTCGAACACCCCTAGTCCCCCGGGAATCGGCGCGAGCAGCGCCGCGAACTGACCGATCAGGAAGGTCGTGAGGAACACGAAGAACGGCACCGGTGCCACCGTGACGAGCAGCACGTAGAGCGGCGTTGCGGAGAGGAGCCAATCCGCGATCGAAACGCCGAGCTGACCCAGCGCCAGGCGGAGCGTCGGCAGTGGGATGACCCGGCGGGCGATCCGGAGCGATCCGCCGGCGAAGCGCGTGGCGACGAGGTAGGCGGCGACTCCAGCGACGAGCAGGCCGCCCAGCAGTCGCCCGGAGACCCCGAGTCGAGTCGTCGGGCCGCCGGCGGAGTGCGCGAGGAGCGCGATCCCGGCGAGCGCGCAGAGGCCGATCGTGTAGGTCACGACGTTCAGCCCGGCCACTGCTGCCGCGCCGGCGACCGTCAGGCCGTGTGGCCGGTACATCCGGTAGCGCACGCCACCAGCCGTGACGACCGAAGCCGGGGCGTTGTTGCTGACGGCGAAGCTCACGAACGACGGCACCAGCATCTGCACCAGCGGGAGCTCGGGTCCGACGACACGAAACGCGACGTAGTCGTACCCGACGAGCGCGAGGTAGCCCAGGGCGCAGACGCCTGCGGCGAATACGATCGTCGCAAGCGGGACCGCCAGGAGGGCATGAATCACTTCCTCCGGTTGATAGGCCGCGAGCAACCGGTCCAGGCCGAGCAGGGTGAGGCCGAAAATGCAGAGATTGAGAATCGACCTGAAGTGGGCGCGCCAGTGAGCCGACACCGGGCTCATCGACTGCACCGCAGGACCGCGGCTCCGCGCAGTCGCCCGTCCCGCAGATCGCGCAGGGCGTCGTTCGCCCGCTCGAGGGGATACGCTTCCACGGCGGTCCGCACCGGGATCTTCCCGGCGATTCGCAGGAACTCCGTCCCATCGCCCCGTGTCAGGTTTGCCACTGAGCGCACCACGCGCTCACCCCACAAGAGTCGATACGGGAACGCCGGGATCTCACTCATGTGGATTCCCGCGCACACCACCGTGCCGCCCTTGGCGACGGCGGCGAGCGCCTTCGGCACGAGCGCGCCTACGGGTGCGAAGATGATCGCGGCGTCGAGGGGTTCGGGCGCAGGCGTATCGGATCCGCCGGCCCACGCCGCGCCGAGCTCGCGGGCGAACTGCTGCCCCGCGTCGTCGCCCGCCCGCGTGAACGCGAACAGCCGGCGTCCCTCGTATCGCGCCACCTGGGTCACGATATGAGCCGCCGCACCGAAGCCGTAGATGCCGAGGCGCTCGGCGTCGCCGGTCAGGACGAGTGCGCGATAGCCGATCAGCCCCGCGCAGAGCAGCGGCGCGGCAGCCAGGTCGTCGAATCCGTCGGGGATCGGGAAACAATACCGCTCATCGGCGACCGCCAGCTCGGCATAGCCGCCGTCGCGTTGGTAGCCGGTGAACCGCGCCCGGTCGCAGAGATTCTCTCGTCCCGAGCGGCAGTAGGAACACGTTCCGCACGACCACCCGAGCCAGGGGACGCCGACGCGAGTGCCTGCGGCGAAGCGGGTGGCTCCCGGACCGCGGTCGAGCACGGTGCCGACGATCTCGTGTCCCAGCACGAGGGGGAGTTTGGGGTGTTCGAGCTCGCCGTCGGCAACGTGCAAGTCGGTGCGACACACGCCGCAGGCGTGGACGCGCAGCAGGACTTCGCCGTCCGCGGGACGGGGGTCGGGAATGGTGCCGTCCCGGAGCAGCCGGCCGGGAGCATCCAGGAGCATGGCGCGCATAGTTCCTTAAGGCTCCAGCCGGGACGCCGATGCGACAAGGGTGGCCTGCCGTCACAGGCCACCCTTGTCGCCCTACCGCACTGATGGAGAATCGATCAGACTGCTACGGCCTGCCGTCCCGGACTCGTGGCCCGCGCAGGGCGTTCCGCCTTCTTCCCTGCGGGCACGACGACGAGGATCGGCGACGGCAGGTCGCTGAGCAGCCGCTCGGTCACGCTGCCCACCAGCATCCGCTCAACCAGGCCCTTGCCGTGGCTGCCGACGACCACCACGTCGGCCTGCCATGCCTTGGCCTCCGCCGCGATGCCGATGTCGGCGACGGCGTGCCGGATGGCACGTTCGGCATCGGGACCGACGAGCGGCCAGACCTTCTCGGTGCAGTCCTCCTCCATCAGGCGCAGATACTCGGCGCCGTTCACCGGCGGGGGAGTCTCCGGCAGGATGGGGAGCGGCTCGATCACGTGCAGCGCCTTGATTTCCGCATCGAACAGGTCGGCCAGCCGGCGCGCGGCTTCGTAGGTCGGGCGAGCGGCCGCCGAAGCGTCCAGGGCGACGAGCACGCGGCGGATCTTGGCGGGCGGCTCCCCGGTCACGAGGAGCGGTGCCCGCAGCATGCGAGCCAGGTTGTGGACGGTGCTGCCGCCGAGCCAGCGGCCGAGCGCGGTGTGATGCTTGGCCCCGAGGATGACGAGGTCGGCGCCGGTCTCACGCACGACGTCGTCGAGCACGGCGGGCGCCCACCCTTCGCGGACATCCGTGTTATGCAGTGCCTTCCACGGAACCACGCCCTCGAGGGCGACGTTGAGGCGCTCACGCACGGCATGCAGTGCGGCGGCGCGGAACGCCGCAGCCTGAGCCGACAACGCGGTGTCCGGCAACGCACTCCGGACGTCGCGGGTCGCGTGTACCAGCTGGCACTCGACCTTCGCCGCGGCCGCGATCATCAATCCCAGTTGCGCCGCATGGCCCCCGGCCGGCGAGGCATCGACACCCACGACGATTGGCTTCCAGGACATAACGGGCTCCGGTTGATGACTACGAGTAAGCTGCCCGCTCGCCCATGAAGCAACCATGAAGCAACGCTTAAGTGGGCTTACGACCTTTCGGCGAACGGCTTTACAGGTCCTGCCTGGCGAAACGCCGTCCGGCGAGCCGCAGCGGGACCACGGTCCAGCCGACGAGTCCGGCGAGCAGCAGCGCCACTCCGGGTCCACCGAATACGCGCTGTAGCGCGGCGCCGGTGGGCCCGGCGACGACCTCCGCCTGAAACAACCCGAGACCGAGGGCCCGCGCCGAGTCGACGGGGTTCGCCGTGAGCAGCGCGACGAGGCTCCAGGTCGCGGCACGGGCCGGGAGGACGGAGAGCAGCGCGATCGCCGCGAGATCCGCGCCGACGAGGAGCACGAACCACACGAGGACGGCGAAGCCGACAGCGCGGGCCCGGCTGCGCGCTGCGATCCCGATCCACAACCCGAGCGCGAGGCCCGCCGAGACGAGCAGCGCAGCGACGCCGATGAGGGCGATGTATCGCGCCACGTCCGCAGATCCCGCCAGGATTCCGATGACGACGCCGGCCGCGCCGAAGCCCGTGACGAGCGCCGCGGTCAACGCGAGGGTCCACGCCGCCCAGCGACTGATGATGACATGCCGGCGGGGGAGCGGCAGGGCAGTGACAAACTCGAGCTCCGTGCACTCCGCCCCGCTCACCGCGCCCAGCAGGAGCGACAGCAGCGGCACGGTCCAGAGCGTGAGCTGTAGCAGGGAGATCGACGTACGCGCGAATCCCTGGACGACGACGGCGCCGCCGGCGGACAGCCCGGCGAGCGCAACGCCGACGCTCGCCAGCGCGAAGCCGGTCGCGAAGATCGGCACCAGCCGGCCGCGTCGCGCGGTAGCCCAATCGAATCGCAGCAGGGCGCGGCGGGTCATGCGGCATCCTGCAAGGGCGAGCGACCCCGCACGAGGATCCGGTAGATGCGCTCGATCGGGGCGTCCGTCACCCGGCGGTCCCAGGGCACGCCGGTGGACGCGGCCAGCTCCTCCAGGGTGCCGCAGGCGATGAGTTTGCCCGCGACCATGACGGCGATGCGATCGGCGAGCTGCGACACGTCACTCAGGTGGTGCGACGCGAACAAGACCGCCGCTCCGGCGCGCTTCGCAGCACGAATCGCCTGCCGCACGTCGTCCGCTCCGTCCACGTCGAGCGAGATACTCGGCTCATCGAGCACGAGGGCCTCGATCGAGCCGAGGGTGGCGAGCGCCAGCATCGCCCGCTGCCGCTGACCCCCCGACATCTCACCGAGTGTGGCGTCGAGCCTGCGCCCGAGCCCGTAGCTCGCGAGCGCGGACTCTCCGGCGGAAGGGGGGAGGCCCCGCGCGGTGGCCACGAGCATCGCAAGATCTCCGGCGACGGTCGAGAGCGGCACGCCGAGGCGCTGCGGCAGGTAGCCGAGCTGGCGCCGGGCCCCCAATGGGTCGGCGACGACGTCTCGTCCACCCACGAAGGCCGATCCTTCATCGGGGTGCAGCGCACCCGCGAGGATGCGAAGCGTCGTGGACTTGCCGGCCCCGTTCGGCCCCACGAGGGCGACGATCTCTCCGGGGGCCACGGTCAGCGTGAACGGTGCCAGCGCGACCTGGGCGCCAAAACGCTTGGAGACTCCGCGCAGCTCGATCATGCGAACCTCCCCCGGCGCCGTCCCACCACCAGCGCCAGCGTTGCGCCAGCGAACAGCAGAGCACTCCATGCACGCTGCGTCCCGGTTCCCCCGAGCTTGGCGGCCGGGGCGGCCGGCAGCTCGCGCAGCGCCGCGAAGTGCGGAGGTTGCGCCAACGGACAGGAATCAACGGCCGCCGCCGTGGCGAATACCGGGAAGGTGCGCTCGGCCCATCCGAGAACGTGGGCGGCCGGGCTCTCCAGCAGCGGCCGCAGGCTCTCGCGCGTCAACGCCAGCTCCGCGAGCGGCGAGGACGCATCGTGCGGGGCGTCGAGCACCCCATCCCCATCCAGGTCGTAGCCGTCATGAGTTGCACTCCAGTAGTTCCCACGGCCCCCCTGGCACAGCGTGTACGCCCCGGCCCCGCCTCCCCCGGATGCGTCGAAGGTGTTGCCGATGACCGCGTTGCCCGTCACCGTCGTCTGCTCGCTATTGGCGAACAGCTGCAGGCCGAGCCAGTTGGCCGCCACGAGATTGTCCGAGAAGGTGCCGTGGATCACGTTGTCGAAGAACGCGCCGACGCCGTTGCCGACGAAGGTGTTTCCCCGGACGGTTGGTTCCGTGGCGGTTTGCAGCACCAGGCCGTAGGAGCGGCTCCCCGCGTTCCAGGCGAACACGTTGTCGGTAATGGTGACGTTGCGGGAATTCATGATGACCGCACCGGCCGCGTTATCGGTGAAGACATTGTGCTCGAACCGGTTCATGTGGCTGAACATGTAGTGCAGCCCGAACCGCACCTGCGAGACGTGATTGTCGCGGATCAGTACGCTGTCGGTGTAGGAGAAGTAGATCCCGTCGCGAACCCGGGCGATCCGGTTGCCCTCGGCGAGAATCGAACGACTATAGTAGAAGGAGATCCCGTCCCCCCGGTCGCCCTCGCGGGCGGCAGGGAACCCCGCGATATCGAGCCGGCGCAGCACGACGTCCCGCACCTGGTCCACGTAGACGCCGAACAGCGCGTCGCGGATCGTCAGGTCTTCCAGCGTCACCGAATCGGCCGCCACCCGCACGCCGGCGTCGTACTGGTCAGGATTGCGGCCCGAGTTCTCGATGGTGAGCCCACGGATGATCGAGCCCGCAGCCCGCACGATGAGTACCGTCCCGTGTCCATCGCCGCGCAGCACGGCGCTTGGGGCGCCGACCACCACCGTCCGGTGCATCAGCACGAGCGGGCCGGGGTGGACGCCGGGGCCGAGTCGTACCGTATCCGGCGACCCGGCCGCCAGGAGCGCCAGGACCATGGGGAGGAGGCTCATGCCCGAAGTGCGCGGCGGGCGTCGAGCGCGAGCACCAGCAGCAGGCACGCCGCGGCGCCCAGGAGCAGGAACGACCCCACCCCCGGGAAGCTGTAAATGTCGAAATTGGCGAGGTGCTGGTGGCCGAACAGCGGCGGCGTGAACGGCGCCACCTTGATCGGCGCCTCCGGGCTGAGATGATGGCCGTAGCTGTGCATGCGGTACCAGAACGCACCGAACGAGAACAGCGAGAAGTAGACGAGCAGCACCGCGAGGTCCACGAGGTCCCGCACGCGGGCGAAGATCACCGTCCTGAGCGCCAGGAGAAAGAAGACGCCCAGCGCGAACGGGATGAACTTCATCTCCACGAAGTCCGCCGCGGCGATGTCGTGCATCCCGATGTAGTGATTCAGGATGTTGATCCCCTCGAGATCCGCGCCATTGCTCCCGCCGACCAGCTTGTAGCTGAAAATCGAGAGCCGCAGTCCCTCGGGGAACTGGTTCGCGAACATCGTGATGCGCCAGAGCGGGAACAGCGCCGCAACGACCAGCAGGATTCCCGCCCCGAGCACGGCGAGCCGTGCCCGGGGGGAGAGGACCTGATCGAGCCACTTGGTGAGCGGCATAATCACCGACCCACCGGCCCGGCCGCAGTGGTCGTCGTTGCCGCGGCGGCAGCGCCGCGCGGCTTCACCAGCAGATACCCCTGCATCTCCTGGTGCATCGCCGAACAGAAGTTGGTGCAGTAGAAGGGGTACACACCCGACTTCGTCGCCCGGAACGCGACCGTCTTCACCTCACCGGGATCCATCACGATGTTGATGTTGTAGAGCGCGATCCCGAAGCCGTGGATCATGTCGCGCTCCTGCTCCCCGTTGGTGACGTGGATGATCACCGAATCGCCCTGGTTGACCTCGATGGCGCTCGGGGAGAAATACGAGCGGATCGCGTACAGCTTTACCTCGACCACGTTGCCGCGCCGTGTCACCTTCGCGTCACTCGCGGCCCAGATGGCGTTGGGGTCGTGGTTGTCCGCTTTGGGATAGACCTCGATCGGGTGCAGTACGCTCGCCGGGACGAGCTGCGCAAAGTGCGGCTCGGGCTCGGTGAAGGCCTCGTACAGCATCGACATCCCGGCGCCCGTGATGTCGATCAGCTCGCTCGACTCGGGCTGGGACGGCCCGATGTTCAGGTGCTGGCCCTTCGACATCTTGTTCATCGAGACGAGGTACTTGCCGTAGGGGTGCCGCATGTCGCCACCAGCGGCGACGAGGTGCCCGACGGCGTAGTGCACCGGGATCTTCGCGCTGATCAGCGTGGAATCGTGTCCGTCGAACGGTCCGACTTTCCACTTGGCGATGGCCGACTCGACGTACAGCGACGTGTAGGCATAGCCCTGATCGTCGAACTGGGTGTGCAGCGGGCCGAGCCCCACCGGGACCTCGGCCACGCGGACCGACTCGAACCGGAGCACGGGGATGCCGCTCTCGCTCCCCACCGTATCGTGCCGCGCCGCGGCAGCCTGCATCTTGGCGAAGTCGAACACCGTCACGTACGGCGCCAACTTCCCATTACACATCACGTATTTCCCGTCGGGGGAGAAGTCCGCGCCGTGCGGGCTCTTGGCGCAGGGCACGAGGTACATGGCGCCCGGGATGTCGGCGGGGTCGAGCACGCGGACACCGCCCACCATCTTGCCTTTACCTGCCGCCGCCGCTTCCGACGCCTGCTTCCAGTTCACGAACACGACGTAGTCGCGATCCTTCTGGCTGGCGGCGACCTCGAGCCGGCCAGTGGCTTCCTCGGTGTTGTAGGAGGTCCAGACGACCCAATCATGGGAGACGTCCCGGCCCGTCGACGCGAGATCCCAGTCGAACGGCGGGGTCATGATCTGCCACGCCAGGCTCATCGTCCCCGTAGCGCTGTCGATCTTGATGCCGCTGACGATGCCGTGGTACTTCGTCGCGTAATCGCTCAGGGGAGCATAGGTGCCCGTCGGGAGCGGCACCGAGAACCGGCTCGCGACGACGGCGAACTCCGTATTCTCCGTCACGAACGCCGAGCCGTGGTTGCCGCTCGAGTTCGGAATGGGCCCGATGATCTGCTTCGTCTTGAAATCCTTCAAATCGATGCGGGCGATGCGGTTGTTGGCGTTATCGTTGACGAACAGCCAGCGCCCGTCGTAGTCCCCCTTGGTCTTGGAGAGCGCGGGGTGATGGACGTCGCCCCACGTGTAGCCGCCGAGCATCGCTTTCGATTCCACATCGAAGCCGTAGCCGGTACCGGGGTAGGGGGTGAAGACCGGGATCGTCATGATGTGCCGCATCGACGGCACGCCGGCGACGAAGACGTTCCCCGAATGCCCGCCGCTGTAGAAGAGGTAGTAGTCGTCGAGCTGGCCCGGCGCGACGTACGTGCGCTGAGCGGCGACCCGCGCGTCGGCGAGCTGACTGTTCTGCCCCGATTGCGGGGTCTTGGACGGCGCGCATGCCGCGAGGGCGGCGAGGCCGGCCAGGAGAGTGAACCGAGAGTTCATGAAAGCTCCTGCCTTGGCTAGTGGTGGTCCTGCCCGGAATGCTCTTCGTGCTCTTCACTGATCTGTTTCAGCATGTGAACGACCGAATCCCGCTCCGCCGGGCTCAGCTTGATCAGCTGGCCGAGCACCATTTGCATGGTGCCGGTCGGGTTGGGGAGAAACTCTTCGAGTGACTCGTTGAAGCGGCTGCGCACGTCGGTGTAGGCGATCGAGAGATCGGGACCGACGTCGGTGCTCGACTTGATACCGACCGCCGTCACCGAGTGACACGTCGGGCAGCCTTTGGTGAGGAACAGGGCGGCCCGCGGATCGTTGCCGGTGATCGTCGGCGGGGCGACGGCCGCCATGCCGGGGAGCGTGGGCATCACGGGCGCCTTGCTCGGCGCCGCGCCTTTGCTGCAGGCAGCCACGGCGACGAGGAGGCCAAGGAGACGGAACAGGCGGGCCATCACTGGGACTCCTGTGCTGAGAGATGAGTGGCGGATTCCTCATAGGAGCACGCAGGGCCGCCGTCGGGGATGTACTCGAGACGATGGAGCGGGCGCTCGAGCAGCTCTGCGATGAGCTCCTGCTCGAATCGACAGGGAA
>DASSIL010000134.1:0-36503 GCA_035691925.1 Gemmatimonadales bacterium
TCGAGCAACGCGCGAATGTCGGATTCGATTTCCGGGTCGGCCGCAGCGGTGTACGGCAGCTCGAGCAGCGTGGCCCGCGGGCTCCGGATCGCGACCGGCGCCAGTGCATGGGACGCAGCGCTGGCCGCCGGCCCGTTGCCAGTGGGTGGCGCGAAGCGCGCTTCGAGAGCATCGAGAGACTCTACGGAATCCACTTCGGCTGACATGAGGTCACTCCTCCGATTTCGTGGAGCCGGCAGGATACAAGTTCCGGGCCAGCGGCCGGGTCGGCGACGCTGGCGTCATCTTTGCGACCGTTCGTCGTGGGATCATGACCACCGCTGCCCCGAAACGCATCGATCCGCCCTTCGTGGGCCGTCCGCACGTGCTCTTCGCAGGTGCCGAGGAGCACGCGGGCGTCGGCCCGCTCTCGAAAGTGCTCGAGACCGAGTTCACGGTGACCCGCGTGACGACGGGGGAACGTGCGCTCGAACAGGCGTCCATCCTGCCGCCGGAGCTCGTCCTGGTCGACACCGCGCTGCCCGATTTGACGGCGCCAATGGTGTGTCAGGCGTTGCTCGCCGAGCATCGCGTCAGCCCAACGACGCCGGTGCTCTTCTTCGCCCCTGCGCCGCCGACGTTCGACCAGCGTCTGGCGCTGCTGCGCGCCGGGGCGCGCGACAGCATCGGGCTCTGGCTCCCGCCCGGGGATGTCGCTCGCGTGTGCCGCGCCTACGTGGAGGCCAAGCGCGAGATCGACCAGGGCGCGACCGAGAATCTGTTCGATCCGGTCACCGGGCTGTACAGCTGGCAGGGACTGGTGCGCCGGGCCCGTGAGCTGGGCGCCCTCGCGGCGCGGCAGCGTCACGGATTGTCGTGTGTGATCTTCGCGATCGACCTTCCCCCGGCTGCGGAATCACGACATACCCTCGTGGCGACGCGATCCGCCGCGGAAGTGCGCCAGACCCTGCGCGTGAGTGATACCGTCGGGAGGCCCGGCAATGCGGAATTCGCCGTGCTCGCTCCCGCGACCGATGCCGGCGGCGCCGTGGGACTCGCCGTGCGTCTCGCGCGCCCGGCGCGCGTCGCGGTCGCCCGGGAGATCGGTGTCGAGCCCGACGCCGTCATTCTCCGGGCCGGCTATGCGACGGCCGCCAATCTCGCGTACAGGCCCGCAGACCCGGCCTCGCTGCTGCTGCGCGCCGGGTCCGCTCTCTACGCGGGCATGCCCACGCCGCAGCACTCCTGGTTGCGTGCCTTCGTGGAACAGCCGCGACGATGACTCGAATCGGTGCAATTGGTCCCGCGGCCGCGACGCACTGTAGGGCACGTCTGACATCCCCTTGGTGTCTCCCCCGTGTCCGTCGCTACGGGTGCGGGCGCACCCGGCCCCAACGGGGTGTGGCCCGGTCCATGCCTTCCCCACGGGGTCATGGCGAGCCCAGTCGTAGACCCGGAGCGCCAGCGGGCGTCCGTTCGCGTGCTGATCGCGGACGGCGCCGCGTCCCAGCGCGAGTGCTGCCTCGCGGTGCTGCAGCTTGGTGGTTTCGACGTGATCGCGTGCGGCTCGAGCGACGCGGCGGCGGAGCTGCTGCGACGCGACCGCTTCGACGTCGTCATCGTGGAGGAGGGTTTGCAGCCGGTGGGTGGTCTCGCCGTGCTGCAGGCGGCGCTCGCGACGAATGCCGACGCCAGAATCATCATCACCGCGGCGGTACCCACGACACAGGGTGAGGAGCAGGCGATGCAGTCGGGAGCGTGGTACTACCTCCCCAAACCATTTACCGCGACACACCTGCAGATCCTCGTGGGCATGGCGTCACACGGGGACGATGTAAAGCCCCGGTGCGCCGCCCCCTCCCACCGCACCCCGGTGCGGCTCGCCACCACTCGCCGGGCCATGATCACCCCGATCGGACGGGCGCCGTCGTTTCGGTCAGCCCTCGAACTGGCCCGGCGCGTGGCTCCCACCGACATCCCGATCCTGGTCACCGGCGAAACCGGCACCGGCAAGGAGCTGCTCGCCCAGTTCATCCACCAGCATAGCCGCCGCGCCGGTGCCCCAATGGTCCCGATCAATTGCGCGGCGCTGCCCGACGGGCTGTGCGAGTCCGAGCTGTTCGGACATCGCAAGGGCGCGTTCACGAACGCGGTCCGGGACAAACCGGGGCTGCTCGAGATCGCGCATCGCGGCACACTGTTCCTGGACGAGGTCCTCGACATGCCCGTCCAGACGCAGGCGAAGCTGCTGCGGGTCATGGAAGATGGCGTCGTCCGCCGGGTGGGCAGCGAAGTGCCGGATGCCGCGGTCGATGTACGCTGCATCGCGGCCTGCAACGCCGATCCCGAGGGAGCCGTGCGCGCCGGCCGCCTGCGAGAGGATTTTTATTACCGCCTGAACGTCGTGCGGCTGCACCTGCCGCCGCTGCGCGAGCGCGTGGACGACATCCCGCTCCTCGCGAATCTGTTTCTCACGAACTACTGGCATCGCAATCGGCCCGAGACCCCGATCCCGAAGCTGTCGGAGGCGGCGCTCGAGGCCCTGAGAGGACATCGGTGGCGTGGCAACCTGCGGGAGCTGCAGAACGCGATCGAGTGGGCGACCGTCTCGGTCGCGCCCGGTTGCGACATCGAGCCAGAGGACCTCGCACTGGCGCAACCGGACGTCCCGCTCGTGTCCCCGGACGGTGCCGGGGACATGCTCGCCGGGACGCTGCACGAAGCGCGCGGCCGGTTTCTCCGCGATTTCGAATCGCGCTACCTGCAGTGGGTCATCGACTGCGCCAATGGCAACGTCGCCGATGCGGCGCGGATCGCCCGTGTCGGGCAGGCGACACTGCACCGGCTGATGAGCAGGCGCGGAGCTCAGCCTCCGCCTGTCAGCCCTGCGCACGCAAGGCGCGACCGCTCCGGGTCGCGGTTGCCGGTGCTCGCATGAGCGAGGGTTCGCAGCCGGTCCGGATCGTCGAGCGCACCGTGGGCCAGCGCCGCAGCTGGCCCCCCGCGCCGGATCAGGGCGGGGCCCAGTTCGAGCTCGCCGCCGCGCTCGCCCACGATCTGCGCTCTCCCGTGGCGGCGATCCAGATTCTCGCCGAGGGATTGCAGCAGGGGGCGGCCGGAACGGTGAACGTCCTGCAGCACCGGCAGCTCGGCCTGATTCGCAGCGCCGCCTTCTCGCTGTGCGTCCTCGCATCCGACGTCGAAGAGCTGGCGCGGGGCAAGCACCTTCCGCTGGACGGGGAGCCGCGGCCGTTCTCGATCCGCGACGTCTTCGCGGACGTCGAGCAGGTCGTCGCCCCGCTCCGGGAGGCCAAGGTGATCGCGCTGCGGTTCGACACCCCGGCCGACATGGTCGACCAGCGAATGGGGTTTCCCGGCGTCCTGCGCCGCGTCTTGCTCAACCTCGCGATGAACGCGCTGCAGGCGACCGACGCCGGATCGGTGACGATCGCCGCGCTGCAGCCCGACCCGCGGCGCGTGGAGTTCTCGGTGTCCGATACCGGGCCCGGGATCGGCAGCCGCTCGCTGGCGGCTGGGCTCGGCCTCAGCATCTGCCGCGACCTGCTCGATGGCCTCGGATCGGGCCTGAAGATGGCATCGCAGACGGGGGTCGGGACGCGCGTCCGCTTCACGCTCGATCTGCCGCCCGCGCCGGTGGCGGAGATCGCACCCTAAGCTCTAGAGTCGACTCCTCACGGCCGCGGCATCTGGTCGATCAGGTCGAGCAGGGCGCGAGGGTCGCGACCCTTGACGAAGAATTGGTCGAACCCCGCCTCCTGCGCTTGCACTTTATCCGCTGGCATCCCGTAGCCCGTGACGGCGATCAAGTATGGGGCGCCGCCGGCGCTGTCGCCCCGGATCGCCCGTGCGACCGCGTACCCGTCCATCCCGCCCGGCAGCCCGATGTCGCACAACACGACGTCGGGATGGAAGGTCCGCATCGTCTCCAACGCCGTGCGGCCCTCGGGCGCCACCGCCACTTCATGACCGTGCGCCTCGAGCGACCAGCCCAGGCTCCGGGCCGTATCGCGATTGTCTTCCACGACCAGGATGCGACGGCGCGTCGCTGCTGCGCGTGACGCCTGCGACGATATCGAGGAGGAAACGTCCGGGGCCGGCTCGCGCACCAGCGGCAGCCGTACGATCAGCTCCGCGCCGCGCCCGCGACCCTCGCTTCTCGCCTCGGCCGAACCGCCGTGCGCCTGCGCCAGGGACTGCACCAGCGCCAACCCGAGCCCCAACCCACCATACTCGCCCGCATCCGCTGGATCCACTCGCGTGAAAGGTCGGAAGACGAGGGGGAGCACATCGGGCTCGATCCCGGCCCCTTCGTCCTTGACGGTGAGGACGGCGAGCTGGCCCCCCTCATCAGGCGCGAGCGTCAGCGTAGCCCGTCCCCCTTTGGGGGAGAACTTGGCCGAATTCCCAAGCAGGTTGACCACGATCTGGGACAGCCGCAGGGCGTCGCCGTTGATCCACAGGGGCTCCGCCGGCAGCTGGACGGTGAATTGGACGTCCTGTGACTCGAGCACGTGGCGCTGGTCCTCCGCGCTGGTGCGGACGATGTCCACGAGGTTCAGGACCTTGCGATCCAGCACGAACTTTCCGGTCGCGATCCGGGACGCATCGAGCAGCTGATCGACGAGGGACGCCAGATGCTCGAGCTGGCGATCGGCGATCTCGACCGCCTCGCGGAACCTGCCCCCGGCGGTCACCTTGGATTCGATCAGGTTGACGCAGATACGCAGCGACGCCAGGGGTCCGCGCAGCTCGTGACTCAGGACCGCGAGGAACTGATCCTTGTGCCGCGATTCGTCTCGCAGCGCCTCGGCGTGCTTGCGCAGACTGACATCGACGATGGCGGCGATGACGAAGAGGCCGTCCTCGGTCGACACCGGCGTCAATCCGATCTCGACCGGCACCTCCGAGCCGTCCTTGCGCTGACCGAACAGCTCCCGGCCGGCGCCCATCGGACGAGTTTCGGGATGTGCTCGAAAGGCGATCCGGAACTCCGGGTGCCCCGCTCGGTAGCGTGGCGGGATGAGCTTTTCGATCTTCGACCCCAAGAGCTCCTCACGGGAGTAGCCGAAGAGGCGCTCCACCTCCCGATTCACGAGGGTGATCACCCCGTCGGCGTCCACCATCACCATCCCGCTGGGAGAGGACTCCACCGCTGCCCGGAAGCGGCGTTCCGCGCGCAGCAACTCGGTGAGGTCAGGATGGACGTCGGAAGCGGCCACTATCGCTCCGGCACGGCGCCGAATCGGGACACGTCGTCGGCCACGCGGATCTCGCGCTCCTGGTTCGCCCTTGGGTCTGCAAACCGCGATTGGAACAACCTGTCGATGGATGTGCGCGCAACGTTCGCATCCGCGATCGTCGCGTGCAGGGTGCCGCCAGCGAAGGGGAGTGACGGCGCAACTCGAGTTGACGAGGGGAGCCCAGAGCCACGGCAACTCAGTTGCTTACGGGAGCGCGTCAATGTTGCCTTCTCATCAACTGAGCTTTGGCCGTCGGATGTGTTTTGGTCCCCTCCAGTATACGAGAAGCCGCGTGTCGTCCGCCAGACGGGGAAGTGTGGCAAAGAGGCCACACGGCGCGCAATCACGTCACGGTTGTCGGGTCAGGACGATGGGTACGCAACGGCGGCGGGGAGGACCCGAGGGCCACCGGCGCAGTCCGCCACGCGGTCCATTCAGAGGAAGACGCGCCGCTCCCGAGCGGTGCGCCGGCGGGGCCGAAGCGCACCGTGAGGCAGGACGTGGGGTTAGATTTCCCTCGTGCCCGACATCCTGATCACCAAAACCGCCTCGGAGCCGGGGGCGGCCTCCCTCGCCGTCACCGTGCCCCCCGACCGGGTGCGCGAAGCGGAGTACCTCGCCACCCGCGCCTACCAGGCCCGGGCCCGCCTCCCCGGCTTTCGCAAAGGCAAGGCGCCCGAAGCGATCATCAAGAAGCAGTTCGCGGCCGACATCCGCGAGCAGACGCTGCGCGACCTGATCCAGGCGAGCTGGCGCCAGGCGCTCGAGCAGGAGACGCTCAAGCCGATCGCCGACCCGCACATCCACGATCTGAAGTGGGAAGAGGGCGCCCCCGTCACCTTCACGTTCCACGTCGAGGTGAAGCCGGAGATCGCCCTGACGCGCCTCGGCGGATTCGCCCTGAAGCGCGACGTGAAGCCGGTGACCGACGCGCAGGTCGAAGAGCAGCTGCAGCAGCTGCGCGAGCAGCGCGCCACCTGGAATCCCGTGACCGGCGAGCAGCCGAAGCCGAAGGAGCTGGTGCACGTCACGATCGCCCAGCGCGAGGGCGAGGCCGTCACGGACCCGCAAGCCCACCAGTTCGTGCTCGGCGAGGGCCGCGCGATCCCGGATGTGGAGGAGCGGATCCTGGCGATGCGACCGGGGGAGACGGTCGATGCGACGGTGCGGTTTCCCGACGACTTCCCCGAAGAGGCGAAGCGCGGCCAGACCCGCGACATCCGGCTCACGCTGCACGAGGTGAAGCGCCAGGAGCTGGCGGTGCTGGACGATGCGTTCGCGCGCGAGATCGGCGACTTTGATTCGCTCGACGCGCTGCGCCGCGCCGTGCGCGAGGATCTCGAGGTCGATGCCACGCGCGAGGCCGATGCCCGCGTGCGCACCGATCTCATCGCGCAGCTCGTCGCCGCCAACAACGTCGTGGCGCCCCGGCCGCTGGTCGAGCGGGTGACACTCACCTACGCGCAGGCGTACGGCATCGGGGAAGACCGGCTGCAGCAGTTCACGGCGGAGTTCCGCCCGCTCGCCGAGCAGCAGGTGCTGCGCGACCTGGTGCTCGATTGGGTGGTCGAGACGCACCACCTCAACGCCACACCGGAAGAAGTGGACCAGAAGATCGCCGAGCTGGCGGCGCGGCGGAGCTCCGAGCCGGCGGAGCTCAAGGCGTCGCTGGAGAAAAACCGGCGGCTGCGCGAATTGGAGCGCGGCCTGACGGAAGACAAGGCCTTCGCCTTCCTGCTGCCCCAGTCCACCGTGGAGTCCGCATCCCGATGAGCACCATCTATCCGCCCTACATCATCGAGCGCTCGAGCCGTGGCGAGCGCACCTACGACATCTTCAGCCGGCTCCTGATGGACCGCATCGTCTTTCTGGGGACCGGGATCAACGACGACGTCTCCAACATCATCATCGCCCAGCTCCTGTTCCTCGACGCCGACAACCCCGAGCGCGACATCTATCTGTACATCAACTCGCCCGGCGGCCTCGTCTCGAGCGGCATGGCGATCTACGACACGATGCAGTTCCTGCGCGCGCCGGTGAACACGATCTGCATGGGGATGGCGGCGTCGATGGGATCGTTCCTCCTCACCGCCGGAACGAAGGGGAAGCGCTCGGCGCTCCCGCATGCGCGCATCATGATGCACCAGCCCTCGGGCGGCGCGCAGGGGACTGCCGCCGACATCGAGATCCAGGCCCGGGAGATTCTCTACCTCCGCTCCAAGCTGAACGAGCTGTACGCGAAGCACACCGGCAAGGCGCTGGACGTAATAGAAAAGGACATGGACCGGGACCGCTTCATGTCGGCCGAAGAAGCCCGGGAATACGGCCTTATCGACCATGTGATCACGAACTTCAAGGAAATGGATGACGGGAAGAAGAAGCCCTGAGCTTGCGCCGGGGGGGCCACCCTTCCCATACTAAGAGTCCCATGTCGCACGATAAGCACCTCCGCTGTTCCTTCTGCGGGAAGTCGAAAGACTCGGTCCGGAAATTCATCTCCGGCCCGTCCGTCTACATCTGCAACGAGTGCATCGCGCTCTGCAACGAGATCCTCGCCGAAGACGAAGAGCGGGAAGTCTCCGAAGCGATTACCCAGGTCCCGACGCCGTCCGAGATCAAGGACGTCCTCGACCAGTACGTCATCGGGCAGGAACGGGCGAAGAAGACGCTCGCCGTCGCAGTCTACAATCACTACAAGCGCATCAACTCGCATTCGGCGAAAGACAACGAGGTCGAGCTCGACAAGAGCAACATTCTGCTGATCGGGCCGACCGGCGTCGGGAAGACGCTGCTCGCGCAGACGCTGGCCCGCATCCTCGACGTCCCGTTCACGATCGCCGACGCGACGACGCTCACCGAAGCGGGCTACGTCGGCGAAGACGTCGAGAACATCCTCGTGCGGCTGCTGCAGGCGGGCGACTTCAACGTCGCCGATTGCGAGCGTGGCATCGTCTACATCGACGAGATCGACAAGATCGCGCGCAAGTCGGAGAACCCGAGCATCACGCGCGACGTGTCGGGCGAAGGCGTGCAGCAGGCGCTGCTCAAGATCCTCGAAGGCACCGTGGCGAGCGTGCCGCCCCAGGGCGGCCGCAAGCATCCGCAGCAGGAATACATCCAGGTCAACACCAAGGACATCTTGTTCATTTGTGGCGGCGCGTTCGACGGTCTCGAGAAAATCATCGAGGCGCGCACCGGCCGGCGCCGCATCGGCTTCACCAAGGAAGACATCGAGGCGGGAGTCGTCGAGAAGGTGAAGAAGAACCCCTTCTCCGACGTCGAGCCCGACGACCTGCTGCGCTACGGGTTGATCCCGGAGCTGGTGGGCCGGCTCCCCGTCACCGTCCCGCTCGACGCCCTCGATGAAGAGGCGCTGGTGCGCATCCTCGTCGAGCCGAAGAACGCCCTCACCAAACAGTACCAGAAGCTGTTCGAGCTCGAGACGGTGCGGCTCACGATCGAGAAGGAAGCGCTGCGCGAGATCGCCCGGAAGGCGCTGAAGCGCGGTACCGGCGCGCGCGGCCTCCGCGCCATCCTCGAAGAGATGATGACCGACATCATGTTCGACCTGCCGAGCCGCGACGACGTCCGGGAAGTGGCGGTGACCCGCGAGACCGTCACCGAAGGCCGGCCGCCGCTGCTCGTCACCGAGCGGGCGCGCCACAAGAAAGAAGCCTGACCGAGGCGCCTGCTCCCCGTTTCATCGGCGCCTTCCCCCGCGCCGACGTCACCCTCGATCCCCCGCTCTCCGAAGTCGCCTTCCTCGGCCGCTCCAACGTCGGAAAGTCGAGCTTGATCAACGCGCTCGTGGGGCGGCGGATTGCGAAGGTGTCGGGGACGCCGGGGAAGACGCGGGCGATGAATGTGTTCGAAATTCCCGCTCACCGCTCACCGCTCACCGCTCGCGCATTCTATCTCATTGACCTTCCGGGCTACGGCTACGCCCGCGTCTCCAAGGCCGAGCGCACCGCCTTCGCCACTCTCCTGCGCCACGTCGTTGCCAGACCGCGCCTCAGCGGAGTCGTCTGGCTGCTCGACATCCGCCACGATCCCTCCGCCGGCGACAAGGACATGCAGGACCTGCTGGCGGGCGCCGGGGCCCGCGTACTGGCCGCCGCGACGAAGAGCGACAAGCTGTCGCGCACGCGCCGAGCGGAGCACGCCGCCGCGTTGCGGGATTCGCTCGGACTCGACGTCGACCAGCTCGTCGTGACGAGCGCGCAGACGAAAGAGGGCCTCGACGAGCTGCGGGAGGCCGTCACGGCGCTCGTGTCGTGAGCCCGCCCCCGATCCGCGTCGCGTTCGTCAGTCACCACCCCCATCTCCAGATGGGCGGACAGAAGAGCCTGGCGCTGCTGATCGAGCACGTGGACCGCGGCGCCGTGCAGCCGCTCGTCATCTGCCCGGGACCGGGACCGCTCGCCGATCACCTCGCCACACTCGACTGCCCGGTGGCGTACATCCCGTTGTACCACATCAAGCCCCGCACCCTCGGCGCCGTGTGGCGCTCGAGCCGCCGCATCCGCGCGCTGCTCGAGGAGCGCGCCATCGACATCATCGCCCCCGACGCTTCGCGCGACGCCCTGACCGCGGGAATCGCCAAGCTCGGGACTGCGACGAAGATGGTCTGGTTCGTGCGGCAGACCGCTCCCTACAGCCTCGACCCCCTGCTGGGACGCCTCGCCGACGGGATGATCGGCGACTCCGACGACACCAAACGCCGGTTCTCGAGGGTCGTGGCGCGCCGCCACCGCACCATCGTCGGCGGCGCCGATCTGCGACGGTTTCGCCCGGCGACCGACCGCCCCGCCCTGCGGCGCGCACTCGATCTCCCCGTCGATCGCCTCGTGCTGCTCTTTGCGGGACAGGTGAAGGCGGCGAAAGGCGTGCTCGACATCATCGACGCACTGGGGCACCTCAAGGAACGGGCGCCGCAGGACGTACCCCTGCTCGTCATCGCGGGGACGCCCGACCCACCGGACATCCTCGATGACATCGCCCGCCGGACGGCGGCGCAGGGGACGGCCGCGGACGTGCGCGTACTGCCGCAGCAGGCGGAGGTGGAGCGCTGGATGCAGGCGGCGGACCTCCTGGTGAGCGGCTCGCACGAGGACACCGAGGGGATGTCGCGTGTGCTGTACGAGGCGATGGCCTGCGGCGCCGTGTCGATTGCGACCGACATCCGGGGCAACCGTGACGCGATCACCCCGGATTCGGGTGTCCTCGTTCCGCAACGTGACCCTCGTGCGATCGCGGCCGCCGTGCAGGCGTTGCAAGCCGATCCGGGGCGCCGCGCGGCGCTTTCCGCCGCAGGGATCGCGCGGGCGCGGCAGCGATTCGATATCCGGATACACGCGCGCGCCGTCGCGGCGTTCTACCGGGAAGTCCTGAGCGGCTCCCTTGCGTCGCCCTCCGGTGCGGACGAGACTTCCCGCTCATGATGCGTAGCGCTCCCCTGGTGGCTGCCCTGGTCCTCAGCGCGTGCCTTCCCGGCACCCACGCGGGCGCGCAGGGCGCACCGCCGTTGAGCTTCGGCGACACGGTGCCCGCCGGGTTCGGCACATTGCGGCGCGACGACATCACGTTGCGGTTCGCGACCAACCAGCTGCAGCTTCAGATCCTCCCCCTCGATGAGCGCGTCATCCGCCTCCTCGCGACTGACACGTACCAGTCGCTCGAGCAGCTGATCCAGAGCAAGCAGAAGGACATCAACGACGCGGTGAGCCACTCGGGCGCTACGAACCCCACGCTCGTGCTCGTGACCTTCTACGGCCAGGCCCCGGGGGCTCGCTTCTCTCCCGAGGACGTGCAGGTCCAGAGCCGCGGCCGTCTGTTCCGCTCGCAGGCGACGGTGCCGTTGTCGCCCACGTGGGGCACGCTGCAGCTCGACCTGCGCCAGCAGGCCGTCGCGATCTACTTGTTCGAGGAGGGGCTCACCTGGTCGGAGGACGCGACCGTCGACTATCAGGGGACACAGGCGGCGTGGAGTCATTCGTTCCAGGTGCTGCAGCAAGAGAGAGCGCGCGTTCGCGCCCGAGCGCAGTCCCAGCCCAAACCATAACGGCGTGAGAGGTGAGAGGTGAGAGGCAAGACATTGCCGTTACCTCTCACCTCTCACTTCTCACCTCTCACGCATTGAGTCTTTCATGACCCGGCCTTCGAGATCGGCGCTCCAGCGCACGGCGTCGTCCACGCAGATCACCGAGGTGTGGACGCGCGGCGCGAGCGCGAGCGCGCTGTCGCACCCCACCACGTAGAACGCCATCGACCAGCCGCCCGCATCCGCGGCGTTCGGGGCCATCGCGGCGACGACCCGGGTGCGGGTGGCGGGCTTCCCGGTGCGCGGGTCGAGCAGCTCATCACGCGCCTCGGCCACCGACATCATGCTCACCGCCCACGTCCCGGGGGGCACCGTGAGGCGGGCGAGCGGTTGCAGCGTGTGGTCGGGATCGACGATCCCGACGACGCGTGCGCCCGACCAGTCCGCGTGGATCAGATACTGGCCACCCGAACTGATCACCGCACTGTCCGCCGCTCCGTGGAGCGCGGCCATGGCACGATCGAGCGCGTAGCCGCGACCGAGCTCGCCCAGGTCGAGATGCCGGCCGGGCGGCAGGACGATGGCGTGTCGTACGGTGTCGACCGAGAGCCCGCGGAAGTTCCTGCCGGTCGGGTCGAATGCCCCGCCCGCCGCGTGCGCGAGCCCGGCCGCTCGCTGCACCAGCTGCGCGATCCCGGGCGAGACGCTGAGCGTCGCCGCCGTTCGATCCCCCAGTTCCGCCAGCGCCGCCTCGACTGCCGCCGCCGAATCGAGGGCGCTGGCGACGGCGTGGTCCAGCCGCGCGGAATCCGGTCCCCACGCCGCCACCGATATCAGGACGCCCGAGGCATCGCGGACCCGGGCGACGTAGGGAGTGTGGCGATGGCCACATCCGAGGGCGCACCCCCACACCAGTGCCACGAGCCCCCCGGCGCGGCGCATCCCCCGCACCGGCCGGGGGTTGAGTGATCGGTCGATCCTGTAGCACTGCATGAAGTTAGAGAAAATTATACTTTATCCCACGTGCCTCTCGTTGGGTTCGTCGTCCTGCTCGGTGCCGGTGCCGCGGGCAGCATCATGGTCTGGGGCGTGCACCGCATCCGGCAGCGGTTTCGGACGCTGGAGCGCGACCGGCAGCGCACCGCCGACGAGCTGAACCGCCGGCTGTCCGAGCTGTTCTGGCTGCAAGAGCTGTCCTACGTTCTCTCCGAGTCGATTCAGCTCGAGCGCATCGTGGAGCAGGTGGTGCGCTACGCGATGCGATTCATCGACGCCCGGGGCGCCCTGGTCGCGCTCGCCGGTGAGAATCCCGACGACCCGCTGACCATCGCCGCCGCCGAGGGATCGCTCGCCGAGCTGAAAGGCGCGACCGTTCCCGCCGGCGACCCGGGGCTCGTGGCGCGGTCGTCGCGCAGCGAGCGGCTCGAGCTGATCCGCAACAGCGAAAGCGGGGCGGCGCTCGCGAGCGGCGCCCGCGTCGAGTCGGCGGCCGCGGTGCCGCTGCGCGCGCACGGCGTGGTGGTGGGCTCGCTCGTGGTCGCGGAGCCGCGGGGCGGCGCCCTGGCCCCCGACGACGTCCGCCTGTTGTCCACCGTGGCCACGCACGCCGCGGTGGCGCTCGCCAACGGCCGTTTCTTCGATCTCGTACGGCGCGGCAAGGAACAGTGGGAGACGACGTTCGACGCTCTCTCCGAGGGACTCGCCGTGGTGGACGCGATGGGACAGATCCGCCGGGCCAATCGATCGCTGGCGGTGATGTTGAGCCAGCCGCTGCCCGACGTCATCGGCACGCATCTGTGCCATGCCCTGCTCGGCCGCTCCCATGCCCTGGTGCAGATGCTCGACGAGGTGCGCCGCGGGGAGCGTCCCGCACCGCTGATCGAGCGCTCCGAGGTGAGCGGGCGAACCTTCCGAATCAATGCGGCGCGCATGGCGGAGGCCACGGCCGATCAAACCGCGGTCGTGCTGGTGCAGGACGTCACCGAGCAGCAGGCGATGGAAGCGCAGCTCATCCAGAGCGAAAAGCTCGCCACCGTAGGGCAGCTCGTCTCGGGCGTCGCGCACGAGCTCAACAATCCGCTCACCTCGATCGCGGGCCTGTCGGAGTTCCTGCTGGAGCAGAAGGAGCTCGGGTCCGGCGACCGCGGACACCTGAAGGTGATCCACGAGCAGGCCGACCGGGCGGGCCGGATCGTGCGCAACCTCCTGACCTTCGCCCGGAAGGGTCCGGCGGAGCGCGTGCGGCTCGACGTCAACGACCTGGTGCAGCGCACGCTGCTCCTGATGAGCTACGATCTGCGCCTGCGCGACGTCGAAACCGAGACCGTGCTCCCCGACGGCCTCCCGGAGGTCATCGGGGACCGGCACGCCCTGCAGCAGGTCGTGCTGAACCTGCTGACCAACGCCGCGCAGGCGGTGGGCGATCTCCCCGACGACCGGCCGCGAATCGTCCGCATCGACACCTGGGCCGACGGCCAGGTGCACCTGCGCGTGAGCGACACGGGGCCCGGCGTTCCCGAGCGGCTGGAGCGTCACCTGTTCACGCCGTTCTTCACCACGAAAGAGCCGGGACACGGCACGGGATTGGGGCTGTCGATCTCGTACTCGATCATCGAATCGCACGGCGGGCACTTGAGCTACGAGCGAGGCTCGAGCGGCGGCGCGTCGTTCCGCATCGACCTTCCCCCCGCTCCCGCGGCGCGCCCGGCGCCGCCGCCCCCGCCGCCGGCTCCCGAGCCCGTGCTGCCCCCGTCATTCGCCAAGCGCTCGATTCTGCTGGTGGACGACGATCCCGCGGTGCGCCGCCTCGTGCAGGCGCTCTTCGGCCGCGAGGGCCACCACGTTCACGTGGCGAAGACGCCCGAGCAGGCATTCGCCATGATCCGCGAGCGCGGCTACGACCTGATGCTCGTCGATGGACAGGTCAGCGCGAAGGGGAAGTTGTTCGTGGAAGAGCTCGCCGCCCTGCACCCGGAGCTCAGGACGCGGATGCTCGTCGCGACGGGCGACGTGCGTCCCGCGACCGAGGAGGCGCTCGAGCGCCTCGGCCTGCGTTACGTGCGGAAGCCTTTCAACCTGCGCGACCTGCGCGAAGAGGCGGCCCGGCTGTGGGCGGCCGTACTGTCATAGGCCTCTGACGGCCAGCCGTAGGTCGAGAGATTTACCGCGCCACCCGGCGCGAACTTCACCCCTTCCCGCAACAACAGCGCGCGCTGCAGTACCGCGCTGTGATCGGTGGCGAGCGAGATCCGTCCCGCGGCATTGATCACTCGCCACCACGGCACGTCGTCGTCTTCCGACAGCGCCGACAACGCCCACCCGACGGTGCGGGCGGCGCCGGGGCGGCCCGCGAGCCGCGCGACGATCCCGTACGTCGCGACGCGCCCTTTGGGAATGTGGCGGACGATGCGGTAGATGCGATGGTAGAACGGATTCACACGACGGCGAGCGTGTGCGGTGACGGCCTGCGGGGTCTATTGTGCGGTGCGGGCGGCACCATGGTTACCGTCGGAGAGGTGGCTCGCCTAGGATACTCTCAGCACATCGTCCAGCAACCCCCCGTCGCCACCCCCCACTATTGACAAAACGTCATCCAGTGCTCTGCGCTCCCGGGGCCAGGCGAAGCGGCGCGCCGCTTCGGGGGGATGCAGCCAGCAGTAGGCGTCGTGCTCGTCGGAGAGTCGCGGCTCGGCGTCGGCGGCCACCATCGCGGCGAACGCAGGAATGATCGCCAACTCGTCCACCGCGTGCAGATAGAATCCTTCGATGCGGCTGAGGTTGTAGAAGCGCAGCGGGACCAGTCCCGTTTCCTCGCGCAGCTCGCGCAGCGACGCCTGTACCGGCGTTTCTCCCGGTTCGATCGTGCCGTGCACCGTTTCCCACGATCCGGGATTGCGGCCGCCCGGGGCGCGGCGCAGCACCAGCACCTCGAGCTGGTCGCCCGTCCCCCGCAGTGCGAACGTATCGACGAAACGGACGTGAATCGACGTCACGCCGGGCGGCGTCGACCCAGCACCGCCTCGAGCCGCGCCGACAGGGCGCGCGCCCGGAACGGTTTCTGGAGAAAATCGTCGGCGCCGAGCTCGAACACCCGCACCTCGTTGTCTTCGTCGCCCTTTGCCGTCAGCACGATCACGGGGATTCCCGCCGTTGCCGGCCGCGAGCGCAGCTGCGACAGGACGCCGTACCCGTCCAGCGCGGGAAGATTGAGGTCGAGGACGATGATGTCGGGACCGACACGGTCGACCTGATCGAGCGCCTGGACACCATCGCGCGCCTCGGCGACCTCGTAGCCGTCCCGTTCCAGCAGATCCTTGAGCACTTTGCGCAGGCTGTCCTCGTCGTCCACGAGCAGCACCTTGCGGGTGGGCCCAGCGGGGCCGCCACGTCCCCCGCCGATCTCATCGAGCAGCTCGAAGCTCGCCGAGAACGGCTCGGCAGCGGCGGCCGGCGCGACGGGCGCCGGGGAGAGCCGCGCCGACGAGGGCGCTGCGGAGGCCGCCGCCGTTCCGCCGCTGCGCCGCGAGGGAGGGGGCTCGGGCGCGGCGCGTTGCTCCTCCATCGGCACGTCCACGACCCGCAGGAGCTCTTCGATCGACGTATCTCCCCGCAGCACATGGGACAGGCCGCTGTGCCACAGTCCCATCATCCCGCCCTTGCGGGCCGCTTCGGCGATGCGATCGGCCGTCTCCGCGGCGGCGATGCGCCGCTCCAGGTCGGCCGACATCGCCAGGACCTCGACGATGGCGAAACGGCCGCGATAGCCGGTCATGGCGCAGTCGGGACAGCCGGCGGCGCGGTACAGCGTGGAGCCGTGCGGGATCCAGCGCTTCAGCTGATCGGGGGGGGCGTCGGTGTAGGGTTCGCGGCAGGTGGGGCAGAGCTTACGCATGAGGCGCTGCGCCAGCACCCCGCGCAGCGCCGCGGCGATCTTGTACGCCTCGACGCCGATGTCCACGAGACGCGTGACGGCGTTGGCCGCGTCGTTGGTGTGCAACGTCGACAGCACGAGATGCCCGGTAAGTGACGCCTGCGTCGCGATCTGCGCCGTCTCTTTGTCGCGGATCTCTCCGACCAGCACGACGTTGGGATCCTGCCGCAGGATCGAGCGCAATGCCGCCGCGAAGGTGAGGCCTGTCTTCTCCTGGACCTGCACCTGCACGATTCCCGGGACGCGGTATTCGACGGGGTCCTCGACCGTCACGATATTCACGCCCTCGCTCTTGATCTGATTGATCATGCCGTAGAGCGTGGTCGTTTTGCCGGATCCGGTCGGTCCCGTGACGAGAATGATGCCTTCGTGGAACTGCAGCAGCTTGGTGATGGCCTCTATCTCGTTCTCCAGCAGGCCCAGGGTGTCGAGGGACTTGACCGTCGCGCGCGAGTCGAGGATGCGAATCACGACCTTCTCGCCGTGCGCCGCCGGCAGCGTCGACACACGCAGGTCGATCGGCTGGCCGTTGACGGCGACCCGGGCACGTCCGTCCTGTGGGCGCAGCCGATCGGCGATATCGAGCGACGACATGATCTTGATGCGCGAGATCAGCGGCAGCCCGGCCTGGCGCGGGATCTTCATCACCTGCCGCAACACGCCGTCGATGCGGTAGCGCACCGCCACCCCGCCCTCTTCAGGCTCGACGTGAATGTCCGAGGCGCGCGACAGAATACCTTCGGAGAGAATCAGATCGACCAGCTTCACCACCGGCCGCTCGCTGGCCGCGGCCTCGGTGATGTTGTACTCCTCGGGCGCGATATCGTCCTCGAGCTGGACCAGATTCGTCGCCGACTCACCCATCGTCTCGATAATGCGGTCGAGCGTCTTCTCCGGCCGGTACTGCTGCTCGATCTGCTCGGCGATCTTCGACGGTGCGAGCAGCGTCAGCCGGATCTCGCGCCCGGTGGCGAAGGCCAGTGTCCGTTCCATGTCGAGGTCGGTCGGGTTGGCGGTCGCCACCTCGAGGTAGGAATCAGTCTCCCGCACGGCCAGCACGTGGTAGCGCCGCGCGAGCGCCTCCGGCAGCGCCGTCCGTGCCCCCGGGTCGATCTGGTTCAGATCGGCGATGCGCAGGCGAAACCGCGACGCCAGCCGCTCCAGAATCTCGTCGTCGGTCGCGACTTTCTCCTGGACCACCGTCTCCCACAGCGTCTTCCCCGGCTCGGCTTTGGTGCGCAGCTCCGCCAGGCGCTCGGGCGTGAGCACCTCCAGCAGCGGGCACAACCACTCGTCCGGAAAGAGGGTGTCGGGCATGGAATTGAGGGAAACCTAGCGAGGGAGCGCGGCGGGAGGCTAGACCGCGCTCACAAAACGCTCCAGAAATCGCGCGTCACGTCGAACGCGACGTGTGTGCGGCCGCTTTGTACGCCATATCCGACATCGAGCCGGAAGACGCCGAGCCACTCGAACCCCACGCCGGTCGTGATCCGCGTGCCGGGAGTCGCACGCCAGGGTGTGTTGGGAACGGACGCGTCGGCCCACCCTGCTGCGACGTACGGCGCCACGGTGAGCGAGCCGGGCGTGCGGGCCGCTGCACCCAATGAGATGCTGGGGAACGGGGCGGGCACGCGCCATTCGATGTGCAGCAACGCGACCTGACGCCCGCCCCAGGCGCGGAAATCGTCACCGAGGAGCGTCCCGCGGCCGCCGAGGGCGAACGTGCGATACGCCGGGACGCCGGTCGTCGCCGCGCCGCCTTCCGCCCGCACGAGGAGGCGCGTGTCGCCGAGTGGCAGCAGCACGTGGCCGGCGCCTGCGACGCGCGCGTACCGTGTATCGTCGTCGCTGCGCCCTGCTTCGAACGCGAGATCGAAGCCATGATCGTGGCGCACCGCGAGCCCTGCCCCGGCGCGGGAGAGCACCAGCGTCACCATGCTCACCGCGGGACCGCCGAGTGCGGGATTCGGCCGGTACAGACCGCTCGCCGGTGCGGCGCGCACCGTGAGCGTTGCCGGGGTCTCCCGGGCGAGGCCGACTCTCCACGACACCGATCGAGCGCCTCCCCGCGCGCCGTCGAACGTCACCCGTCCGCCGGTCACCCGTGTGTAGTCGCCGTAGTCGTCGCCGAACTCCTGCGCCGCGATCGAATTCACAACCGGAGACACGACCGGGTGGTCCGCGATATCGCGGACTTCCCGGTAGGCCTCGGCGGACACCCGCTGCGCGCCGACCGCGACGCGCAGCGCGAGCGCGCCGTCGACGCGCCGGTCGGCGAAGCCGTAACTCGCCCGCAGCCGTGCTTCGTACGTCCCGTCGTCTCCGCGCCAGACCCATCCCGCGCCGGGCACGACACCCTGCACGCGATTGACGTGCAGGAGGTCGCTCAGCCCCCGCACCGCCAGACCGTCGCGGCGCCAGCTGGAGAGCGCGTGACGTCCGGCGACCCGCGCGACCTGGGCGCGCAGCTCGGCGAGGTCGTTTTGGCGCACCGGTTCGGCGACGGGGCCTTCGGCGGAATCGAGGCTCGAGCGCCAGGGAAACGAGTCCCGCTCCGCCTGCGGCGCGACCGTGATCTCGGGACCCGTAAACCATGCGGCAGCGAGTCCGCTATTGAACTGGTAGGAGTCCACATTCCAGCGGCCGCGGATGATGCCGCGTGCCGGCAGATCGAGCATCATGGCGTGGCGCCGGATCTCGATCTCCTGGTGGCGCGGGAGCCACCAGCGCCCGGCATAGAGGGCGTTGTCCAGCACGACGCTCACGTCTTCCAGCGACGGATCGCGGTACGCCGCCGGGGTGAAATTGAACGCGAGGCGCACCAGGTCTCCCGACGCAAGGTCGAGGTACGCCGTGCCGACGATGCGCGAGGCGTGAAACTCCTTGGGACGGAACGCGAGCTCCACCACCCGGACCTGCCGGTCGGGCAAGGTCAGCGTGATCGTGTCCCCGGTCGCGTAGTCGTACAGCAGCGGCCCGCCGGCCGCGAGCGGATGCGGCACGTCCTGTACTTCGTCGCCGTCGCCCAGGCGGAGACTCTTGCCGAAGCCGTTCTGGATGATGCCGAGGTGATCCTGGTGATACACGATGTCGGTGGGCAGCTCGGCGCGATCGCGCCACCCGATGATGCGCTGCTTGCTGGCGCCGGGGGCCTTCCAGTACACTTCCAATTCGAGTTGATCCGTCTTGATGAGGCGTGGCGGCTCCGTCAGCCCCTCACCGAATGCGCCGAGGAAAAAGAGAAAACCATGCGCCTGAGCCCGGTAATCGTGGAGCGAGGTGTCGGCGGCGGCTCCGACGCGCCGGCTGATGGCGCGCTCGGCGAGGGCTCGTGCCTCGGCCGAGTTCCACTCCTGCGCGCGGGCAAGCACAGGGAGCGTAAGGAGCAGCAGCGCCAGCGGCGCGTGACGCACGGCGGCGAAGCTACCGGGCTGCTCGTGGCCGCGGCAACCCTGGCGCTCCTCGCTGCCTGCGGCGGCGGGACGACCGGGGTCGACACGGGCCTGCCCAGGAGCGCCCTGCTGGCACTGGCACGCTTCGACTCCGCCCCGCCGACCAGCCCCACGACGTGCGTCTTTCATAACAATGCGTTGTTCACCTGTACGATCTCGTATTCGGACAGCGTCCACACCTTGTTCGCAGCGATCAACTTCGCGCCGCACAGCGTCGTTTCGCGCAGCGACACGCTGTTGTGCGACACCTGCACCATCGCGGTAGCCGTCACGCTGACTCCGGGGAGCTACGAGTTCGACGTCGGCCCGGCCTCGCTGGTCTTCAACCAGACCGGGGAGCCGGTCGCCACCATCTCCTTCAGCCGCTACGACGACTCCACGGTATACACCCAGAGCAGCCGCTATGCTTCCGCCGCGGCATTCGAGCAGGCGCTGGAGCTGTGGCGGGAGCGTACCCCCGACCACTGGGTCCAGGGCCGCAACAGCTCACACTCCGGGCCGACCACCATCACGAGCGCCCTCGAGAGCCCCGGGAGCTACCTGCTCGGCGCCCAGAAGTGACCGACCCGCGCGCGGAGTTTCTCGCCCGGGCGGCGCGCGGCGGGATCGTGCCGCTGGCTCGGGAGATCGTGCTCGACGCCGATACCGCGCTCGCCGCCTACGCCAAGATCGCGCGGCCACCGTACGGCTTTCTACTCGAGTCGGTCACCGGCGGCGAGCGCTGGGCCCGCTACACCTTCCTGGGAACCGAGCCGCGCGAGGTGTGGCGCTATCGCGGCCACGCAGTCGACCGCTGGACCAGCGGCGGCGGCTGGCAGAGCGCCGGCGAGACCACCGATCCTGTGGGCCACCTGGCGCAGCGGCTGCGCGCCCTCGTGCCGATCGCCGTGCCCGGCCTGCCGCCGTTCACCGGCGGCGCCGTGGGCTACCTCGGCTACGACCTGGTGCGCTCGATCGAGCGGCTCCCGGCAGCACCCGCCGACACCGTCGGGTTGCCGGACGCCGTCCTGATGATCGCCGATAGCCTGGTGATTCTCGATAACCTGTATGGCCGCGCCATCGCCGTCGCCAACGTCGAGGTCCCCGCGAACGCTCCCGGACACCAGCGGGTGCAGCTGTTCGAATCCGCCGAGGCGCGCCTCGACGAGCTGATCGGCCGCCTCGCGGGACCGCACCCGCTCGGTCCGCTGGCGCTTCCCGAAAACCCGGCGGTGCCGCCGACCACCACGCGGTACCCGGAGACCGCGTTCGAGCGCGACGTCGGACGGGTGCTGGAGCACATCCGCGCCGGCGACACCTTCCAGACGGTGTTGTCGCGGCGCCAGGAAGTCCCGGTCTCGGTCGACCCGCTGCGCCTGTACCGTTTCTTGCGCGCCCTCAACCCGGCCCCGTACCTCTTCTATCTGGCTCTCGACGACTTCGCGATCGTCGGCAGCTCGCCCGAGGTGCTGGTGCGGGTGACGGGCGACGAGGTGACGGTCCGCCCGATCGCCGGGACGGCGCGCCGCGGGCGCACGCCGGAGGAAGACGAGACGCTCGCCGCCGCGCTGCGGGAGGATGCCAAGGAGATCGCCGAGCACCGCATGCTCGTCGATCTGGGGCGCAACGACGTGGGCCGCGTCGCTGCCTACGGCAGCGTTCGCGTCACCGAGCTGCTGGCGATCGAGCGCTACTCCCACGTGCAGCACCTGGTGAGCGAGGTCCGCGGGACGCTGCGCGACGGCTACGATGCGCTCGATGCCTTCAAAGCCTGCTTCCCCGCCGGCACGGTCACCGGCGCACCGAAGGTGCGGGCGATGGAGATCATCGACGCGCTGGAGCCGGAGCGGCGCGGGCCCTATGCCGGCGCGGTCGGCTACGTCGGTTGGGGGGCGACCAGTCTCGACACCGCGATCGCGATCCGCTGCGCGGTGGTGCAGCGCGACCGAGTCGTGCTGCAGGCCGGCGCGGGGATCGTCGCCGACTCGGACCCGGCGCGCGAGTACGCGGAGACCGAAGCGAAGGCGGCCGCGGTGTTGCGGGCGCTCGCACTGGCGCTCGCCTGATCGGCGATTCCGCTCTCAACTCCCCGGGGTATATTTTTCGACCGTGTTCAAACTGCTGAGCACTTCCGGCGACCAAGCGATCGACCTGGCCCCGGGTCGCACGCTGGTCGTGGGACGCGCCGTCACGAGCGACGTTCCCATCTACGATCCGACGATCTCCCGGCGCCACGCCGAGATCTCGCTCGGACCTGCCGGAGTTCGCGTCAAGGATCTGGGATCCTCCAACGGCACGTTCCTGAACGGGGCCCGCATCACCCAGGCCGACGCCACCACGAACGACGTCATCACCTTCGGGAAGGTCGCCTTCAAGGTGGCGAGTATCACGCCGCCGGCGCGGCCCTCCACGCCCGCTCCCGAAACGAGCCAGACCTCCGGCTCGCGCGGCATCCCCCAGGGGACGATCGTCCGGCAGCTGCCGGTGAGCCCCTCGTCGGGAGGCGTCCCGGCGATCGTGCACGGCGGCACGGCGGCGGCGGCGTCCGGCGGCGGGCACCTGAAAGTCGCCGCCCAGACGGAGGAAGAACGGCGGGAGAAGAAGCTCTCCCTGCTGTTCGAGATCGCCAAGGAGCTGTCGCGCCAGCAGGAGCCGGATCAGGTGCTCAACAAGGTGGTCGACGTCACCTTCCAGATTTTCAACGTCGATCGCGTGTCGATCCTGCTGCTCGATCCCCGCACCAAGGAGCTGGTGCCGCGGCTCTCGAAGAGCCGCACCGGCGACACCAACGCCGCCCGCCACGTCCCGCAGTCGATCGCCCGCAAGGCGGTGGACGACCGGGTGGCGATCCTGTCCGACAACGCCGCGGCCGACGACCGCTTCAAGGGCAAGTCGATCCTGATCCAGAGCGTGCGCAGCGCGATGTGCACGCCGCTGCTCGGTGCGGATCAAACGGTGCTGGGCATCCTGTATGTCGACAACCAGACCGCGATCCAGTCGTTCACCGACGAAGACCTCGACTTTCTGATGACCTTCGGCGGGCTGTGCGCCGTAGCCATCGAGAATTCGCAGATGTCCGAGCGCATTCGCCGCGAGGCGATGGTGCTGTCGAACTTCCAGCGCTACTTCGCCCCCAACGTGGCGGCGCAGATCGCCGAACAGAAGGGCGCGGTCACCCTAGGCGGCGACAAGCGGCCGGTCGTGATCTTCTTCTCCGACATCCGTGGCTTCACGCCGATGTCCGAGAACATGAACCCGGATGAGGTCGCCAAGCTCCTGACCGAGTACTTCACCGAGATGGTGGAGATCGTCTTCGAGCACTCCGGCTCGCTCGACAAGTTCATGGGCGACGCGATCATGGCGCTGTGGGGCGCGCCGATCGCCCACGAAGACGATGCCGACCGCGCCATGCAGTGCGCGATCGACCAGCTGACCGTGCTCGAGAAGATGAATGCGAAGTGGGCCGAGCAGGGACGCCCGCCGATCAACATCGGCATCGGCATCAACTTCGGAGAGGTGTTCGCCGGCAACTTCGGCTCCGACCGGCGCCTCGAGTACACCGTCATCGGCGACGCGGTGAACACCGCCAGCCGGCTCTGCTCGGTGGCGGGTGCCAACGAGATCCTGATCGCCGAGCCGTTTTACAGGGCCCTGAAGAAGCCTCCCAGAGTCGAGGCCCTGGAGCCGGTGCAGGTCAAAGGAAAAGCGAAGAAGGTCCAGGTCTATCGCGTGAAACGGTAAGGGCGACCGAAGCGAGCCAGCAGGTCGATCGCGAGCCGCAGCGGCAGCCCCATCACGCCGAACAGGTCCCCTTCCACCCGCTCGATCAGCAGGGCGCCGAGCCCCTGAATCGCGTACGCGCCGGCCTTGTCGAGCGGCTCGCCCGTGGAGACGTAGTCGGCCAGCATCTCTGGCGTAGCCGGGCGAAACGTCACCGACGAAACGTCGAGGGCATGCTCGATCCGGTCGCCCTGCGCCACCGCGACCGCGGTCATCACCTGGTGCGTGCGGCCCTGCAGGCGACCCAGCATGCGCACCGCGTCGGCCGGATCGTCCGGCTTGGCGAAGACGTCGCCGTCCAGCACGACGGTCGTGTCCGCTGCCAGCACGATTTCCCCCGGAGCGAGGGGGACCACGGCGCGGGCCTTGGCGTGGGCCAGGCGAATCACGTAGCGCTCGGGGGCCTCCCCGGCGTGCATCGTCTCGTCCACATCGGGCACGATGATGCGATGCGGCAATCGCAGCATCTCGAGCAGCTGGCGGCGCCGCGGCGAAGAGCTCGCCAGCACGATGGGGGCCGTCATTTTTTGTTGCGCAGCGACGGTCCTGGATCGTGCTCGACTGGCGTGACGGTGCGGAGGTAGCGGTAGATCGCCCGCAGGTCGTCGTCGGTCATGCGGGCGAAGGCGTTCCACGGCATCGGAGTTCCGGGAATCACCGTGCCTTGACGGAAGCGGGCCAGGAACTGCTCCTCGGTCCAGGACGCGATCCGGCCGGTCTTCGGGTCCGGCGTCAGGTTGGGCGGCACGACCTCCTCGTCCGTCTTCCCCTCCACCTCGAACGGATTGCCACCAGCGAGCCGCGGACCGGTGAAGTGGCCGTCGACCATGCTGCGCTCCGTATGGCAGTCGGCGCATTCGGCCACTGCGGTCACGAGGTACGCGCCGCGCTGCAACGACGTTCCCGCCGGCGGACTCTGCGCGGGCGGTGTGGTGCTCGGGCCGATGGGCTTCATGACGAACGCCATCACCGCCTTGCCGAGGAAATTCAAGTCGTGCGGCGGCACGCGGTGGGACACGGGGGGTTGCGAGCGCAGGAACGAGATCAGCGCCCGAATGTCCTGATCGCTCAACAGGTGATAATTCATGAACGGCACGGCGGCGTGGCCGTCGCGCCGCACGCCGTAGCGCAGCATGCGCGCCAGCTGTCCGTCGCTCACGGCCCCGATCCCGGTCTCCCGATCCGGCGTGAGATTCGGCGTGCGGAAGGTGCCCGGGGGAATGCGGAACACGAACCCGCCCGACAGCGGCGGTTGCTCGCCCCGGTCCAGGGCCGGCGCCGTCTCCACCGTCGTGTGGCAGTAGGCGCAATGCGCCGGGCCGTACGCCAGATACCTGCCCGTGGCGATGACTGCCGAGTCCGAGCTGGCGTGAATGTCCGGCAGCGGCACGTCGAACGTGCGACGCCAGCGCAGCAGGACGGTGACGACCAGTCCCACGATGAGCACCAGCACCACACCGCCCGTCCAGCGCGCGATCTTCCAGATCATCGAAGGAGCCTCCTAACGTTCCAGCATCAACGTCACCGGCCCATCGTTGACGAGCTCCACCTCCATCATCGCGCCGAACTCCCCCGTCGCCACGGTGACGCCCATCGGTGCGGCGCGCTCGGCGAGCAGCGCCACGAAGCGCTCATAGAGCGGGATCGCGATGTCGGGCGGCGCCGCGTCGATGAAACTGGGACGCCGGCCTTTTTCCGCGTTGCCGTAGAGCGTGAACTGGGAAACCACGAGGACGCCCCCCCCGTCCAGCTCCTCGATCCCGCGGTTCATCTTGCCCGCCGCGTCGGGAAACAGCCGCAGCGACAGGATCTTATCGGCCATCCAGACGAGGGTCTCGGGAGAGTCAGTGGGCGCGAAGCCGGCGAGGATGAGAAACCCTGGTCCGATCTGGCCCGTGATTCGAGCGTCCACGCGGACGGCCGCGCGGCTGACGCGCTGGAGGACGATTCGCATGCGCCGCTATGAGGCCACCGACGCACGCCCTTCATCCACCAGCCGTTGCGCCTCCGGCGCAGTCGGCGCCTCGGCGATGAGCCGCACGATCGGCTCAGTGTTGGACGGCCGCACGTGCAGCCAGCGGTCCCGCCAGCCGAGTCGCAGCCCGTCGCGCTCGTCGACCTGGGCGTCGGGGAACCGCTCGCGCAGCGCCGCATACGCGGGAGCGAGGGCGGCGGCCCGCGCGCGGGGAGCTTTGTCCTTGACGATCGCGTAGCGCGGCGAGGCGGCGACCAGCTCGCTGACCTTGCGCCCGTCGCGCGCCAGCAGCGTGAGCAACAGCGCCGCCCCCACCGGGGCATCGCGCCCCACGTGCAAGGCGGTGTACATGACGCCGCCGTTCCCTTCCCCACCGATCGGCGCCCCCAGCTCGATCATCGCCCGCGCCACGTGCACCTCGCCGACCGGCGCCCGCACCAGCTCGGCGCCGCAGTCCCGGGCGGCGTCCGCCACCACGAGGCTGGTCGAGAGGTTGCAGACGACGATCGCCTTGGGCTGCTCCGGGGGAACGTACGCGCCCGAGCCGCGCTTCCTGGCCGGCTTCGCGGTGCCGCGGTCCCCCAGCACCGCGCGCACCGCGAACGCGAGCGTATAGTCCTCGCCGATCGCCTCGCCCCGCTCATCGACGATCGCCAACCGGTCGACGTCGGGATCCACGGCGATGCCGACATCGGCCTGGACGCGCTGCACCACGGCACCGAGCGCGCCCAGGTTCTCCGGCACGGGCTCGGGGGGCCGCGGGAACTTGCCGTCGGTCTCGAGATTGATCCCCGCGACCTCACACCCCAGCCGCTCGAGCAGCGCGGGCATGATCGCGCCACCCGCGCCGCGACAGGTGTCCAGAGCCACGCGGAATTTCCGTTTCTTGATCCGGGCCGCGTCGACCCCGGGCAGCTGGACGACGGCGGCGAGGTGGCGGCGCAGCGCGTCGCCGTCGGCCGACACGCTCCCGAGCGATCCGTGGTCGGCGCGCGGGATCGGTCCCTCGGCGGCGAGGGCACGCACCTGCGATCCCGATGTGTCGTCGATGAAGACGCCGTCGGGGCCGACGAATTTGAGCGCGTTCCACTCGATGGGGTTGTGGCTGGCGGTGAGGATGATGGCGCCCGCGGCGCGATGGTGCTGGACCGCCAGTTGCGCCGAGGGTGTCGTCGTCAGGCCGATGTCGATCACGTCGCAACCGACCGAGACGAGCCCCGCGGTCGCCGCCTGGGAGAACATCGGACCCGATGTGCGGGCATCGCGCCCCAACACGACGCGCGGTCGTCGCGCGCCGCCGGTGCGGGCCCAGGCGCCGAACGCTGCCGCGTAGCGCGCCACGATTTCGGGGGTGAGGTCCTTGCCGACGATTCCGCGGATTCCGGAAACGCCAACCATCAGGGTTTCGGGCATGATCAACCGACGGGCGTTGGGGTGGAGACGGACTGCTCCGGAGTGCGGATCGGGAGGTGGTGGACATCGGGGTAGGCCTTGAGGAATCCGTCCACCGCCGCGGGGTCCCACTGGATGCCGCGTTGCCGCCGCAGCTCCTCCAGGGCCCGCTCGGGCTTCAATGCATCACGATACGGCCGTTTGCTGGTCATGGCGTCGAGCGCATCGGCCACCGAAACGATGCGCACCACGAGCGGCAGGGTTTCGGCCTTCACCCCATCGGGAAGCCCTTTCCCGTCCATGCGCTCGTGATGCGATCGGACGATCGCGATCACCGGGGGGCGATCGCGCATGAGCGGCTCGAGGATGCGCGCCCCGATGGTGGGGTGTTCCATGATATGACGATACTCTGCCTCGGTCAGGCCACCGGGTTTGTGCAGGACTTCTTCCCGGACCCCGATCTTGCCGATGTCGTGCAGGTGGCCGCCCAGCTTGATCGTTTCCAGGGCGGCGGCGTCAAGACCGAGCTGCCGCGCGATGGCGAGCGCGTACTCCGCGACCCGCTGCGAGTGCCCGTGCAGATAGGCGTCCTTTTCTTCGAGCGCCTGCGCCAGCGCTTCCACCCCCCCGTCGAACTTCTCCTTGATGCGATGCTCGGCAGCCCGTACGCGCGCCTCGAGGTTCTCCTGATGAAGCTTGAGCTCGAGCTTCAGACGCCGGCGCTGCATCGCCTGGTCGACACGCGCGCGCACTTCCTCGAGGTTGAACGGCTTGCTGACGTAGTCGAGTGCCCCGAGGTGCAAACACTTGACCGCCATGTCTACGTCCGCGACGGCGCTCACCATGACCACCGCGGTGTCGGGCCAGCGCTGCGTGAGGTGGCCCAGCAGCGTGGCGCCATCCATCTGCGGCATTCGCAGATCGGAGATCACGAGCGGCACCGGGTGCGTTTCCATCGCCTGCAGCGCTTCGACGCCGGTGCCGGCTTCCCGGACCTGGAATCCATCCGTTTCGAGCAGCCGCACGAGGACCTGTCGCAGCCGCGGTTCGTCGTCGACAACGAGGCAGGAGAGGCCATTTTGGCCGGGCATGGTGGCTAACGTAAAGCTCGCTTGCCCGGGGCGAAAGGCGTCGGTACGTTCCCGCCATGACTCGGGGCTTGGACGAGGATGTGCAGCGCCGGCTCGGCACCCGGGCCGTGCACGCCGGCATGGTGCCGGATCCGCTGGCGGGCGCGGTCATGCCGCCGATTTATCAGACCTCCACCTACATCCAGGACGGTCTGGGGCGCCACAAGGGTTATGAATATGCCCGGACGAGGAATCCGACACGCGAGGCGTTAGAGCGCAACGTCGCCGCGCTCGAAGGCGGCCGCCACGGCTTCGCGTTCGGGTCGGGGCTCGCGGCGGTCGATGCGGTGGTGAAGCTCCTGTCGGCGGGCGATCACGTCGTGTGCGGGGAGAATGTCTACGGCGGCACCCACCGCCAGATGACGCACATCTGGGCGCGCCTCGGCCTCACGTTCACGTTCGTCGATGGCGGCGACCTGGATGCGGTCGCCGGCGCGGTCACGCCGGCGACGAAGATGGTGTACGCCGAGTCGCCGACGAATCCGATGCTGCGGTTGTGCGACCTGGCCGCGACCGGGGAGATCGCCAAACGCGCCGGCGCGGTGTTCGTCGTGGACAACACCTTCGCGACCCCCTGTTTCCAGCGGCCGCTGGAGCTCGGCGCCGACATCGTGCTGCACTCGACGACGAAATACCTGAACGGCCACTCCGACATGATCGGTGGACTGCTGGTCACCGGCCGGGACGATCTCGCCGAGCGCCTCGGGTTCATTCAGAACGGCACGGGCGCGGTTCCCGGTCCGCTCGACTGCTGGCTGGCGCTGCGTGGCATCAAGACGCTGCCGCTGCGAATGCGCCAGCACGACCAGAACGGCCGGCGCATCGCCGAATGGCTCAGCCACCACCCGCGCGTCCGCCACGTGAACTATCCCGGGCTCCCCTCCCACCCCCAGCACGATCTCGCCTGCCGCCAGATGTCGGGCTACGGCGGCATGATGTCGATCGAGCTGGGCGACGCCGCCTTCGCGCGGCGCGTCGTCGAGCGGACGCGTGTGTTCGCGCTCGCCGAATCGCTCGGGGGAGTCGAGAGTCTGATCGGTCACCCCGCGTCCATGACCCACGCCAGCGTTCCCCTCGAGCTGCGGCGCAAGATGGGGCTCACCGACAGCCTGATCCGGCTGTCGGTGGGGATCGAGGACGTCGAGGACCTGCTGGAGGACCTGGACCAGGCCCTGGCGGGGGGCTAATGCGGCACGAAACACCCGGAGCCCGGTCTCGTACGGCTCTGAATCCACCCAGCGGAGTTTGCCATGACTGACGCCACGAGCGGGTTGCCGGCAGCACGGCCCCGCAAGATCCTCACCCAGATCGCTCCCGTGTCGTGGGAGCACCCCGCGGACCGGGCTGCGCTCCAGTCGCTCCGCTCGGTACCCGGCTTCGACGAGGTCTTGCGGAAGATCTATGGGTTCATCGGCGAGCGCGGCGTGCGGCTCTTGTTTCAGGCCGACGCCGTGCGCGTAGGACCGACCCAATTCCCGCGGGTGAACCAGCTCTATACCGACGTCCTGACGACGCTGGATTGGGCGGAGCGGCCCGAGCTGTTCGTGTCGCAGACGCCCTTCGCCAACGCGGGCGCCTACGGTATGGACAAGCCCTTCATCGTCATCAACTCCGGGGCCTTGAAGCTGCTCGACGACGACGAGATGCGCTCTCTCCTGGGACACGAACTGGGACATGTCATGAGCGGGCACGCGCTCTACCACACGCTGCTCGTGCTGCTCCTGAACGTCAGCCTCTCGGCGCTCCCCTTCCTCGCCGGGATTGCGATTCTCCCGATCCAGCTCGCCCTGCTCGAGTGGTTCAGAAAGAGCGAGCTGTCGAGCGACCGCGCCGGACTGCTCGCGACTCAGGACCCGCTCGCGTCGCTCCGCATGAATCTCAAGTTCGCGGGCGGCGGCGACATGCAGCAGATGGATCTCAACGCCTTCCTCGTGCAGGCCAAGGAGTACGAGGAAACGGGCGGTGCGGTCGACCGGGTCTTCAAGATTCTCGGCGTGTTGACGCGGACGCATCCCTTCAACACGGTGCGGGCGGCGGAGCTGCAGCGCTGGGTAGAAGCGGGCGACTACGACCGGATCCTGCGCGGCGAATACACGCGCCGCGGGACGGAGGCGGAGCAGCGGCCGCTCGACAAGGACATCGACGACGCGCGGGATCACTACATGAAGGAAGCGAAGGCGGTCGTGAACGATGTGGTCGACACGGCGAAGCGTGCGGCCCAGGCGTTCTCGGACGCCATGAAGAAGAAGTGAGGGTCCTGGTCGTCGGCGGGGGAGGCCGGGAGCATGCCCTCACCTGGCAGCTCCATCAGGACGACCCCGCCACGACCATTTTCGCGGCACCCGGCAACCCCGGGACCGCGACGCTCGCCAAGAATCTCCCAATCGCTGCGACCGACCTGGATGGTCTGGTCGACGCCGCCGTCGCGAATCGCGTCGACCTCGTCGTCGTCGGACCCGAGGTTCCGCTCGCCGCCGGTCTCGTCGACCGGCTGCAGACCCGGGGACGGCCGGCCTTTGGGCCCACCGCCGCCGCCGCCCGCATCGAATCGTCGAAATCCTTCGCGAAGACCGTTATGACCGGCGCCGGCGTGCCGACCGCGGCGAGCGCGACGTTTTCCAGCGTCGCCCCGGCGCTCGACTGGATCGCGCGCCACGCCGAGCCGCTCGTCGTCAAAGCCTCAGGGCTCGCCGCCGGGAAGGGAGCGGTGGTGTGCGCCACGCGCGCGGAAGCCGCCGGGACTGCACGCGCGTTTCTCGAGGGGAAGCTGGGGAGTGCGGGACAGGAGATCGTGATCGAGGACTTTCTCGCGGGGGAGGAGCTGTCGGTCCTGGCGCTCACCGACGGCGAGCAGATCGTGATCCTGCCTCCGGCGCAGGATCACAAGCGCCTGGGTGAGGGCGACACCGGTCCGAACACCGGTGGGATGGGCGCGTACACTCCCGTCAGTCTCGCCACTGCCCCGTTGCTCGAACGCGTGCGGCGGCAGGTGTTCGAGCCGACCCTCGCGGCGCTGCGGTCCTGCGGCATACCGTACAGCGGCGTGCTCTATGCCGGGCTGATGGTCGCCGCCGACGGCACGCCGTGGGTCCTCGAGTTCAATTGCCGCTTCGGCGACCCCGAAACCCAGGTGGTGCTGCCGGCACTCGGAGGCGGGCTGAGCGGCCACCTCTATGGGATTGCGCGTCACCAATGGCGGGCGGGGACGCCGGTCCTGGCAGCCCAGCGTGCCGCGGTCACGACGGTGCTCGCCGCCCGCGGCTACCCCGACCACCCCGACAAGGGCGCTGCGATCACGTTGCCCAAGCTCGGTCGCGATATTCTCGTCTTTCACGCGGGGACCGTGCGGGACGCCGACGGGACGTTGCGCGTCGCGGGCGGGCGCGTGTTGAACGTGACCGCGGTGGCGCCCAGCGTCGCGCTGGCGGCGGCCGCGAGCCGCGCGGCTTGCGGTCAGATCGAGTTCGCCGGCAAGATCTTTCGCTCGGATATCGGGTGGCGGGAAGTGGCGCGTGCCGGAGCTGCCTGAGGTCGAAACGATCGTCCGGGACGTCGCGCCGCGACTGGTGGGACGCCGCATCCGGACCGCCCGGCTCACGAAGAGTGATGTGCTGCGCCAGGTATCGCGCCGCCGTTTGCTCGACACCCTCACCGGCAACACCGTCGTCCACGCCCAGCGCCGCGCCAAGCACGCCGTGTTCCTCTTGAAGAGCGGCCACCGGCTCATCGTGCAGCCGCGCATGACGGGGTCGCTGATCGTGTACAACCGGCCGCTCACCCCGGATGAGACACGCTACGCCGTTCTCCTGTGCACCCTGACGGGCGGAGATCAGTTCGTCTATCGCGACGTCCGGCGCCTCGGCACGGTGTGGCTGCTCGACGAACGCGGCTGGGCGCGCTATACCGCCCGCATCGGACCGGAGCCGCTCGAGCCGGACTTCACGGTCGATCGTTTCACCCAGGCCCTGTCGGGAACGCGCGCGGCGATCAAGAAGGCGATCATGGATCAGCGCCGGCTCGCGGGGGTCGGCAACATCTACGCCAACGAAGCCCTGTTCGACGCGCGCATCGATCCCTCCCGCCCCGCCAACCGCCTCACCCCGGACGAAACCCGCGAGCTGCACGCCGCGATCCTCGACGTGCTGCGCCGCGCGCTCGCCGCCTCGGGAACGACGGTCCGCGATTACCGCACCGGCACCGGAGAGCCCGGCAGCTTTCAGCTCGAGTTGAAGGTGTACGACCGCGGCGGCGAGCCCTGCGTGCGCTGCGGCCATCGGCTGGTGACGACGCACGCCATCGACCTGCGGCAGACGACGTTGTGCGCATTCTGCCAGCGGTGACCCCACCGCAGTAGGTTTCGAGGACATCCCACAACCGAGGTACGGGTATGCGGTTCATGGTGTGTGCCTTCACCATTGGGCTTCTCATCCCCACCGGAGCACGGGCTCAGGAGCCGTCACCCGGCGAGCGGTTGCCCGTCACGAAGCACGTCCTGCCGAACGGGATGACGTTCCTGCTGTTGCGCCGCGGCGGCGCGCCTACGGTGTCGTTTGTGACCCATTTCCGCGCGGGCGGCGTGGATGAATGGACCGGCATTTCCGGGACCGCGCACCTGTTCGAGCACATGCTCTTCAAGGGAACGACCTCGATCGGGACGACGAACTTCCCCGCCGAGCAGGCGCTCTTTCCGGCGATCGACGCCGTGGCGGACTCGTTCACAGCGGAATTCCGCAAGGGCGCAGGCACCGACAGCGCGCGGCTCGAGGCGCTGCGCGACCGGCTCAAACAGCTGGAAGATTCGGCCCGGCACTTCGTCGTGTCGAACGAGCTCGACCGCATCCTCACCGAGAACGGCGCCCAGAACCTCAACGCGTCGACCGCCAACGACCTGACGAACTACTTCTTCCAGCTCCCGGCCAATCGCGTGAAGCTGTGGTTCGTTCTGGAGAGCGACCGCATCCGCCACCCGGTCCTGCGCGAGTTCTACTCCGAGCGCGAGGTGGTGATGGAGGAACGCCGGCTGCGCGTCGAGAATCAGCCGGGAGGGCTGCTGCGGGAGGAGTTTCTCCAGGCGGCGTTCCGCGCGCATCCGTATGGCCGGCCCGTCGTCGGGGTGGCGAGCGAGATCCAAGCGGTCACCCGGCGCTCGGCCGAGGAGTACTTCCACCGCTTTTACGGCCCCAACAACGCCGTGGTGGCGATCGTGGGGGACATCGACGTCGATACCCTGGCCGCGTGGGCCGACCGGTATTTCGGGGACATCCCATCGGGTGAGCCGCATCGCCCGGTCGTCACCCAGGAGCCGCCGCAGCATGGCGAGCGCCGCATCGAAGTGGAATTCGACGCCAACCCGCAGGCCCTGATCGGGTATCACGTGCCCAACGGGATCCACGCCGACGCGCCGGCGCTCGACGTGTTGTCGGCCGTGCTGACCGGCGGGCGGACGTCGCGGCTCTATCAGCGGCTCGTGATCCGCGACCGCATCGCGACGACGATCTTTTCGTTCCAGGCCCCGGGCGAGCTGTACCCGCGGCTGTTCACCTTCCTCGGTGTCCCGATCGCCCCACACACGACGCAGGAGATCGAAGCGGCGGTGCACGACGAGCTCGACAAGCTCGCACAGACACCCCCCACCGCGGCGGAACTGGAGCGCGTCCGCAACCAGCTGCAGGCCGGCGCCATCGAGCGGCTGCAGGACAACTTTGGACTCGCCTTCCAGCTCTCCCAGAGCGAGGCGCTGTGGTACGACTGGCGCCAGACGTTCCGCGACGATGCCGCGGCCGAGCGCGTGACCGCTGCCGACGTGCAGCGCGTCGCCCGCACCTACTTCTCGAAGAGCAACCGCACCGTGGCCACCCTCGTCCGCGCCACGGCCGACACGACGGGAGGAAGACGCTGATGCGCGCCCCATCGATCGCCAGCCTCGTGCTGTGCACGCTCGCTATCCCCGCCGCGGCGCAACAGCCCGGCGACACCCGGGCGCAACTGGCGGCCATGCAGTATCCACCGCTGCGCTTCAACCCGCCGACGCCGAAGCGCGTGACGCTGTCGAACGGAGTTCCCGTCTACCTGCTCGAGGACCACGCCCTGCCGCTGCTCGACGTGGAGGTGGTCTCGAAGGTGGGCGTCGCCAACCTCCCCGATTCGCTCTGGGGCGTCGGCTGGCAGGCCGACAACCTGATGCGAACCGGCGGCACGCTCGCGCTCAGCCCCGATTCGGTCGATCAGTTGATCGACTTCTATGCGCTCAACGTGTTTATCTCGACGGGCAACGAGCAGAGCAACGCCTCGTTCAGCGGGCTGTCGCGCTACCGCGACCAGATGCTCGATCTCGGCTTCGACCTGCTCCAGCATCCGCGCGACGACACGACCCGTATCCGGATCACGGCCGATCAGCAGCTCGAGGCCTGGCGGCGGCGTAACGACCAGCCCGGCGCCGTGCTGAACCGCGCGTGGAACCAGGTGATGCTGGGCGACCATCCGCTGGGTCGCACGCAGGTCACGCCGGCCGAAGTCGCGGGCTTTACCGCCGCCCGCTTCCGCTGGACGCAGCAGCGGATCTTCTGCCCGCAAAACCTCATGCTCGGCGTCTCGGGCGACTTCGACGAACGCGCCATCCTCGCCAGCCTGGAGCGCCTGTTCCGGGGCTGGCCGGCCTGCCCGGCCGGGCTGCGGCCGGTTCCCCCGGTCGCCATCACCCCGGGGCCGAAGCTCATTCTCGTCCAGAAAGACGTGAGCCAGACCAACATCCGCATGGGGCATGCCGGCGGATTGAAAGTCGCCAATACCCCCGATTATTTCGCCGCGCAGGTCGCGGACTTCCTGCTTGGCGGCGGTGGCGGGTTCAACTCACGGCTCCTGGCGCGGGTGCGCAGCGATTCCGGCTTCGCCTACAGTGTGTTCTCGAACTGGGGGGCCGATACGAAACGCCAGGGGGTGTTCTTCGCGGGCGCCCAGATTCGCGCCGAGAAGACGGTCGGGGGCTTACGCCTGATGCAACGGGTCATCGGCTCGATGGCGTCCGAGCCGGTCACCGCGCGCGACGTGCAGCTGGCAAAGGACAACGAGGTGAACGGATTCGTGTTCCGGTTCCAGAACGCCGGCCAGATCGTCCAACAGCAGCTCGGCTACGCCGTCGACGGACTGCCGGCAAACTGGTTCGACATCTACCTGAAGGGGATCCAGGCCGTCACCCAGCAGCAGGTGACCGATGTATCGCGGCGCTTCCTGCACCCCGACCGGCTCGTAATCCTCGTCGTCGGCAAGCCGGCCGCGTTCGACAAGCCGTTGTCGACGCTGGGACCGGTCACCGCGATGCCCGTGGATTCGATCCACCGGTAAGCGGGACGATGCGTCCGCGGGGCGGGATCCCCGGCTCGAGCTCCAGGATCGCCACGCTCACCGGAAGGTCGAAGCGCCGGGGGCCCGCGCTCCCCGGGTTGACCACGGTCACGGTGCGATCGACCAGCTCGAGCAGCGGTTGGTGTGTGTGCCCGTAGATGATGATCTCCGCCTCGGGAAAGGCCTCGTGCAAGGCGGCGGGAGACGGGGAGCCGAACTGGTCTCCGTGGGTGACAACCACTGCGAAGCCGTCGAGCTCGAGCGTCGCCACCTGCGGCAGGCGGCGGCGCAGGTCGGCCCCGTCGGTGTTGCCGTAGACGGCGGTGACGGGGGCGAGCGCCTCCAGCTCGATCATGATCTGCCAGTTCCCCACGTCGCCGCCGTGCAGGATGTAATCGACCTCGGCGAAGACGTCGAAGACTTCGGGGCGGAGCTGGCCGTGGGTATCGGAGATGACGCCGAGCCGCATGTCAGGTCGTCAGTAGAGACCACCCAGCTGCATGCCGGCGGTGATGCCGGTGAACGGGCCCTTGTTCAGACTGGCGCCGAGCGGTCCGGCCGTCGCAGCCAGCACGACCAATCCCCAGCGCGCCGCGAGTGTCATTCGCTGCCCCAACGCCGCACCAGGCTGATGTCGATGCCGAGGTGGTCGAGCACGCGCTGCACGATGAAATCGACGAGGTCCCGGACGGCCTGCGGCCGATGGTAGAAACCGGGTGCGGCCGGAAGCACCACGGCGCCGGCTTCGGTCGCGAGGGTGAGGTTGCGCAGGTGCACGAGGGAAAGCGGTGTCTCGCGCGGCACGAGGAGCAGCGGCCGGCGCTCCTTGAGCGTCACGTCGGCGGCGCGTTCGATCAGGCTGCGGCTCGTGCCGTGCGCGATGGCGGCGACGGTCCCCATCGAACAGGGGCACACCACCATGCCGCCCGTCCGGGCAGAGCCCGACGCCGGCGCCGCGCCGCGATCCTTGTCGTCGAACACCTGTACACTGTGCCAGTCGCTGCCCGTCGCTTTGCGCAGCGCGGGCTCGCCTTCGATGCCGCACTCCTCCTCGAGCAGGCGCCACCCGTGCGCCGACACGAGCAGCCACGTCGGCACGCCGTGCGTGGCGAGCACCTCGAGCAGGCGAACGGCGTACGGCGCACCCGAGGCACCCGTGATCGCGAGGACGAGGGGGAGCTTGCTCATCTCCCCCGCCGATTTGGAGTGACCGACTTCTGTGGGTGCGCCGGCGGACGGGGGGG
>DASSIL010000135.1:0-6877 GCA_035691925.1 Gemmatimonadales bacterium
TGGTCGCGGTGACGCGCGGGGACGTGCTGCTCGTGACCGACTTCCGCTACGACGAGCAGGCGCGTGCCGAAGCGGGCGCGGTGGCGCGCGTGGAAGTCGAGAGCACGAGCGTGTGGGACCGGTTCTTCCGGGAGCTGGCCACCCTCGGCCCGCTGTCTGAAGTCGGGTATGAGGCGCACGCGCTCTCGGTGCACGAGGCGCGACGGTTCGCCGACGCCGGCAAGCCGTGGCGCTGGCGTCCGACGACGAACCTGGTGGAGCCGCTGCGCGCGGCGAAGGACGCCGACGAGGTCGCGGCGATCCGAAGCGCGGCCCGGCTCGCCGGGGACGCGCTGCGGCACACCCTCGCGCAGGTGCGGCCCGGGATGACCGAGCTCGCCATCGCGGGCACGCTCGAGGGAACGCTGCGGCGCCTGGGCAGCGAAGGCCATCCGTTCGCGACGATCGTCGCGTCCGGCCCGCGCAGCGCGCTCCCGCACGCGCGGTCGAGCGCGCGGGCCGTGGAGAGGGGCGAGTGGTTGCTGCTCGACTTCGGGGCGCAGGTCGACGGGTATTGCGCGGACATCACGCGCACCGTGGTGGTGGGGGCGCGGGCCAGCGAGCGACAGCGCGTGCTGTACGAACTGGTCCGGGACGCGCAGCGGCGGGCCCGCGAGGGCGTGTGCGCGGGGATGAGCGGGCGGGACGCCGATGCGCTGGCCCGTGAGCCGATCGCCGCGCGCGGCTTCGGCGACGCGTTCGGCCACTCGCTCGGTCACGGGCTGGGGCTCGAAGTGCACGAGGCGCCGCGTCTCTCGAAGACCAACCCCGACCCGCTGCCCGCGGGCGCCGTGGTGACCGTCGAGCCGGGCGTGTACCTGCCCGGTGAGGGCGGCGTGCGGATCGAGGACGACGTGCATCTGCGGCCGGGCGGCCCGGCGGAGCTCCTCTCCGACGGGCTGACGGACCTTCTTGAGCTCGTGTAACTTTGGGATCCATGAACCTCGACATCATCGCGCAGCTAGTGCAGATCCTGAAGGACGCTCCCGAGCTCGGCGCCATCGAGGTCCGCCGGGGTCTATTCGGGGCCTGGTCGTCGGTCCGGGTGTCGAAGGCGGGGGTGGGGACGAACGCCGGGAGCGGGCATCAGGTCGTGGTGGCCCAGGCGCCCGGCGCGGAGGCGGCGCACCCCTCCGCCACAGCCCAGCGGGCACCCGCTGCGGCGGGAGGCGCCGCCGCGCCGCCGTCGCACCTCGTGGAGATCAAGTCGCCGATGGTGGGGACGTTCTACTCGGCGCCCGAGCCCGGGGCCGAGCCATACGCCAAGGTGGGCTCCCGGGTGGCTACCGGACAGGTGGTGTGCATCATCGAAGCGATGAAGATCATGAACGAAATCGAGTCCGAGGTCGCCGGGGTGGTGCGGGAGGTGCTGGTGGAAAACGCGCAGCCGGTCGAGTTCGGGCAGCCCCTCTTCCGGGTTGATCCCCATGGCTGAAGCCCCTCAGGCCCAAGCGACCTTCAACTTCAAGGGGGCCATCACGCAGATGGTCCAGAAGAACGCGTCGGACCTCCTCCTCAAGGTGGGCCGACCGGCGACGATCCGGGTGAACGGGGAGCTGGTGGCGCTCGACTCGTCGCCGCTCAAGCCGGAGGAGTTGAAGTCGCTGGCCGAGCAGATCATGACGCCGCGCCAGGTGAAGGAGTTCGCCGAGCACAAGGAAGCGGACTTCGCGATCGGCGTGCCGGGCGTCGGGCGCTTCCGCACCAACGTCTACCAGCAGCGCGGCACCGTCGCGTTTGCGTTCCGCGCCATCCCCTACGAGGTGAAGACGATTCAGGAGCTCAACCTGCCGGCCGTGATGGAGGAGATCGCGCTGCGGCCGCGCGGACTGGTGCTCGTCACCGGCGTGACCGGGTCGGGGAAGTCGACGTGTCTCGCGGCGATGCTGAACCACATCAATGCCAGCCGGCGGGTCAACATCATCACGATCGAGGACCCGATCGAGTTCCTGCACCGCGATAACCTGGCCAACATCTCGCAGCGCGAGGTCGGCAACGACACGCTGTCGTTCGGCTCGGCGCTGCGCCACGTGCTGCGCCAGGACCCGGACGTGATTCTCATCGGCGAAATTCGCGATATGGAGACGCTCGACACGGCGCTCAAGGCGGCCGACACCGGGCACCTCGTCTTTTCGACGCTCCACACGACCGACGCCACGCAGACGATCAACCGCGTCATTTCGTTCTTCCCGCCGCACCAGCACGACGAAGTCCGGCACCTGCTGTCGACGGCGCTGCAGGCGGTGGTGTCGCTGCGGCTCGTGCCGCGCAAGGACGCCAAGGGGCGCGTGCCGGCCTGCGAGGTCCTCATCAACACCGCGGCCGTGGCCGACAACGTCCGGGACCTGTCGAAGCAGCTCAACATCCCCGACCTCATCGCCGAGGGATCGATCCAGTACGGGATGCAGAGCTTCGACCAGTCGTTGTTCTCGTGGTATCAGAACGGCATGATCAGCTACGAGAGCGCGATCTTCTACGCGACGAATCCGAGCGAATTCGCCCTCAAGGTGTCGGGGGTCGACGCGTCGGGGAGCAAGCTGGGCGGACCGGGAGCCGCGGCCGGGGTCGAGTCGATCGGCCTCACGAGCTGATGTTCCAGAAGGTGCTGATCGCGAACCGCGGGGAAATCGCCCTGCGGGTAATTCGCGCCTGCAAAGAGCTCGGCATCGCCACCGTCGCGGTCTTCTCCGAGGCGGATCGCGAGTGCCTGCACGTGCGGTTCGCCGACGACGATGTGTGCATCGGCCGGCCGCCCTCCCGCGACAGCTACCTCAACATCCCACGCATCATCGCCGCCGCCGAAATCACCGGCGCCGACGCGATTCACCCCGGCTATGGCTTTCTCGCCGAGAACGCCGAGTTCGCCGAGATCGTGCGAACCTCGGGCATCACCTTCATCGGGCCGACGGCAGACCAGATCCGCGAGATGGGCGACAAAGCCGCGGCCCGCACACGCGCGCAGTCGCTCAAGGTCCCGACCGTGCCGGGCTCGCCTGGGCCGGTCGAGAGCCTCGACGAGGCGTTGCCGATCGCCGAGGACATCGGCTTTCCCGTGATCATCAAGGCCGCGGCGGGAGGCGGGGGCAAGGGGATGCGGGTCGCCCCGGACCCCGAGGCGTTCACGCAGGCCTTCAATCTGGCGCGGCAGGAGGCGCTGGCGGCCTTCGGGTCCGACCAGGTCTACATCGAAAAGTATCTCGCCCGCCCGCGGCACATCGAGATCCAGATCATGGGCGATCTGCACGGCAAGGTGATGCATCTGTGCGAGCGCGATTGCTCGATCCAGCGCCGCCACCAGAAGCTGATCGAGGAGGCGCCCAGTCCCGCGCTCGATCAGGAGCTGCGCGACGCGATCGGCGGCGCCGCGGTGCGGCTGGCCGAGTCGATCAACTACGCGGGAGCGGGGACGATCGAGTTCCTGCTCGACGAAGACGGCTCCTTCTATTTCATGGAGATGAACACCCGGATCCAGGTCGAACATCCGGTCACGGAGATGTGTACGAACTTCGACCTGGTGAAGGAGCAGATTCGGGTGGCGGCGGGAGAGCCGCTTTCGCTGGTCTTGCATGGCAACCGGCTGCGCGGCCATGCGATCGAATGCCGTGTGAACGCCGAAGACCCAGCGCGCAACTTCCAGCCGTCGCCAGGGCTCATCACCGCGTTCCATCCGCCCGGCGGTCCGGGCGTGCGCGTCGATACCCACATCTACGCCGGCTACACGGTCCCACCGTACTATGACTCGCTGCTCGCCAAGGTGATCGTGCACGGCAACGATCGCGCCGAGGCGATCGCGCGTATGCGGCAGGCGCTCGACTCGTTTATCATTGAGGGCGTGACGACGACGATCCCGTTTCTGGGACGCGTGATGCGCCACCCGGACTTCGTCGCCGGCAAAGTCGATACCAAGTTCCTCGAGCGCGAGCCGCAGCTCCTCACTGATCCGGCATGAAGCTCGACGTCTACTTCACGCCGCTCGGCCTCACCGCGGGGGATCTGGCAGGCCGGGGGGTGATCGTCATCGATGTCCTGCGCGCGACGACGACCATCGTTGCGGCGCTGGCCAGCGGCGCGCGTGGTGTCGTCCCGGCCGCCTCCTCCGAAGATGCGGTCAAGATGACCGCGAAGCTGGAGCGCGACGGGTTCGTCCTCGCCGGGGAGCGCAAGTACCTCCCCATCCCCGGATTCTCCCTCGGCAACTCGCCCCGCGAAATGACCCCGGAACAGGTGAGCGGCAAGACGGTGTATCTCTCGACCACGAACGGAACGCCCGCGCTGGTGGCTGCGCAGGGCGCCGACCCGGTGCTCGTGGGGGCGGCAATCAATTTCGGGGCCGTGGGCGAGCGCGCCGCGGCGCTGCTCCGGGATCGCGGCGACCTCGTGATCATCTGCGCAGGGCGCGAGAAGCAGATGGCGCTCGAAGACGCCTATACGGCGGGCCGGATGGTGCGCGTGGCGCGCAAAGGACTGCGCAAGGTGGTGCTGAACGACAGTGCGGACGTCGCCCTCGGGCTGGCGCAACGCTATCGCAACTGGCTCGACGCGTTCACCTCATCCGAGGCCGGGCGGGCGCTGCAGGCACTGGGTATGGACCAGGACGTGCAGTTCTGTGCGAGCGTCGACCGCTACGACCTCGTCCCCACCTACTCGGACCGGCTCATCACGTGAACACGAAGGTCCGCGGAGAGCTGATCGGAGTCGGCGCGCTCGTCCTCGGGCTGTTCGTCGGACTGACGCTGCTTCCCGGACACCTGACGGGGGGGGTTGGCGACCGGCTGGGTGCGGTCATCCGTCAGGGACTCGGCGCCGGCGCCCTTCTGATCCCGATTCTGGGCATCGGCTGGGCCCTCGCGGCGTTCGGGTGGCTCGGCGCGCTCTCGACGGGCCGGACCGCGGCCTTCGTGACAGGCCTCGTCATCCTCGTGCCGTACGCCATCGGCGTGGCGGGCGGGGTGAACCTGTCGTTCCCCCCGGACTACGCCCACTGGAACGTGTCGCAGCAGCTCGTGGGCATGGTCCCCGGTTGGGTGGCGAGCTTCGCGGTGCGGACCGTAGGAACGGCGGGCGGCCTGCTCATCGGCTTGTTCGTACTCACCGCGCTCAGCGTCTTCACCATCGGGTGGCACCCGCTCGTCATCCTCCGCGCCGGCACCGGAGAGCGGGCGGCCGAGCCCAAAGCCAAAGGAAAACCCGCAAAGCCCCTGCAGCCGTTCGAGGAGGACGGCCTCCCCGCGAACCGGCCTGCCGTGAGCGTGATCGTCCCGGAGCGCGACGCGCGACCGGCCGCGAAAGCGCCGCCCGAGCGTCCGAAGAAGCCGAAGCCGCCGCCCCCGCCGCGTCCGGCGGCGCGCATGCCGGAAGGGACCATGATCCCTCCTCCGGAGTTGTTGACGGCACCGACCACCGAGGAGCTCGATCCTGGAACGGAAGAGATCGAGGCGATGGGGCAGCGCCTCGTGCAGACGTTGGAAACCTTCCGCGTGGGCGGTACGATCGCGGATCGAACGGTCGGTCCCGTCGTCACCCGCTACGAGCTGGAGCCCGGCCCCGGCGTGAAAGTGGGCCGTATCGCGGGACTCGCCGACGACCTGGCACTGGCGATGAAGGCCCGCAGCCTGCGTATCGTGGCGCCGATTCCGGGTAAGGCGCGCGTGGGGATCGAGGTGCCGAACCCGCGGTCGCGCCTCGTGACGATCCGGGAGCTGGTCGACAACGCGCGTTTCCATGGGTCGAACCGCATCCTGCCGGTGGCGCTGGGCCGCGACCTCGAGGGGCAGGAGGTCTACGACGACCTCGCCAAGATGCCGCACCTGCTCATCGCCGGGGCGACGGGCTCGGGGAAATCGGTCTGCATCAACACCATCATCACGAGCCTGATCTATTCGCACCCGCCCGATCGGCTGCAGATGCTGATGGTCGATCCGAAGATGGTCGAGCTGTCGATGTACGGGGACCTGCCGCATCTGCGCTTGCCGGTCGTGACGAGCCACCACAAAGCGGCGACGGTGCTGAAATGGGCGCAGGCGGAGATGGAGCGGCGCTACAGGCTGCTGCACGCCAATGGCGCGCGGAACATGGCCGACTTCAACCGCAAGGTCGAGACCGGCCGCCCGCTGCGCGGCCCGCGCGAGACGCTGGCGACGCAGGCCGGGGTGCAGAAGGAGCTGCCGTTCGAGGACGGTGCCTACAAGGACGGGATCCTGCCGTACATCGTCCTCGTCGTCGACGAGCTCGCCGACCTGATGCTGACGGTGCAGGGGGAAATCGAAACGCCGCTCGCATCGCTCGCTCAAAAGGCCCGCGCCATCGGCATCCACCTGCTGCTGGCGACGCAGCGGCCGTCGGTGAACGTGATCACGGGGCTCATCAAGGCGAATTTCCCGTGCCGCATCGCCTTCCGCGTCTCGGCGAAAGTCGACAGCCGCACGATCCTCGATCAGAACGGGGCGGAGACGCTGCTCGGCAACGGCGACATGCTGTTCCTGCCGCCGGGCAAGAGCGAGCCGATGCGCGTGCAGGGCGCCTACATCAGCACCGATGAAACCGAGCGCATCATGGACTGGTACCGCTCGCGCAAGGCGTCCGACGGCACCGCCCCGATCCGGGCGGCCATGGAGCAGCAGATCGCTGCGATCGAAGCAGCCGAAGCGGCCGAGCGCGGCGGGGGCGAGGGCGGCGAGGATTCCGGAGAGCGCGATACGCTGTTCCGCCAGGCGGCCGAGGTGTGCATCCAGAATCAACTCGGCTCGACATCGTTGTTGCAGCGGCGCATGAGCATCGGCTACGGACGTGCCGCACGCATCATCGACCAGCTCGAGATGGCGGGGATTCTGGGGCCGGC
>DASSIL010000136.1:0-20908 GCA_035691925.1 Gemmatimonadales bacterium
CCGCCGCGGCTCCGGGCGCGATCCGCGCCGCGCTCACCTCCCCGGCGGGGAATTCCTGGACCGAGGGGATGGTGGACCTCGGCGCACCGGGAATCCTGGCCGATGCGGGCGATGTCGCAGGGCTCGAGCCGCAGACGGTGCGGGCCCGCATCGAGCAGGCGGTGGCGAAGCTCGCGGCCTCCGGAGCCCGGCCCATCATCCTGGGCGGTGATCATTCGATCAGCTACCCCGTGCTCCGAGCCCTGCGGCCGCATCATCAACACCTCAGCGTGCTCCACATCGATGCTCATCCCGACCTGTACGACGAATTCGAAGGGGACAAGTTCTCGCACGCCTGTCCGTTCGCGCGAGTGCTGGAGGAGCAGCTCGTTGACGAGCTGGTGCAGGTGGGGATTCGCACGATGACGGCACATCAGCGGGTGCAGGCCGATCGCTTCGGGGTCGACGTGATCGACATGGATGCCTGGACGGAGGGCCGGCGTCCGCGACTCGCGAATCCCGTCTATCTGTCGATCGACCTCGACGGATTCGATCCGGCACACTGTCCCGGCGTGTCGCACCCGGAGCCGGGAGGCATCACCGTCCGCGATTGTCTCTCGATGCTCCATCGCCTTGACGTTCCCGTGATAGGAGCCGATGTCGTGGAGTTGAACCCCGAAATAGACCCGGCCGGTCTGACGGCACGTGTCGCGGCCAAAATTGTCAAGGAGATCGTCGGTCAGATGCATCGGTCCACACACCGTTAACCAGGAGCCTCCATGCGCCTCATTCCGTTCGCTCTGCTGTGCCTCGTGCTGACGCCCGCCGCGTCCCAAACACCCCCTCGCTGCGATGGGCCACAGTATCGGCAGCTCGATTTCTGGGTGGGAGATTGGATCGTAACGAGCGGCGGCAAACCCGCCGGCACGAACCAGGTGACACAGGAGGAATCCGGCTGCCTGGTGCACGAGCACTGGACCGGGGCGGGAGGCGGCACCGGTCAGAGCTTCAACTTCTACGACCGCACCGACGGCCGCTGGCACCAGGTGTGGGTGTCGTCGACCGGGAACGCCCTGTTTCTGACTGGGCAGTACGCCGACGGCAAACTGGTCTATGCCGGCGTCGCGCCCGGACCGAATGGAGCGCCGGCGCAGCAGCGGCTCACCTTCTTCCATAACGCCGACGGCACCGTGCGCCAACTGTGGGAGTCGAGTTCCGATGGGAAACAGTGGCAGCCGGTGTTCGATGGGCTGTACGTGCGGAAGACGCGGTGAGAGGTTTCGGGGTGCGCTGGGGACTCGTGTGCCTCGCCTTCGCCTGCACGCATGACCAACCGATGTCCGTCGGCAGTTTCACGCCCGGGGGACCGCGCGGCGGTGTCGTGCCGTTGCAGCTCACCTACAATCCGGGTGAGGACCTGGGTCCCGTCTGGCTCCCCGACGGGAGTGGCTTCTTCTACACCATGGAACGACTCGATCGCGACGACAAGGACCGCTGCCTCGTCCTGATGGCAACGGGCGGCGGAACGATCGAACGGGAGATCTGTGACCGGACCCCGGCGGCCGACGATTCGGTGGATGGCTACAGCGCCGCGGCGTTCACCACGGCCGGCCAGCTCGTCTACGTGCGGGCGACGGCGTCGTTGGCAGCGGGATGGCCCGTGGCGCCGCACGATCAGCAGCTCGTCGTCGGGACGCTTCCGGACCCGTTCACCGTTCGGCGACTGCTGCCGAACATCCCGTATCCCGCTCCGAGCGGCCGCATCCATCAAGGCGTGGCCCAGGTGCGTTGGCTCGACGACACCTCCCTCGTCTACGTCGGACAGCAGGTGTCGTATCCCGCGGTGTGCATGAGCTGCGTGCTGCGTGATACGCTCGCCTCGGGGCTCGAGATCGTGCGGCTCGATTTCGGTTCGGCGACCCCCGTACTCCGCGTGCTTCCCGGGACCACCCAAGCCTCGTCGGTGACGGTGGCCGGGCACGACACACTCTTCTTCACGATCAACGGGGACACGCGGATCCTCCGCCTCACGCTGGCAGACGATGCGGTCACGCTGGTCCACGATTTCGGGGGTGGCAACATCGCCCGTGACGTGCAGGCCGGGGGCGGCCGCGTGCTCGCCGTCGTAGGCGGCAACGTGTCGTTCATTCCCGATTCAACCACCGGCGGGATCCAGCGCGACAGTGGCGGGACGATCGTTCTCGTGGATCCGAACAGTGGCAACGAAACACCACTGGCACTCGGCTCACTATTCCGTCACCCGGCCTTGTCTCCAGACGGGAAACACATCGTGGCAGAAGCCTATGTCGGTCGGTCGACCGATCTGTGGTTGCTGGAAAGCCCGTGATGGATACACCGCCGCAGGCGCTGAGTACTTGCGGTATCCGAAGTGCGACGGCTGCCCTGTGCCTGGTTTTCCTCGCCGCGGGATCCGCCGCCGCCCAAACCGGTGGTGCGATCGCCGGTCGCGTTCACGACGCCACGTCGTCACTGAGCATTGCCGGGGCCCTGATTTCTGTGGACGGTGGGCGCCAGGGTGCGGCGACCGATACCGGCGGTTTCTACCGCGTGCGCGAGGTGCGCAGCGGCTGGCACCACGTGCAGATCAGCCGCATCGGTTACCGCCCGGTGGCCTACGACAGCGTCCTGGTGCGCAGCGGCGAGACCGTCGCCCTCAACGTGGCGCTCACGGCGCTGGCCCTGCAGGTGGAATCGATCGCCGTGACGGCGACGCCCGACCGCGTGCTCGACCCCATGGTGCCGCAGGATCTGCAGCGTGTGACGGGCGATGAGATCAGAAGGCTCCCCGTCACGACCGTCGCGGAGGCCGTCGCGCTGTCGGCGGGAGCGGTGGGGGAGAGTTATCGCGGCGGCCGGCTCGGCGAGCAGGCGTTCGTGCTCGACGGCATCGGCGTGAAGAACCAGCTCGACGCGTCGACGGGGAACATCGGGTTGCGCATTCCTCCTGACATGCTGACCGAAGCGTCGCTCGTGACCAACGGCTTCTCGGCGCGCTACGGCCAGGCGATCTCTGGTCTCATCAACGTCGTGACGAAGGACGGCGGCGACCATTGGGAAGGGCGCGCGGGCGTAGAGAGCGATCGCCCGCTGCCGCGAGGGTGGGACTACGGCATCGATCGTCTGGTGCTGGCGGGCAATGGTCCCCTGACGAAGGGCATCGGCATCGTCGGCGTGCTGGACGCCGAGGGCCGGCTCGACGCCGACCCGGTGAACGCCCCGCCGCCGTCCGACGCGCGCGACCCTCGCAACCAGAACCCGAACCTGCTGCCGCACAACAGCGGTGAGCGTTACGACGCCGGGCTCAAATTCACCGTGCCGCTTGGGCCACGGCAGACGGTGCGGCTCTTCGGGCTGCAATCGATCGACCAGCAGCTGCTGTTCGATCCGGCGTTCAAGTACGATCCGGCGTTCGCGCCGGCGCAGCGCGTGCGCGCGACACTCCTCACGGGCCAGCTGCAACACACCTCCGGCCCCGACGCGGTGAACCCGCTGACGATCGACCTGCGATTGGGGTACTTCGACCGCAGCTTCTTCCGCGGCGCGCTCACCGACCAGCCCAAGCTCGAGCTCGGCGGCTTCACCTTCTCCAACTTCCATTTCCTGGGACAAGACCTGGCCGAGCGCATGGACACCATTGCTGCGCGGGGCACGGTTCCGGGGTTCGCCGTTCCCGGCTTCAGCGACCGGTCGCCGTGGGGGGTGCCCGCGTTCTTCCTGGGCGACGGTTCACGCGGTGAAATCGCCTGGAACCGCTTCCGCGAACTGCGCGGCAAGCTCGACGTGACGCTCGGCGCCGGTCGCGACGCCGACTTCTACCTCGGCGGCGAAGTGGCGGGGCAACACGTGCAGACGTTCCAGCGAGTGTTCGCCTATCTGCCGGTCGACAGCACGATCCCGCCTCCCACCGCGTCCGATTTCAAGCCCGTGAGCGCAGCGGCGTACGCCGAGACGCAGCTGCGCGTGCAGGATCTGGCGTTCACGATCGGGCTGCGCTACGACCAGTTCGACGGACGCGTGCCGGCGGGCATCGGGGGAAAGCGGTTCGGCGCGCAGCGCTCGATCAACCCGCGGCTCGCCGTATCGACGGTCTTGCAGGGCGCCACGTTCGTGGCGAGCTGGGGACGGTTCAGCCAGGCGCCCGACTTCCAGTATCTCGTGGACGCCGCCTTCGACGACACGACGCGCACCGGGCGATTTCGTGAGGGCAATCCGTCGCTCGGTTTCGAAAGTGCGATGCAATACGAGTTCTCACTGCGGCTGCGACCGACCGATATCACGTCCGTCCGGACGAACCTGTACATCAAGCGGCTCGATGGCCTCGTGGCCTCGGTACCGCTGACGCTCGATCCCGATTCGACGATCTTCGGCAACACCGATTTCGGCACCGTCAAGGGCGTCGAGCTGATTTTCGAGAAGGAGACGACCCACGGGTGGGGGGTGCGAGTCGCCTATACGCTGCAGACGGCCACCGCCACGGCGACGAACGCGTTCCAGATCCTGCGGCGCATCCGGATCGACTCGCTGTTGCCGCCGGGCCAGGACACGATCTTCCCGGCGCGCGTCGAGTTCCCGCTCGACTACGACCGGCGTCATAGCGTGACGGTGATCGGGCAGGGACGCGTGAACGACGGCGCGGGCCCGAGGGTGTTCGGGCAGTCGATCTTCGGGGGACTCGAGGCAGCGGCGATCTTCCACTTCGGGTCGGGGCTGCCGTATTCGCGCACCAACACCGCCGGCGATACGCTGATCGGGCTCCCCAACAGTTGGCGGCTGCCGCCCGAGTATTCCCTCGACGCGCTGGTGCGCCGTCCGATCCGCCTGATGGGGATGAGCGGCGGTCTCTACATCGATGCGCGTAACCTCTTGAACCGGCGCAACACCGTGGCGGTGCGGCGCGACACGGGACAACCGACGCTCACGAGTGGGACGCTGCAAGCGATCGCGCTCGCCGCATATAATGCGCATCCCGAGGCGATTCCCTACGAATCGCCGCGCTACCGGCAATGGGCCGATCTCGACGGGAACGGGTTGATCGAGGGGCAGAACGAGCTCTTGCCGCTGTATCTCGCCGCGGCACGCGACTTCGCGCAGCCGCTCTTCTATTACGGATCGCCGCGGCTGTTACGTCTCGGGGTCGAGCTGACGTTTTGAGGTGATGCGCAGCTCGTCCCAGGCGATGCGGCCGCTCTCGACCGCGTCGCGCACCTGACGCTCGCGGGTCGAGAGGGCCGCCCCACCAGTCTTCACTTCGAGAAACACGACACGCTCGAGCGCGCCGGCATCGAGGCCGTCGAACACCACGAAGTCGACCGGGCTGCCGAGGAAGCGCGCGTCCTTCGGGTTGTAGCCGAAGCCCGGAAGGTAGGGGACGAGCTGCTCGGAGACCTTCCCCACGGTGACCGCCCGGCTCTTCGCCACCGCGTCGGCGCGGATCGCCCCGGCATGTTTCGCGCGCCACACCACGAACGCCACGAGCCCGACGAGCAGACCGATCACCAGCCCGAGGGCCACTCCCACGAGCGTATCGAGCACTACGCGTGCTGTGCCCAGGACGTCTCGCCCGGCTTGTACGGCAGGCAGGGATCGTAGCGCCCGGGGACTTCGATGTAGCGCATCGCCTTGGTGTATCCGATCTCCGAGGTGAAGTAGCCCAGCAGCGCGAGCTCCTTCATCATGCGAAAGTAGTGCGAGGGCGTCTCGGAGTTCGGCGCTCGGCTGTCCATATACGCCTTCTGCTCCTTGTCGACCTGCTCGAGCAGGGCCAGACGCTGCGCCGGGGTCGCCGTCATGAACCCCGTCTTGTGCATCTGCCGGCATGCCGTGTCGAGCTGCTGCAGGCCGTTCTTGAAGACCTGCTGGTCGCGATCCTGATAGGTGTCGGTGACCATCAGCGCCATGAACGCCCCACACTGCGCCGCCTTCGCCCCCGGTGTCGACGTCTCGGGGAGGATGGTGTCGGCGACCTCGTCGAGAAACGCGACGTCATTGGGGGAAAAGGTCGTAGCGCCCGTGCGGGCGGCGCTGCGCTCGCCGCTGCACGCTTCGAGCAGCGCGGTTTCCGAAACGAGCGCGATACCGCCGAGCAGCGCGCTCACCCTCCGGATTGCTTCGCGTCGATCCATACGCATGGTGTCTCCGGTCGCCGCTAGAGGTTATTGCGCTTCATCTCGTTCACGGCGTGATCCGCCGCGCGCGCGGTGAGCGCCATGTAGGTCAGTGAGGGATTGGGGCACGCCGTCGACACCATGCACGAGCCGTCGGTGACGAACACGTTCTGGGCATCCCACACCTGGTTGTGTGCGTTCAAGACCGACGTCTTCGGGTCGCGGCCCATCCGTGCCGTGCCCATCTCGTGGATCCCCATCCCGGGGAAGTAGCCGTTGTCGTAGGTCCGGACATTCTTGACGCCGCACGCCGTGAGTGTCTCGGCCATGTCGTTCATCATGTCCTTGCGCATCAGCGCTTCGTTTTCTCTGGTGGCGCAATCGATCGCAAGGACGGGAAGTCCCCACTTGTCCTTTTTGTCGGGATCGAGCGTCACCTTGTTCGCGTGGTCGGGCAGCATCTCGCCGAACGCCGTGGCGCCGATCGTCCACTTCCCGGGCTGCGCCGCCGCATCCTTGAACGCCGCCCCTACGCCCAGCTCGGCGACCGCACGCGACCAGCCCTCGCGCGACGCGCCGCCCTGGTAACCGAAGCCACGCAGGTACGGCCGCTTGTCGCCGAAGAGGTTGCGGTAACGCGGGATGTAGAACCCGGTGGGCCGCCGCCCGAAGTAGTATTTCGCGTCGAGCCCGGGCTCTTCGATATCTCCCGACGCACCGGCGCGGAAGTGGTGATCCATGAGGTTGTGGCCCAGCTCACCCGAGCTCGAACCCAAGCCGCCCGGCCAGAGATCGGTCACCGAACGCATCAGGAGCCAGGTCGAATTCAACGTCGAAGCGCAGAGAAAGATGATCCGGGCCGTGTACTCGGTCGTCTTCATCGTCATGGCGTCCATCACCCGGACGCCGGTCGCGCGCTTCTTGTCTTTGTCATAGAGGATCTCGGTGACGATGGCGAACGGCGTCAGCGTCAGGCGTCCCGTGGCCATCGCCGCCGGCAACGTCGAGGACTGCGTGCTGAAGTAGCCGCCGAACGGGCACCCCAGCCAGCACGCGTTGCGGTATTGGCACTGGGCCCGGCCGGGCAGAGGCTTCGTCAGATTCGCCGTGCGGCCCGGGATGATGCGCCGCCGCCCTCCGAACTGCTTCGCGAGACGCCCGGCGATCAGCTCCTCGCCGCAGTTGAGCGCCATGGGGGGCTGGAACTGGCCGTCGGGGAGCTGCGGCATCTTCTCGAGCGAGCCGGAGATGCCGGCGTGCCGCTCGACGTGATCGTACCATGGCGCGATGTCGGCGTAGCGAATCGGCCAGTCGATCGCGATGCCGTCCTTGAGGTTCGCCGCGAAGTCGAAATCGCTCCAGCGATAGCTCTGGCGTCCCCACAGCAGCGAGCGTCCGCCGACGTGGTAGCCGCGGAACCAGTCGAAACGCTTGACCTCGGTGTAGGGAGAGTCCTTGTCGGATGCCCACCAGTCGAGGTTCTTCTCGTTGAGCGGATAGTCCCGCTTCAAGACCGGGTACGCTTCTTCCATCGCGCGGGTGCGACCGCCGCGGTGTGGGTACTCCCAGGGAGCCTTGGTCGCGTTGACGTAGTCCTTGACGTGCTCGATGTTCTTGCCCCGCTCGAGCATCAGGACCTGCAGCCCCTTCTCCGTGAGCTCCTTGGCGGCCCACCCGCCCGAGATACCAGACCCGACGACGATCGCGTCATAACTGCGAGACTGCATCGTGTCCTCCAGTGTTTGGCAAAGCTAGTATGCTCGGCGGCCTGACTCACTTCAATGTGCAGAACTTCCCCATGGTGGGGCGGCGGGTCCGTCTTCGGGCTCGACTCCCCAACAACCACCCTTCCGCCTCACCCCGGAGTCGCCCTCAGACGGACCCGCCTCACAATAACGCGAGGCGTAGGGCTCCTCGAGGGCGACTCCGGGGTGTGGTGGAGTGGGGAAGTTGTGGAGTCGAGCCCGAGAGGAGCCTTACGCCGGCGTTCCAATCGGAGTCCGCTACTCGATACGAGCGAAGGCCCGCACGGGAAACGACCCCATGCCACGCACTTTCACGGGCACCGCATAGAACCGAAAACGGCTGTCGGGGAGCCGCTCGAGGCCGGTGAGGTGCTCGACGATCGTCACGCTGGCGCCGAGCAGGATCGTGTGTGCTGGCCGTGTCCCATCCGCGGGGTCGTCGATGTTCAGCGAATCGATTCCCACGAGCGCCGCACCCTGGTGCACGAGATACTCCGCCGCGTCAGCCGTGAGATACGGATTTCCTGTGCCGTACGTCGGCGTTCCCCAGTGCCGGTCCCACCCGGTATGAATCAAGACCGCGCGGTCTTCCACGGAGACGCCGGCAAACGCGTCCCGATCTACGGTGCGTCCCATCCCGATGCGGCGAATCACCACGCCCTCGAGATCGGCGAGGGCCTGCAGCGGCAGGTCCGCGAGGTCCGCGCCATCGGCAAAGCGATGCGATGGTGCATCGACGTACGTCCCCGTGTTCGCGATCATCTCGATTTTGCCGATCTGAAACTCCGTCCCCGGCGCATAGCGCGTCTGCGAAGCCGCTCGACTCAAGTGATCGCTGATGACCGGCCCCGGGAGGCCGGGGTAGGTCACCATCCCATGGGACACGATGTGACTCAGGTCGACGAGCGTCATGCGTCGCGTGAGGCGAGCTTCGCCTCCTCCAGGTAGCCGCCCGCCACACCGCCTACCACCATCAGGAGCCCGAGCACGCCGATCGCCGTGAGTCGTTGCCCGAACAGCGCGACGGCGAGCGATGCTCCGACGACAGGCTCGATCGTCGCCGCGACCGCCGTGGGTGCGGCGTCGATACGCTTGGCGGCGTTGAAAAACAGGACGTTGGCGAGGACGACGGTTCCGGCGGCGAGCAGCACGGTGTAGGTCCATGCTCCGGCGGTGGGCGGCGGGAGCGGCGGCCGCCCGGCCGCGACCAGCACCACGCCGAGAATGACGATCCCGCCGAGAATCTCCAGGAACAGCACCTTCATCGGCCCGTACTGCGGCACCGCGTAGCGCGCCAGCAGCGTCGTGCCGACATAGCTCAACGCGGCCAGCGACCCGCCGAGCACACCGGCCCGCAGCGTGGTCGGGATCGCCACGCCCGCTCGGCTCCCTCCGAGGACCGCGAAGACGGCGCCCGCCATCACGACGACCGCAAGGGAGATGCGCAGCGGCGTGAGCCGCTCCCCGAGGAGCGGCTTCGCCAGCAGCGCGACGAGGACCGGAGCGGTGTAGAGCAGGGCTGCGGCTCCGGCGACGCCGGTGCCGGAGATCGCGAACTGATACGTGATCTCGAACAGCGCGACGAGTGTTCCGCCACCGAGTCCCACCAGCAGCCACCCGCGCCGGTCCACCCTGAACAGGTCCCGGTGCGACAGGCCGAACGCGAGAATCACCGCGATCCCGAGGACCAGGCGCCAGAATCCGATGCCGGTGAGCGCCGCCCCCTGCGCATAGAGCAGGGTCGAGAGCGGGCCCGTCGTCCCCCAAATCGCGCCAGCGCCCAGGGCGCAGGCGTAGCCCGCGAGTCGGGTGTGTCGCGCGGTCATGTCAGTCGGGATCGACGCTCAGGTCACCGCGCATGACGACGACCGCCTGGCCGGCGAGGATGACGCGCTCACCTTGCGCCCGAACCTTCACGACGCCGCCGCGCGCCGATGCCTGGCGGCCCACCAGCTCCGCGCGCCCCAGCCTGGCGGCCCAGTAGGGAGCGAGGGCGCAGTGCGCTGAGCCGGTGACCGGGTCCTCGTCGACACCGGAGCCCGGCGCGAAGAAGCGGGAAACGAAGTCGTACTCGGAGCCCGAGGCGCGGGCGGTGACGATCACACCGCGTACCGGGAGCCGGCGTAGCCTGGTATGATCGGGCGCCGCGGCGAGCACCTCCGCCTCGGAGCCGACCTCGACGAGGTAATCCATACGATTCTTCCCTACGGCCACGGCATTCACACCGAGGGCGGAGATGAGATCGGGCGGCGCCTCGACCGGAGTGACGGGTACGGCGGGGAAGTCCATCGCGATCCACGCCCCATCGCGGTCGGCGGTGAGGCGGCCGCTCATCGTATCGAAGCGCGCCTGCGTCCCTGCCGGGAGGTAGCCGTCTTCCCACAGCACGTGCGCCGACGCGAGCGTCGCATGGCCGCACAGCGCGATCTCGACCGTGGGGGTGAACCAGCGCAGCTGCCAGGCGTCCCCCGCGCGCACGAGGAACGCCGTCTCCGAGAGGTTCATCTCCCGTGCGACGTGCCGCATCCACTGCTCGCTGGCCGGGCTCGCCAACACACACACGGCGGCGGGATTTCCCGCAAACGGTGTCGCCGTGAAGGCGTCGACCTGCACGATGCGGATGCTCATACGCTGTCTAAGATAGTGTGAAGGGCGGTAGAAGCCTCTACCGCCCTTCTAATCTGCTGTGGGACTCTAGCTGGTCGTCGCTCCCGATCCGTTGCGGTGATGCGACCCCGGCGACGAGCGGTGAATATGACCCGGTTGGTTTTTCGGGACCGTCGGAGTCTGATCAGCTTTCTTCTGACACAGCATGACAACGAGACACAGTGATGTGACCGGCACCCACCGGTATTTCCGCCACGACCGCATTACCCCCTCCATGCGCGTCCTTGGATTCCCTGATTCCTCTGAGACCCAATGGCCCGGCGGGTGGTCACGACCGCTAGTAGTGCTTCAGCTCCTCGGCGTACGCAGCGACCAGCCTCCGCGCCTGCCCTTCCGACCAATTCCACGACCGCCAGTCGCCCCGCGTGTCCGGTCCCCAACGCTCCAGTAGCGTACGTGCCACACCGGCCTTGTCGGGCACGCGCCAGAATTCGTTGAGCAGAACCGGAACAGCGTCAGCGCTCAGCTTGCGAGCGATGTAGTCTGCGTCAATTTCCGGGTTAGCGAGGTGCAGCCTATTGCCGCGCCCAGATCTCTCGTCATACACGCTATTCGACCTCGGCATCGTGAGATTCACTCGGGCAATCAACGCATCCGGATTGGCGATGTGGAGCGCGCCGAGTACCACCAGAGCCTGCGCGAGGGCGCCAAAGGCAAACCGGGGGCGTCCGTCGGTCAGCACGGTCAGCGTGAACCAGACGAAGACCCCGCCCAGCCAAACCATGAATGCCGTCGTGTACAGCCGCAGCTCCGTCAGCCCGAACGCGTTCACATAGAGGAGCATGCGTTGCAGTGCCGAAACGAGCAGCACGCCGACGAGCGCCACGAGCAGCCCGGCGAGGAGCCGGAAGATGTTCCGCTGCCGTGAGCCCTCGACCAGCGTCGCCCAATCGGCGACGAGCAGCACAGGAAGCACGAGCGCCGACGCGGTCACCAGCTCGAAGAAGCCGCGGCGCGCGTACTCCGCCACGGTGAGCCCCGTCGTCGCGGCGATGACGGCGGCGCCCCCGAACAGATAGCGGAGTTGCAGTGACACGAAGACGAGAAACAAGAGATCCAGCGTGCCCAGAGCCGTGATCGCGCTCGTGAACCCCAATTCCGGGCTCGCGGTCCGCTCGCCGACCCCGGCCGTCTCCGAGCTCCCCATCATTGCGCCGCGCAGCGCGCCGGTTGCCAGGCCGCCGATGACGCCTGTCAGGACGATGTGGCTCGCGAGGGTTGGGACGTCGATCCGCAGGCTCTTCACGAGGGACTCGAACCCGGCGTCCGCAGAGACAAACAGGCCGCCAAACACGATCAGCAGCGGCGCAGCCACCAGCAGGCCGATGCCGACGGCTCGCAACTGGCTCCAGCGGCCGCGTCCCGTGACGGCGTTCCATCCGATGTCGCGAAAGAGAAGGCGAGGAGTACCGGACCAGGCGTGCGCGCAGGCCACGATCGTGGCGTTGACGTAGGTCGAGAGGCCGCGCATCCGGATCTGCCCGCCTTGCGTGGCGAGGGCCGTCAGCGACAGCAGTACCACGAGTGTCGCGAGATCGATCAGGTGCAGCGACTGGGAATCGTGTCGCACGAAGGCGAAGGCACAGAGCACCACCGAGAGCGCCAACCAGGAGAAGTCGACAGCAACCGGAAGCTGGTAGCGGCGCACCAGCCAGTACCCCACCCCCATCAGCGCGCAGATCCACAGCGAGAAATTCAAGCCCCAGGGAACCGCGCGCAGCAGCAGGTCGCCCACGATCCCGAGGGCGAGTCCGTACGCCAGGACATCGACGCCGAGGCGCGAGCGAGACGGCAGCGTGACGGCAGTCATGCGGCCAACCGGAACAGCACCTTCCCGTGCAGGAAGGCGTTCTCGTGGGCGATCATGAGTCGGGTCGGCCAGTCACCGCTTTCCAGCTCGAGACGGGGGGTCCCGGCGTCCGCCGGCACGTCGAAGACGAAGTCGGTGGTGTACTCCTGGCCGGGGAGGAGCCGGCGGTCGAGGGCCTCGGATGCCGTGGGGTAGCGGCGCCCCTGCGCATCGATCAATGCCACGGTGCGTCCATTGGGAGTGAGGGGGAGGTCGCGCGGGCGCCAGCTGGCAATCGTTTCCGAGTCGAAGCGGATCCGTACCGTGATCACGTAGAACATTCCCTGCGCCGTTCTGCCGCCCCACACCTTCACCGTTTTCACGCCGGCGACGGAGTAGGCGAGATGGCAGTCGACCTCGCAGATGTGCTTCTCGGTGCCCACGGCGAGCTCCTGGGTCCGCGAGGCGAGCGAGGTGATCAGAAACAGTCCCGCGTAGAGGGCGAGACCGCCCACTTCCACCCAGGCGATCACCCGCGCCCACTGGGACTTCTTGAGCAACACTGCGAGGACGAACGCCGCTCCCGCGGCGAGTGTGCCGAGCACGGCGACGATGAAGAGCCCGAACGAGATGGGGCCCAGGCTGTCGGTGATCATTGGTGCTCCCCAGGTCAGGGTCAGCCGGCGGCGGCTTCGGAGATCCCTCCGAAGCGGCGGTCACGGGGATGGTACCAGGCGATGGCGGCGGCGAGCTCGGCGGCGCCAAAGTCGGGCCACATCACGTCGGTGAAGTACAGCTCGGCGTACGCGCATTCCCACAGCAGGAAGTCCGACAGGCGCTGCTCGCCCCCGGTGCGGATCAACAGGTCGACGTCGGGCAGCAGGTTCCCGGTCTCGATCGCGTGCCGCGAGGAGTAGTCGACCGCCAGCCGCAGTTCGAGGTTGGTCCCGTGGCGCGTGCGCTCTTCGGCGGTCGCGATCGCCTCGACCAGCGGCCCCGCGAGCCGGTCGCGCCGCCCGACGACGCGCAGGCGGACACGGTTGTCGATGCAGCGCGGCGTTTCGGTGCGCAGATGGCGGGCGAAGAGGCGCATCAGGGTGCTGACCTCGCCGGGCGGGCGCTTCCAGTTGTCGCTCGAGAAGGCGAACAGCGTGAGTGCGCCGATGCCGAGCGAGGGCGCTGCCTCGACGGTGCGGCGCACCGCTTCGGCGCCGACGCGGTGGCCGGCGGTGCGCTCGAGGCCACGGCGCTGCGCCCAGCGGCCGTTGCCGTCGAGGATGATGGCGACATGCAGAGGACTTTGTGACATAAAGTTTGACTCCAAAAAAAATGGACGCCCTACCGCGTGGCGCGGATCAGCGCTTCCATGTGGTCGAGATAGCGCTCCAGCGCGCGACGCCCCGCGGCGGTGAGGCGGTACTCCGTCTTCGGGATCCGGCCGTCGAACGACTTCGCGCAGCTGATATAGTCGGCTTCCTCGAGCTTGCGCGCGTGGACGCTGAGATTCCCGTCCGACACCTTCAGCAGGGACTTGAGCTCGTTGAAGCTGAGCCGCTCGACCCCCGCCAGCGCCGACACGATGCCCAGCCGCACCCGCTCGTGGATCAGGCGGTCGAGCTCGGCGGCAGCGCGTGCCGCGCCGCGCGCCGCGGTCTCGCCCTGCGGCGTCGTGTGCCGTGCTGCCGACGATTTAGCCACCATACCTCCGCGCGATCCACAAGCCGAACACGATATGCAACCCGCCGAAGCCGGCGGCGAGCAGCCACTCGGCTGCCCCGGGAGCAAACAATGCCGCCGACCCCAGCAGGAGGAATCCCAAACCCATCACCGGTACGACGGGGACCGAGAAGGCTCCCCCCGCCACCACGCCCGTCCCGTACAGCAGCAGCCAGACGGCGGGAATCAGCCGGCGGTCGCCGCCGAAGTACAGCGCCACCGTCAACAACCCGCCCACGATGAGCGGCGGGAGGAAGCTCAACCCGAAGCGCCGGCCGGGACCGGAGAGCAGCGAGTCGTTCGCGGCGCGCGCTTTGCGCACCATCGTCCAGCCGCCGATCGCCAGCGCCACGATCGCCTCGGCCAGCCAGGTCACGAGCCAGTTCAGTACCGACGTCTGGCGCGCGGCCAGGGCCGCGGCGCCGAGCGCGGTGACACCGATCCCGACCTGACCCCACCCGGGCACGGCGGTGAACGACCCCGCGCGTTCCATGGTGCGGCGGATGTAGCTCAGGTTGTCGAGCGCGCGGTCGGCCAGTGGCTGCGGCGACGCCATGCGTGAGACAATATGTAGGTTCGAGCAAGTACTGTCAAGTACTTTGTAATACAAAGGCCATCGATCCATGGTACCCGATGAAATGCGATGCCGAAACCGATGACCGACAACGCCTTATCGTCTGTCTTTCAGCCGCCGCACCAGCTTCAATCCCGACCAGACCTCATCCACGGCGCACACCTTCACGTCCACGAGCCCGCCCGCCAGTGCCACCTCGCGCACGACGTCTTCGGTGAGATCGGTCGACACACCCGACGATTTCTTCGGCCAGGACACCCACAGCGCGCCGTCCTGCGCCAGCGCTCGCTTCAGGGCAGGGAAGCGCCGCTCGAGGAGCGAGCGCTGCCTCGTGAAGAAGTGAATGAATGGGAGTGTCCCACGCGGCGTTGCGGTCACCGAAACACCGTGGGGCAACGGGCCGAGGGTCGCGCGAAATCCACCGGGCGCGCCGACGATCGCGATCCGGATCCCCGGCTTGATACCGAGTTTGTCGACGAGGCTCTTCCCTGAGTACCCGCTTGTCCTCATCCCTCACTCCTCGGCGTCCACTCAGCGGCCCGGCGGCTCGGCGTCTCCCTCGTACCCCGTCGTCTCTTTCCCTGCAAAGAGGACTAGACCGTACTCGCCGACGACGCGAAACCCGATTCCCCCATACGCCCGCTTCGCATCTTCCCGCTCGGCAAAGAGCACCGCCCGCCGCACTCCCGTCCCTCTCACCTCGAGCAGCGACCCCGCCACCACTGCTCTCCCGTACCCGCGTCCCCTGAGCTGGCGGGGCGTCCACACTCCCCCGACCTGCACGATGTCGGGCAGCCGCGCATTGAACGCCGAATAAGAGACCAGGCCGCCATCCTCCAGCACCCAGTTCGATCCCAGTCCGTACACGAGCATCAGCTCCTGCCGGCATTCGCTGCGCAACCCGGGTGAGTCCGGGAACTGCAGTGCTTCGCGCGCATAGTCCACGCGCCAGTCGACGAGAAACTCGAGCTCGTCCGCGCGCGGGTGGCGGCAGCTCCAGCGACCGTCGTTGAGCGGGGCGGGCACGACGAGATCGGCGAGATCGAGAGCGAACAGCTCTTCGCGCCCGAACTTCGGCGTTGGGCGATCATCGAGTCCCAGGGCAGTGCGCGCCGCCAACACCTGCTCGGCGGGACCGGAGAGTCCGGCAACGGGGCGCCCGGACTGCGCGACCGCCGCGCGCGCCACTCCCACGACATCCACCGGCGCCTGCACCAGCAGCATGTCGTTCCAGCAGTGCGCCGCGACGGCGATGATCCGGTCGCCATCGAACGCCGCGACGTAGTGCGCCTGCAGCGGTTTTCCCTCGTAGACGAGGCCCGCGGCCCGGGAGTTCGAGCGCAGGAACATCGAGAAGTCGGCGTGACGGACGAGGAAGGCTTCGAGCTGCTCTTCGTCGCCCGAGTGGAGCGCGCGAATCATCTTCCCTTACCACGCTGCATCGATGGCGGCGCTATGGCATGGAGGTCTGCTGCATCGCGACCGCTTGCCAGCGGCCGTCCCGTCGCACGAACACCCGCGTGTAGCGGATCTTCCCGCTGAACGGGAAGCCACGGAAGGTCCCTGTGTTGTCGGCGATGCCGCGCAGCACCGCCACGTCCCCGTAGATCCGCACGGCGAGGCTGTCGTAGCGCACCGCGGTGAGCTTCAGGTCGCCGCTCGCGATGTCTTTGAGGTTGTCGGCACGCGTGCGGATCTGGCCGAGTCGCGAGACCTCCACGAATTCATCGGCGACGAGGCGCGACAGGGCAACGGTGTCGGCCTTGAGCAGCGCCTGGCCCCGCGCCTGCTCCACGGCGCGCACCGAGTCTTCCGGCGTGGAGGTCTGGGCGGCGAGCGCCGATCCTGCGAGAGAGGCGAGCATCACAACGACCACACAGCGGGGCAGTGACATGAGGATCTCCTTTTACCGGCTCGACCGCGTGTTCTCCCAGGCCATCGTCAGCGCCTCACGCACCGCGCCCTTACGTGCCGAGGGCAGGGCCACGTTCGTCGCCCCGGACCGCCCCCACGCGCCCTTGACCGGCATGAACCCCTTGGGCTGGCTGCGCACGAACAGCTCCTGCTGATCGGGGGTGAGCTTCACCATCCCCCAGCCACGACCCGGAATCCCGAGCGTCGCGAAGATCTTGCCGCCGACCCGGAAGTCAGGGTGGCCCATGTGCTTCTGGGCGGTGGCACCAGCGAGGCTCAGGGCGATGCGGCGGAATTCCTGAGCGGTCATGGTTTCTCCACGAAGTGGAAGGCGTACAGCTCGTCGGCGTCGCCAATGACGAAGTACACCGACGTCCCGGATGGATTGGGCGTCCCCTGCTGCAAGAAGATCTGGACGTGATCGAGGTTGATCCCCGCGAACGTGGGCGGATCACCTTCCATGAACGCCCGTGTCAATCCGAGCTTCGTCTCGTAGAACTCCACGGCCCGGGCGACATCGGTCACCGAGAGCGACGCGTGATGCCGCCCGCAATCGACGTGCGGCGCGCTCACCGCTTCGCACTCGAGAGCCGCAGGAGACGGAACGCCCAGACTGACAGTCCTGCAGCCAGGAACGTGAGGATCCACAGGAACGGTTCCCGCAGTGCTCCGCCCTCGGTTATGAAACGCATGATGTGCGACGCGACGATGAGCGCGAAGACGGAGCCGGTGGTGATCAGGTACGCTTTCATTGGGCGACGTCCGATGAAGGTGCTGCAGAAACTATCGGGCCGTCGGGTTTTGGCGAACCGACCCCGGGGCGCCGCCCCGGGGTCACCCACCCGACGTGCAATCAGGCGTACATGAGCGAGCCTGGGGTCGTGAGCAGCTGCCCCGTCTCGAGCAGCGTCTTGAGCCCCGACAGGATCATCGGCCAGCCGCCGTAGAGCTGATCGTTGGCGCCCTCACGCAGCTGGTCGTGCGTCACGGTGAGGCGGCAGGAGTCGCCGACTGGCTCGATCGCCCAGGTGACACGCGACGTCCCTTCTTTCTTGACATCTTCACCCCACAGGGCGCGGAAGCTCTGCACCAGTCGCCGCGGCGGGTCGACCTCCAGGTTCTCTCCCTCGAGCAGCGGGCCTGGTGCCTTTGGGTTCACCGCTTCGTAGCGGGAACCGGGCTTCCAGTCGGACTTCACAACCATGCCGAAAGTGTACTTGCTGCGCATCTCGGGATTGGTGATCGCCTCCCAGAGGCGCTCCGGCGTCGTCTTGATGTAGATCTCGAAGACCTTTTCCATCGTCCCTTCCTCCAGGTTGCGCTTCAGGTCGCTCAGCGTCGCCGCCCACGGCTCGGCGTACTTGCTCACCCACCGGTCGTGGACCAGCCGGATCGGGACGGGGTTCAGGAAATGCAGCTTCTCGCGGCCGCGCCGCTTGGTCACCACGAGCCGGGCTTCCTCGAGCACGCGCAGGTGCTTCATGACCCCGAAGCGCGTCATCGGGAGGCGCCGCTCCAGTGCCCCGAGGGTCTGCCCGTCGTGCTTGAACAGCGCGTCGAGCAGCTTGCGGCGGCTCGGATCAGCCAGGGCTCTGAACACCGCGTCCACGTGGTCAAATATGTGACTATTTGGTCACGTGTCAAGCGTGGTCGAAATCCCAAGTGTTTTCGGGTTTTCCGCTTCTAAGTGCCGTCGAAGAAGTCCACTACCCCGGTGTCGAGCGAGTATTCCGCCCCGACGATCAATAGCCCATCTCGCGCCACGAGGTGCTCGAGGATCTCCGAGCCGTGCCGTAAGTGATTCGTCGCGACGCGGATGTTCGCCCGCACCGCCTGCGCGATCAGCGCGTCCGGTTGCTGGCCGAGCGGGGTGGAGAGCAGGGGCTCTACGGATGGGCGGATGCGGTCGACGATCGACCGCAGGTTGGGAGATCGATTGGGAACGGGCTGCTGCAGTTCTTCGAGTGTCGCGGTCACGGCCCCGCAGCGAGTGTGCCCCAGCACGACCGCGAGCCGCACCCCGAGCTTTCCGGCCGCGAACTCCACGCTGCCCACCTGCGACGGCGCCACGATGTTCCCGGCGACGCGGATCACGAACAGATCCCCGAAGCCTTGCCCGAATACCAGCTCGGCGGGGACGCGGGAATCCGAGCATCCCAGAATGACGGCGAACGGCTCCTGCCCCTGGGCGAGCGCGTTGCGGCGCGACTCGTCGAGCGCCGCGGCGAGATCGAGCCGCCCGGTGACGAAGCGCCGGTTGCCCTCCCGCAACCGGGCCAGGGCATCCGGACCGGAGATCATGTCGCGCGGCGCAGCGGTTGGGGTCGCGCATACGTCAGCGTGCGCCACACCCACTCGAGCGGGCCGAAACGGAATCGCCTGAGCCAGGCGGTGGAAATCAACACCTCGACGGAGAACAACAGAACGGCCGCGATGACATAGCTGTAGGGCCGTAGTTTGAGTCCGAACCCGTACCTGCTCGACAGGATGTCGAGGGTCGCCGCCTGAAACATGTAGTTCGTCAATGCCATGCGTCCCGAGCGGCCGAATGCCGCGAGCCGCTCGGTCCAGATCGGCCGATATGCCAGCAACAGGACAACCGCACCGATGTAGGTGAAGCACAGCCACTGATCCTGCACCAGGCCGAACCCGTACGTGATCGGCCAGTCGGCGCCGGGAATCGACGGCGTCGGCACATTGCGCAGCACCGTCCACGCCGTTCCCCAGGAGAGCGCTCCAAAGATCATCCACCTCACGATCGTCCGGACGTGTTGCTTCGGCTGGTCGAGAATCCCGTGCCGCACTGCGAGCAGGCCGACGATGAACAAGGCGAGGTTGACGTCCGGCAAGAGGTCCCGCCAGCTCGCCGGGTGCGTCGCCACGAAGAGGTCCCACCGTGCCGCGAGCAGGGTGCGGTAGCTCCCCTGGTGCGACGCCGCTTCCACCGCCTGATACCAGATGGCAGTCGTCGCAGCAGCAGGGGCCGCGCCGCTCGACGCCGCGTACAGCGCGCTCACGAAGGCGACGACCGGCTTGATGCATGCCGCCACCGCCGCGCTGATGAGCAGCCTGCGCGTCGACCACTTCCGGATTACCAGGAGTGCCAGCCCCCACATCGCGTAGGCGAACAAGATGGTGAAGCCGAAGCCGACCTCGGCGATGATGCCGAAGCAGGCGAGCGTCGCCATGCGGCGCAGGTAGATGGGAACGACCGCTGCTCCACGGGCCTCGAGTCGGCGCAGCAAGATCGCGAACCCGACGCCGAACAAAAACGCGAAGGTGCCCCAGGCCTTCTGTTCGAGCCCCACCCACACCGCCCAGGGGATCAGGTCTTCGATTCCCGTGACCTCGAGGCGCGTCTTCTGGTGGAAGTGCACCAGGATCATCCCGAAGAGCGCGAGGCCCCGCAGGATGTCGAGCGCGTGCAGCCGCTCGGTGGCGTCGAGCGGTGCGGCCGCGGCTGGGGAAACGACGGGCGCGGGAGTGGCCATATCAGAGCGGCGTAAACTGCGGTCACTCCCGGCCGCCATCAAGGTCGCATCGATTATCCGTGCAGGGGCGTCACACGCTCATCGGTAAAGCTCGTCGCCCGTGCGGCGATGTCGTAGCGCACCCGCAGCACGGCGCGCGTCCGCGTATCGACCCACACCGTCGCGGGGGCGCCCGGCACGCCGACGCTCACGATCCATACGTCGCGCGGGCCCAGGCGTCCAAACGGAACTGTGGCGCGCTCCCGCACGGCGACCGGCATCGCCACGCGACCGCCACGCTCATAGATGAAGAAGGGAAGCTCCGTCGCGAACCCGGGTCCGAGCGGCAACGCCGCGACGACCAGATCGATCACGTTGGAGTCGAAGATCCGTCCGCCCAGCGACTGCTGGACCGCCGCGATCGAATCTCCGCCGGGGCGGAGCGCCGTCACCGTCCCCTCGGCGCTGTCTCCCGCGAACGTGAACCGCATGATGCGTGTCGGCTGATGCGAGCGATGGGCCACGGCAGCGAAGGTCGCCAGCTCTGCGACTGCCGTATCAATGATCTCGCCGCCACCGCCAGGGAATCGCTGCTCGACCTGGAGCAACCGGGCCCGCGCCGGGGAGCGCACGATTTGCCGGACGACGGTTCGCGTCCCCGCGGCGCTGTCTCGTCCGGCCCGAGTGATCGATCGTTGATACACGACGGTGTCGGGCCCCGGGGACTGGCTGACTTGCAGCGCGAGGCCGGGCACCACCGCGGATTGGTCTGGCTGCGGATGGGCACACGCGAGAATGACCAAGAGACCGAGACCTGAGGTGACGAAACGGCGCGGCATGTGCAGCATTCCTGAAGGAGGTTGCTCCTCAGATGCCTGTTGGGGAGTCAGGGTCGCCCGTGACCCGGGGCCCTGACGAAATGCTCACAC
>DASSIL010000137.1:0-7162 GCA_035691925.1 Gemmatimonadales bacterium
AATAGGTCCACGTCACCGGGCGAATCCTGGTCAGACCCGTATGCGACGTGGGTATTGTCGAAAGACCAACGCGGATTGTGCATCTGGGCAGAGTGCTGGTAGAAGCGAGCCCGGATGTCGTGGCGGGCGGTGTCGCAGGTCGCGATGCGGACGAACGTCTGGAACGGGTCGTCGCAAGCGTCTGCCTCTCCCGGCTGTTCGAAGACGATCGGCCCCGCGCCGAGCGGCAGGTCGAAGCTGGTGGACGGCGACTGCAGCGCGGCGTAACGCAGCGCGCGGCTGCCGCTCGCCACCGACATGGCAATCAGCGAGTCATTCACCGTGTAGTAGAGCCATGCGCCATCCGGGCTCCAGCGGAGCGCGCGCGGCAGGGTCTGCGTTCCGACCCAACCGACCAGCACATCGCCGCTGCCGTCCAGGTTCATCTTCCGCACCTGCCAGGTGTGGTTCAGCGAATCACTCCCGGCGTTCTGCTGCATGTAGGCGATCTGCTGTCCGTTCGGGCTGAACGCCGGCCAGTCCGCGTGGCCGCGGTGCCAGGTCAGCCGCTGCGCGCTGTTGGCCACGCCGACCCGAAACGTCCACACGTCACACTGCCCACCGCCGGAATCCTGAGAGAACGCCACGAAGTCGCCGCGTGGCGACCAGTCGGGGAACTCCTGGTCGAAGTCCTGTACCGGCGTTACGAGCCGTGCGGCCGGCAAGCCATCGAAGCCCTTGGTGTAGATCTGCTCGTAAGGACTGATCGAGCCAATCGTGCTCTGGAACCCCAGCTTGTCCCCCGCCGGTGCCCACGTAGCGAAGTCGTCCGACTCGCCAGAAGACGCCTCCACGAGCCGCGGCGAGAGGCTGTCGTACGGGGCTTTCCGCACCGCGAGCGACAGCCGGTACGGCAGCACCTGGGCGCCCGCGTAGTTGATCGTGCCAGAGGCGGTGCCGGTCGGGCCGTCGTTCAGCGTGATCACAACGAGCGCGGCTTCATAGGTGCTGCCAAAATTCGGGAGCACGGCCGTGACGGCCCCGGAGAGGCTGTCCACGACCACCGAACGGACGGCGGTGGCGAGCTTCGCGTATTCTGGATGGCGCCACAGGTAGTTGGGCAGGGTGAGGCTATCGGTCGGGCCCGAGTACCCCACGATGGTCGCCATCAGGCGACCGTCGGAGAAGTCGAAGCTCCAGCAGTTGTGGCCTCCGACGTCGTTCGGAGGATTGTGGTGGAAGCTGCCCCCGAGCGCCGCGTCCGGCGAGACATCGACGACCAGATCCCGTGTCCCCGACGACAACGTGCTGTCTGCGTGGATCACCCAGTACTCTGCTCCGAACATCTGCAGCGCCATCGGGGCGAGGGCCACAACGCCCCCCGTCGTCTTCGTGTAGCGGGTGTCGGTAATGCTGACCTCGCGAGTCGTGCTCGAGAGTGTCGTATCCGGCGGGATGCTGATGCTGTCGTCGCTCGCGAGTCCGTCCACGTTCTGCCACGCACCGATATCGCGGGACGGCACGAAGCCGAACTGCGGCGGGAACCCGTACTGGTGCTCCCCGAGCGTGTCGTTGTTCACGTAGTTGGCGATCCGCCAGTTGTGGATCAAGGCCTGCAGTCGTCCGTTGTCGTCGAGTCCGGCGAAATAGGACTTGGTGGCGCACTCCGCGCACACGGAGTCGTTGAGCGCCAGCGCGAGCCCGCGCAGGGTGTGGTCGCCAATGCGAGCCCAGCGCCACAGCAGGTCGTCGGAGATGCCGGCCTGCGTCGTGTCCGTCCCGCGGAAGTTATAGGCGAGGTAGGCAGTGAAGCTCCGCCACGCCTGGTAGTTTCCGGGCGGATAATTCATGGTGAGTGACCATGTGTACGGGACGTCGGCGTAAACGGGCTCCGGGAGCTCGCCACCGAGCGCCTCGGCAGCACTGGAGAACATCTCCGTGCTCACACGGGCCTGGCCGCGGGCGAAATTGAAGGCGTGCTGGAACTCGTGGTCGAATCCCCAGTTCTGCAGCGTGTCGGGTCTGGTCCAGGCGCTGGCACCCGTCTTGCCTACCTGGGACGTGTCGGGCCCGGGCACCTGCACCGAATTCCAGTGGAGCACATCAAGGGTGTCGAGCGTGTGGCCCGTGCTCGTGTCCTCGTTGGCCGAAAGGAAATCGGAAGGCGTCTTTCCGTAGTTGCTGCCTCCCGTATCGAGCGTGGGGTAGTAGAGGTACGTGTCGATGTGGTCCTTGTCCGGCGTGCCGTAGATGTGCCTGATCCCACCAAGCTCCGGGAACGCCGTGTCGGGAATCGCACAGATGAAGCCGGGCAAGGACGGAATGGTGCTGTACGCAGCCCCGGCGAAGTTTAGGTAGTTGTAGACAAGCTGGATGTCGGAGAGACCGAATCCAAAAGGGTTGTGGTGGGTCTCGCAGATCGTCTTCCCATAGCGATCCAGGTCATTCTCAGCGGTGTCGCCAGCAGAGACGATCGGCTTGCCGAGCGCGTTGTACGTCGGACTCCAAAGGAACTCGAGGTCACGATGTCCCAAAGCATTTCGGACGGCCGGAGTCCGGTAGATGTTCCAGATCGCGGAGTGATTGCCGAACACGGACGCGGATTCCGGCTCGGCGGGCTGCGAGACGCCAATGCCGCCCGCCACCGCGCGATGGCTCGTGAGCGTGAGCAGCACAACAAGAGCGAAAGGAAGGCGGGAATGCGCAATTCGGCGGGGCATGGCAGACCTCCACAGGTCGGGGTTGAGGGCGCAGCGGCCGCTCCTCCGCTCACCCTGTGGATCTGTGCCGCCGAAACTCTTACTTGACCGGGGGGGGGGTATGGCAAGACAATTTTTCCGAAGCTGATGCCTGCGCTGCAGTCAACTTGGAGGAGCGTCTGAATGCGCTTGGATAGGCGGGGCGCGAGCGGTGCGCTTGCCTTGCTTATGACTGTGCCGCTGGTCGTGGCGGGTTACCAGCGCGCAGATGCTCTTCCTCCCGGCCGGGCGTGGTCGAGGGTCGAACAGCTCAGCTATCCGCGCATCGTCCACTTTGGGACGAACCGGCTGGAGGCCGACAGCACCGGTTTTCCCGCGCTGATCGTTGCGGTCGAGTGGGACAGCACGAGCCAAACGCACCATGAGGACTGGTCCGTATTTTCCTGGCGTGATTCCGGCTGGACAACCCCTCGTTTTGCCGGCACGAGCGGCGCGGGCCTATTCCCATGGCCCGTGGTCGGCCAATCGGATCGGCACATCGTTTGGCTCTCGTTGGATCCGACCGGCTCGGGGGTAGGCGCCGTGCTCCTTTGCTCAATCGGTGACACGATTTCCCCTCCGGACACAGTGGCGAGAGAGTTCGAGTCCGACCTCGAATACGGCGCAGCGATCGGGAGCCCGCGCAGGTGGGTCACCTGGAGTGAGCAAAGGTTGCACTCGGACACCGATGCAATCCGAACGGCGTATTCCGACACGGCCCGCATCTGGCACCAGCTGCCGGAACTGGGGATCGACGAGGACCACTGCACGATCGCGCCGTTGTCGGGCGACAGCGTGATGGCGGTGTACGCTGGGCAGTCAGGTTTGGCCTGGGCCTCCACGGCGGGGACCACCTGGACGGCAAGCGGGGTGCTGGATCGGCGGGCGTTCGTGCCCGCGCACCCGCGACTGCGGATCAGGCCCTCGGGTGGGCTGTGGCTGATGTGGACGACGCGGCGCTGGGTCCACGTCTCGAACTACCGCGATGGCCTGTGGAGCCGCGGGGACAGCATGGTGTGCCCCCACAACCCGGGCGACAGCTTCGATTCCGGCTGGTGCGACGCGAGCCGGGACACGGCGGAGCGGCCAGTGCTGGTGTGGGGTGATCTGGGCAGCAACGCAACGTTTCGGGACGTTGGCTGCATCGCGTTCCCCACGAGCACTGGGTGGGGAACCCCAGAGGAGATCCCCGGCAGTGGGCTGGCTGTCATCCCGACCGTGGCACGCGACCGGGACGGGGACGCATGGGTGTCGTGGTTCCAGCTTGGAGTAGGGGGCTTGTACTACACGCACACCTATTGCTCGGTGACTGCTGCCGCACCGAGCGTGAGTCCTTCGGGTCATGGACGGTCGGTCGAGTGGGAGCTGTCGGGTCCGGCGCCGGGGTCGTGGTGGACCATCGAGCGTGCGGGGTCCGATGGTGACTTCGCGGAAATTGGACGGGTGCAGGCCGATTCCAGCGCGAGCGTGAGCTTCCTCGACAACTCGCCAATCCCGGGGGTCGCTCGTTATCGCGTCGTCCGGGAGTCGGTGGACAGCCGGTATCGCTGGTACAGCCCCGCGGGGCAGTTCCCGGCCCGGAGCCGCAAGAGCTTCGCGCTCGAGGTTTCGCCGCAGCCGTTCCTGCAGAACTCGGCGCTGACGGTTCACTCGGGGACTCCGGGGACGATGCGGCTGACGCTCTACGACGTGCAGGGCCGGATCGTGCAGCAGCGTTCCGTGGAGCTGTCCGGCGCTGATACCGAGAGCCTGCCACTCGGCGACCTGATCCCCGGACGGCTGGTGACCGGCATGTACTTCGTCATCGGCACCGACGCCAGCGGCGCGCGCTCCGAGCCCGGTCGGATCGTCGTCATCCGCTGATGAGGCAGGTCACCGACCGAGGACCGGTCAGCCGTGCAGTTCCTGCTCCCGCAGCGCGCGTGCGGCCTCGACCATCACGGCCAGTTTGCGCTGCGCGACGTCGGGCGGGTTCATCGGGCGGGCGGCGAAGGTGCCGAAGCCGCAGTCGGGGTTGAGGAAGATCTTGTCCGCCGGGAACCGCGCGAGTGCGCGCTCCACGCGGCGGCGGATCTGGTCCGCGCCCTCGATCTCGTCCGAGCGCGGATTGACGACGCCCAGGCCCAGCTCCTTGCCGGCCACCGGCACCACCTCGCCGGCGCGCGGCGTGGCGTATTCCAGCACCAGCTGCGTCACCGGCGCGCGCGCGAACCATTCGCCCAGCGCAGCGTAGCTGCCGGCCAGCAGCGTGCGCTCGTCGCGGCTCCAGTTGCCGCGGCACACGTGCAGCCCGGTGCGCACGTGCCCCGCCGCCGCCACGACGCGCGACAGCAGCGACAGCGCGAGCGCCAGCTCCTCGGCGGGATCGCGGCGCGCGGCCAGCGCCGCGCACATGAACGTGCGCGTATGGCCCTGCGTGAACACCAGCTCGGTGAGCACGGGCTCGTCAAGCTGGATGAACGCGGCGCCGGCGGCGACCACGCGCGCCACCTCGTCGCGCAGGATCGCCACCACCGCCTCGCCCAGCGCCTCCTTGCTGGCGTAGGCCGCGCGGCTCGCCTCCGGCACCCACATCGCGCGCGTCAGCAGGTATGGCCCGGGCAGCGTCACCTTGATCGGCCGATCGGTGAGCGACTGCAGGTGACGCAGGTCGTCTTCGACCAGCGGGGCGCGCAGCGCGATCTCGCCCACGCACGTGGGGTTGCTGATCGCGAACGCCGGCACGTCCAGCGTGTCGAGCAGCCGCGCGAAGCCCTGCTCGTCATCGACCACGTCCAGCATCTCGGCCAGCGTCATCAGCCGCACGCCGTCCAGCCTGCCGGCCACGAACGAGTCGAAGTTGTCGCGCGTCTGCTCGCCGTCGGTCACGAGATCGACGCCGGCCTCGAGCTGCGCCGCCAGCGCCGCGCGCACGCCGGCGCGCGCCGTGTCGAGGAAGCGCGCTTCGGAGATCGCGCCGCGCCGCCGCTCGGACAGCGCGCGCAGCAGCTCGGGCGCGCGCGGCCAGCTCCCCACCGTGGTCACCGGGAAGCGCGGCAGCGTCATCCCACGCGCGCGGCGGCGAAGAACTCCTGTTCGCGCACCGCCTCCTCCAGGGCGGCGTAGCCGCTGGTGCGCCCCGGCAGCCACGCCTTCAGTCCCTCCAGGTCCATCATCTCGCGGTGCGCGGGGTCGGCGTAGTCCATCGCCAGCAGCACGCGTGTCCACTGCTCGGCGCGCGCCGGCGAAAGCGCCGGCGCGGCGGTGAAGTTGCAGTGGTCGAACGGCGCGGTCGAGGCGAGCACGCGCACGCGCGACGGGTCCACGGTGCCGTCCGCGCGCCACAGCTCCCAGTTGAGATCGAGCACCGCCGCGGCGTCGGCGCGGCCGTCCAGCAGGTCCTCGAGCGCCTGGCGCTCGCCGCCCACGTGGTCGCCGTGCTTGCCCGCCAGCACGTCGTGGCGGCGCACGCGGTAGTCGCGGCCGGCCTCGAGCCCGGCGCGCCACAGGTGGTGGATCGGCAGCAGCGTCGCCTGCGGCGAGTCGCTGGCGCCCAACGCCACCACCGCGCCGCGCAGCCTGGCCACGTCCCGCACCGCGCCGTCCGCGCGCACCAGCAGGTGCGTGCGGCGATCGCGGTCGGTGTCGCGCATCGCCAGCGCGCGGCACCCCGGCTGGCGGCGCGCGGCGTCGAGCCACGCCAGCGGCGAGTTCCACGCGATGTCGACATGCCCGGCCAGCAGCGCGTCCACCTGCAGCGCGTAGTTCGTGTAGAACACGCAGTCGATCGCGCAGTCGTGCGTGGCGAAGTAGCGGGTGATGATGTCCCAGATCACGGACACTTTGGGGTCGTAGATCACGGCGCCCACGAGCAGCGGTCGCACGGATGATGTCTCCTTCACGGAATGGGTTTGAGATCGATGCGTACGTGCGCGGCTCGGCACAACGTCGCGTACACCGGCGCGTGCGCCAGCACCTGCCCCCACAGCGTCTCGAGCGTGCGCTCGGAAGCTTCGGTGTGGACGTACAGCGCGCCGCGCAGCGCTGCCAGCCCGGGACTGCCGTCCTCGCCCACCACGCCCAGGGCCACGAGCGGATTGTCGAGCCGCGCGGCCAGCGACAGCTCGGCATCGTGCAGCGCCAGTCCTGCCCGCGCGGCGGCGCGGCGCAGCCCGGCCAGCAGATCGGTGGCGAGTGCCGCCACCAGCAGGTCGAGCGCGGAGGGATGATCGGCCTCGGCCGGCAGGCTCGTCTGGCCCTCGGCGTCGAAGCGCAGATTGCGCGTCACGATCCGCACGCGTCCGCTGGGATCCAGCATGCCGCGCACCGCGCACGCCGGCGGCGTCGGTGCGGCGTCCGGGGCGCCGGTCATGCGAACAACGGGAGCCCGGTCAGCGCCCGCCCCGAGAACTCGAGCAGATGGTCAACGGTCGGCGCCATCACCCAGCCGGCGCGCGCGTCACGGA